>NZ_JBGQOQ010000010.1:0-159197 GCF_052119765.1 Pseudorhodobacter sp. W20_MBD10_FR17 | reverse complement strand
GCTGTCTCGCAACAACAATTCAACCAGATACGCCGCCAACCTTCAAACCGCCCAAACACCAGATTCAGTCATAGCTCTTTCCCTGATCGGCATGCCGGTGGCTTTCAAGCGGCCCAAGAACTCGATCCAGACCAAGATCGAGGGATCATAGTCGCGCTGTCCCCCAGCATCGCGATTCGCAAAGGGCAACAGGCCGATCCGCTCGTAATAGCGGATAGTATAAGCGGTTAGGCCCGAACGTTTCGCAAGTTCCCCGATCTTCATAACAATCCGATTCTCGTCAAGACGCAGAAACATCTACGGGTTAGAGCGCACTGTAGGTCAAGAAGGTTTTTATGATCAACGAAAGGCGGACCGTCTCGCCTCTTTGCGTAAAACTATCTCTACCTTGGCAAGGCTCATAGCACCCCAAGATCGGTTTGCCGGAACCCGCTGGGCAATTTGGGCCCATAGCCATGCATACGATCCAGACCGATATGCGCGATCCAGATGATTGAGGCGGAGATCAAGCGCGGCGCCCCATAATGACCCCAATCACGGCAAGGGCGGCCAGTCGCAGGCCGCGCGGTGCCACATTGAGACGCTTGAACGCGACCTTGGCTGGACGCTGTTCCTGCGAACGCCCTCCGGATTGACGCCCAACGCATTGGCCCTGTCCTTGCGCGCCTCGGTTGAGGCCATGGAGGCATAATCCGCCACAATTGAGCGGCGCGCGATGCGGAGTTGGTCGCCGTTCTGCCCGAGGTCACTGCAACTTTGGGAATTTGGGTTGGCACCCATCCGGACCTGCGCAAAGAGCCGCAAATATCGCGGGTGTTTGACCGCCTGTGCCGATGTCTGGCGGACTATGTCAAAGACTGCCCAGCCTGAGAACTGCAGTGCAAACCTACGACCGTCTGCGCCGCAGCAAATGTCAGCTATGCTGCCTAAGGACGATAGTCGGACCGCCTGAACGTCCGGCACGGGGACGCCTTTCATAGCGGAGGGTCGTCTCCCGTGCGTTTGGTGGTGACCGCAGAGCACCGCTGTGGAGCCTCCCGCGCCATGAACGCCTTATTCCGGTCAAGCTGGGTGCGCTTGACGACAATGACGCTCTCGGCAAGGAGTGGTACGCTTTCGCCAACCGAGTCGATATTTAGCTGTTCACGAAGCGTCGAGATCCTGAGCATTTTGTGACTGTTGCGTGCACCCGACCGTTCCGCGAGGATTACGCTAGCAAGCGGTGCTAGGAGGCTCCCCAATTTCTGGCGTCTTAAATCACTGTTCATTTACTTGGCGTTTTGTGTCGTCGGTTGGCAAATAACGTGTCGTGGGCTAAGGCTGCACGCGTTGGTTATTGATGCGTTGTGGCCTTTGCCAGACCCCTGCACGTAGCTACCCCCTTAGGGTTGCACATGTTGTTGGTCTAAGGATGTAACATTTCGGATCTTCCCGCGAATTGGAAAGCACGGATGGCGTTTTGATGGATGATTGGGGGCGGTTGCTGACCGCAGCAAATTCTGGCGACGACAGCGCATACAAGCTGTTTTTGCAGGCCGTCGCCCCGGTCTTGCGGGGAATTGTGCGGGCAAAAGGTTCGGCCTTGGGCGACGCGGGCTGTGAGGATGTGATGCAAGAGGTGCTTTTGGCGATCCACTTAAAACGTCATACGTGGAAGCCTGACACACCTGCCCGCCCTTGGTTATATGCGATTGCGCGGTACAAAGTGGTGGATGCGTTTCGGGCACGTGGCAACAGAATCGACATCCCTATTGAGGATTTCGCCGATGCGTTGGCGGCCGACACCGGGCCAGATCTGACCGAGGCGGCCGATATGGCAAAGATGATCGGCATGTTGGACCCGAAATCGGCAGATATTGTGACGCGTATCGGGTTAGATGGGGCCAGCACCGCCGAAACGGGCTTGGCCATGAATATGACTGAAGGCGCCGTTCGGGTGGCGTTGCACCGCGCCTTAAAGACGTTGACCGCCTTGGCGGAAAGGCATGTAAAATGAAAACGGATGATTTTATCCGGGTGTTGGCGGCAGATCGGCGCAGACATCGGCCATTGCGAAACACTCTTTTGATGGCATTGCCGGTGGCTTTGGCGCTGTCGGCGCTTGCGCTTTGGCTGACGCTTGGGTTTCGGCCGGATTTGATGCAGTCGCTTACATTGCCGTTATCGCTGGCACGGTTCTTGGTGACGGGCGCTTTGGGTTTTGCGGGCCTGTATGTTTCCCTGAATTTGGCGCGCCCGAACGGGCGCAAAGGGGCAGGCCTTGGTTTGCTTTTGTTGATCGCCTGTGTGGCATTGGGGCTGATGGCATGGGCCTATATCACCACGCCACCTGATGCGCGGCTGATGGCGACCTATGGCAAAAGCATGTTTACCTGCCTTTTGACCATTCCGGTGTTGTCGATTGTTCCGGCGATTGTCATTTTGACGACGTTGCGGCAGGGGGCCACCACGGTTCCAGCCCTTACGGGGTTTGTCGCGGGGCTGGCGGGCAGCGGCCTTGGCGCGGCGGTCTATGCGATGTATTGCACCGAAGACAGCCCGCTTTTTTACGTAACCTGGTACGGGCTTGCTATTTTAGCCGTCGCGGCAACCAGTGCACTCGTCGGGTCGCGGGTCTTACGCTGGTAGGTTGGGGCATCAGAATTGCTCAAACCAGACCAGTGCCCGCGCTGACCAGCTTTGGGGGATCAAATGGCCCTTGAAGTGCAGGACAAAGTCTAGCTGGCTCGACGGATCACAGCTTGTCCAGCGTCTGATCTGTGTTAGGCTAATTGGGGTGGTCGGGCTGTTGCTACTGTCGAAACTTTGGGGGCAAAGCGGCGGCGTCAAAGCCTGCCATGTCTAACAATAACAGCATCACCGGCTAATCCAACGATTGAGCCAGACCTCTGCTGCCGGTCGCCCGTCGCGCCACAGTTCGGCACGCAATTCAGTTTCGTTCGGGTCGCCCTTAAGGGTGAAATCCAGCCGCATACCGCCTGTTGCAGGGTTGTGCTGCACGATCGGGCTGCTGATCGCCCCACGGCTGGTTGATACGCGCGCCTCAATGCGGGCCGGATCATCGCCAAGCGCGGGGTGGGGCGCGTAATCGACGGTAAAAAGCCGGCCATCCTCAAACACCCGCGCGCCGGTGCGTGTGGCGATGACAGGGGCAACCGCGCCTTCGACCGGCGCCGTCGCACACCAGTGAAGGCGATAGTCGAACTGATATTCGGTGCCTGCAAAAAGGGGGCTCTGGGGCCGCCAAAACGCGACGATATTGTCGTTTATCTCTTTGTCGGTCGGGATCTCTATCAGCATCACAGCGCCTTTGCCCCAGTCGCCCAAGGGCTCGACCCACAGTGATGGCCTACGGTCATAATGTGCGGACAAGTCGTTGTAATCTCCGGGTTTCCGCGCCCGCTGCATCAGGCCAAAGCCACGCGGAGCGCTGTCAACAAAGATGCTGGTTTCGATATTTTTGGGGTTGTTCAAGGGCCGCCAAATCGTCTCGCCCATGCCATTCAGCATCAGCAGGCCGTCGCTGTCATGCACAGCCTCACGGAAATCATCAAAACGGAAGTGGTTGATGTTGTTAAACAAAAACATCGATGTGCCGGAGCCGATGCCAACGCTGTTTAGCTGAGCCCGTGGGAACAGGCGGGCGCTGACCGTCATTTCGGTGACATCGCCTTTGCGGATGTCAAACCGGTACGCCCCCGCGACGGAGGGGCTGTCTAACAGCGCGTGGATGGTGACGGCTGAAGCGTCTGGCGCGGCGGCTTCGATCCAGAATTCACGAAAGATCGGGAATTCCTCGGGGCCAGAGCCTGCGGTGTTCAGCGCCAAACCGCGCGAGGAAATCCCGTAAGCTTGGCCGCGCCCGATTGCGCGGAAATAGCTGGCCCCTTGGAACACGGCATATTCTTGAAATCTGCCTTGCGCCTCGGTCTCGCCCAGCACCCGAAATCCTGCAAAGCCCGTGCCCTCGGCGGGCAGGTCGGGGAATGTGTCGGTGGTGTCGAAATTGGCAAGGTCAAACTGTACCTCGCGCGATTGGCCGCCTTCGACGGCATGGAGGCCAATTTTATGACGAAAAAACAGCCCCGCCACAAAGAATTCGGCCTGTACGGACGATGGGTGATCCCTGTAAAGGGCCTGCCGCGTATCATACCAGATGCCCCGAAACGTATCATAAGACAGGTTTCGCCACGCGGTGCTGACCGAGGGTGGCGGCACGTAGGCGCTTACCGCCAAGTTGCGTGCGCGTGCGGTAACCGTTTCGGGGGTAAAGCCTGTTGTGGGGCCAAAGCGCAGCCCTGCACGCCCATTCGCCTGCGCTTGGTGCAACCCCAATGCTGCAAGCCCCCCGAAAAGGCCCAAAAACTGGCGGCGCGACGCGGCGGTCATGCCTGTTGCCCTCGGGTGGCGGGGGCGGCATTTTTCCACGGTTTGGCCTTGAAAAACGCTGTCACGCGGGCAACGGCGATAATGATAACGACGCCGGCAAGGTTCACGGCAAGAACGGCCAGCGGCCTATTGCCGGCAAGGTTCATCACCGCACCCAAAACCCGCGCCATCACCATCGAGGCCGCAAACACCGCCAGCGATTGCTGGCCGACGCGGCTGATCTGACCAATGGCAAATGCCGCCCATCCCGTTTGACGCAACCTTGCGCCGCCCGGCCCCGCCGCAACCCATGCCAAATAGGCCAACGCCAGAAAATGCACATAGCGCAGCAGGCCAAAGTTGGATTTGTTGATTAGCAGATCCCAGTCGCTGCGCCACGCGCGCACATACGCAGAGACATCGATAATCTTATACCATGCAAACGGCACCGACAGCAGCACAACGGCGATCGCCAGCCAGATGAGCGACCGGCGCACGGGGGGCTGTGGCAGCCATCCTGACATCAGGGCAAAGCCGGTGAAAAACACCAATTGCCACGCGAACGGGTTAAAAAACCACGCCCGTGTTGATGGTTTGGTGAACCACAATTCCGCAGGCAGGTTCAGGCCCGCGTTGGCCGCAAGCCAAAGGATGACGCTAACCAAAAGCGGCAAGCGCACATCGATCCGCGCTAGTGCCATAATCAAAGGAATAAGCCCAAGGATCACCAGATACATTGGCAAAACATCAAAGTAATTCGGCACATAGGTCAGGGTGAACAGGCCGATCAGATTGGGTCCCGTATTGGTTAGAAATGGCAACAAGTTCAGCGCATTCACCTCATTTCGGGGGAAGACGCCGCTGGTGTTTATCAACAGCATCAACACCAAGGTGACGAAAAACACGCCCAAATGCACCCAATAGACCTGCCAAATGCGCAAGACGATTTGCAGCAAACCCATCACCCAACCTGCGCGCCGAAACACGGCACCAAAGGCAAGCGCCGATGCCATTCCCGAACAAAACACAAACATCTCGGTCGCGTCGGAAAAGCCGAACCGCGCGGGGATCCACAAGGTGTAGGGGTTGTCGGTGATATGGGCGATCAAGATTATAAACATCCCTACTCCGCGAAAGAAATCGAGCCGGGGGTCGCGGGGGCGCGATACTTTGATCATCTTAAACCACCTTCAGGCGTGCGGTATCAATAAGGGACAGACGCGCCTCGGCATAGCCATCCAAGGCACCGCCGCGCCGCGCCAAACGGTCGCGCAGCAGGGTTTCTGCCGCATCCAGATTGCCGCCACGGACGGCGGCCTCAATGGTGATGCGGTCAAAAATATCGCGCTGCGCATGGCTGCCGCCGATAGATTGCAGGTCTGACTTGCCTGCGCGCAAATGCTGCCATGCGCCGGAGTATTCACCATTTGCAAAAGCTTGCAACCCTTTGGCGATGTGTAGGCCAGGGTGGGCCGTGACGCGGGCCGCCTCGTTGTCATCGGCTTTATTGGCCTGCATCCGCGCGATCAGACCGGTGGCGGCGGCGTCTCTTTGCCCGCCGCAAAGTGCCAGCATGTAATGCAGGTCGGCAAAGGCAAGGCAGCCATCTGTGGCGCGATGCTCGGCAAGATTTGCCAGCTCTTGCCAGCGGTCGCCAACATCGACGCCCTCCAGCTCTAGCCGCGACAGCAAGGACGCAGCGTTGGACACATCACGGTAATCATCGGTTTTCTCGGCGCGAATATCGGCATCATATTGGGCAAGGGCGGTGTCATATTCACCCAGATCCAAATGCATCAACGCACGGTGCCACCAAACGTGAAAGCGAAAGTTGTTGCAATGCGCCCATGACGCGTCACGGCCTGTCAACCACTCCAGCCCTTCGCGCGCGCGGCCCGTCATATCAAACACATGGGCGACGGCGTGCAGGCCCCAAGCATCATCCGGCGTAAGGGCAATGCCATCACGACCCGCCTTTTCGGCGGCGGCATATTCGCCGGTTTCTTCTAATGTAAAGGCGTGACAGCCCAGCAGATACCCGCGGGTTGGGTGGTCGGCCCATGCGCCCATGACGCCTTCGACAGAGGCCCGCATCGCGCGGGGGTTGCCGATGATGAAATGGAGCGCTTGGACCATTTTCATCGCCAAGGCATCGCGCGGGTTTTCGTTTAACGTAATTTGCAACCGTGCCGCCGCATGTGAAGGGCGCCCTGCCAACCAATCGCCCAAGGCGTGAACAAAGGCCATTTCGCGCGGGGTAGCGGGTGCTGCGGTAATGGCCGCCGCATGGGCCTCACGCGCGATGGTGACCATTTCAGCCCTGCCCAGCAAAAGGCAAGACAGCCCGCGGATGGCCTGCCCCAAGGCGAAATCAGGGGCGGCCGCAAGAACAAGGTTCAGGCTTGGCCCCGTGCTGGCAGAGTGGGACAAAACACCGTGAATGACGTTGTTCCAATCACCGATAACGGCACCCGAGAGCGACGTTTCGATACCACAGAGATCGTCAGACTTTGGCATTGGCAAACCTTTTTTCATAACAAAATACCGGCCTGCACGCGCCGGCGTGCAGGGTGTTCAAATTGCGGTTCGAGAGGGGGGCGTGCATTGTTACAAGGTTGGGCGTTTGTTTCACACATCACACCACCCTGTGATTGTTCGGCCTGAAAATGCCCTAAAAAGCACCGTCATAGGCGCGGCGGGGAATATGCGCTGCAATCAGGGTGAATTGATCGCGCGTTAAGGCGGCAGCCGCCTCGGATGCCAAGGCATCGGCATCTGTGACCGCGACGCCGTGTCCGCCGAACGCGCGGGCAAGGGTCGGGAAATCGGTAGCATAGCCGGGGCCGCCAAAATCCACCCCTAGATTGGGCCGCTGTGTGCCGCGTTGTTTCATCTCGATCAAGGACAGGCTGTCATCCACCAGCACGCAGATGACGATGTTCAGGCCATGCGCCGTCAGCGAGGCCAGCTCTCCCGCGCCCATTTCCAGCCCGGCATCGCCGACAAAGGCCAAAACCGGCACGTCCGGGCGGCCCAGTTTGGCCCCAGCGGCCAAAGGCACTGCGCAGGCCATCGTGCACAGGCCCGATGATTGCAGCATGCCGCGCGGGCTGGGGCTGTCCCACATCTGGCTGACCAAAATGCGGTGTGCGCCACTATCGGCGGTGATGACCGTTTCGGGCGGCATGACGCGGCGCAAGGTATCAAAGACCTGATGCGGCCCCCAATGGGCAGGCGCGGAAAATGCTGCGGCAAGGGCTGCGCGTGCGGTGGCGGGCGCAGCATCGGGCCAGCGCGGCGGGGCGCTGTGTCGCAACGCGGGCAGGGTTTCGCTTAGGCTACCGATCAACACATGCTGGGCGTGGTGCATGCCGTGGCTGCGCGCTTGGCCGGTGATTTCGATGATGCTTTGCCCGTTTCTCCACGGGTTACGCCAACCGATCCGCATTTCGATCGGGTCATATCCCAGCAACAAAATGCAATCGGCCTGCGCCATAAGCGGCATCAAAATGCCATCTGCTTTGGGCGACAGCCCTGCACCGCCAAGGCACAGCGGATCCGCCTCATCCATCAGCCCCTTGCCTTTGTAGGTGGTGATCAAGGGGATGTTATGGTCATGGCAAAAGCGGGTGATCTCGGGGCCAGCCGCGTCATTCACGGCGTCAACACCGGCAATGGCCAAGGGCCGCTTTGACTGCGTAAGCACTGCCAGCGCCGCGTTCAGGGCTGTTACAGGGGGTAGGCCTGCGGGTGTGCTGGCAATCGGGGGCAGGACGGTTTCAGACGATAACGCCTCGGCCACGCCAATCGGCACATCAACATGCACAGGGCCGGGTTGGCCCGAACGCGCCAGCGCAATCGCCTTGGCCATGCCGACAGCGACTGCCCCCTGCGTCAAACGAAAGCTGCCTTTGACCACGGGACGCAGCATCGCTTGGTGGTCAAAAACCTGATGGGTATAGGTTTCTGCCTCGGCCGCATCGACGCAGCCTGTCAAAAAGATCATGGGCACACGGTCTTGCATCGCATTGGCCACCACATTCACCGCATTGGCGACACCGGGCCCCAACGTGGCCACCAGAACGGGCAGCGCGCCCGTCATGTGCCACAGCCCCTCGGCAATAAAGCCACCGCCGTTTTCGTGTTTGACCAGCATGAACCGAAGGCCCGCAGCATCAAGCCCTTGCATCACCGCCAGCACCTCGCCTCCGGGGATGCCAAAGGCGTGGGTGACGCCAGCGTTTGCAAGCGATTGGCCGATGATATCGGCCCCAGTCAGAATAGAGGTCATTCGAGGGGTGTTCCTTCAATCACGCCTGCGTCTTGTAGGGCAAGCAACTCTGCCGTGCCAAGGCCAAGATGGTCTTGGAGAACCGCATGTGTATCGGCCCCAAGCGTGGGTGGGGCCTTGGTATAGCAGATAGGTGTTTTAGATAGTTTCAACGGGTTCCCGATCAAGTCGACAGTGCCTTTGCCCGCGGTCGGATGCGGCATTTGCACCTTCATGCCCCGTGCGGCCACCTGCGGGCTGGAAAAGACCTGTGACAGATCATTTATCGGGCCAGCAGGGATGCCATGCGCCGCGCAAGCAGCAAGCCAGTCTGCCGCCGTTTTGCCCGCTGTCAGGCCCGCGACAAGGCCGATCAAAACGGCACGGTTGCGCACGCGCGCGGCATTGGTGGCAAAGCGGTCATCCTGTGCCAAGCCCGGCGCACCGGCCAATTCGGCAAAGCGGGCGAACTGTGTATCATTGCCAATTGCCAGAATAAAATCGCCATCGCTGGCCGGAAACGTGCCGTAGGGCACGATCGTCGGGTGGTCATTTCCCCGCCGTGGTGGGATTTGCCCATCGGTCAGATGTGCAACCCCTTGATTGACCAGCATGGCCACTTGGGTATCCATCAGGGCAATATCGATATGCTGACCTTGGCCGCTGTTATGGCGGGCCTGAACCGCTGCCAGAATACCGACAACCGCATACATGCCACACATCAAATCGGCGATGCCCACCCCCGCTTTCATCGGCGGGCGGTCAGGCTCTCCGGTCAGGCTCATCAGCCCAGCCTCGCCTTGGACCAAAAAGTCATATCCCGCCCTGTCCGCATTCGGCCCAGTTTGGCCAAAGCCCGAAATTGAACAGTAGATCAGTCGTGGATTGATGGCGGCAAGCGTCGCATAATCCAACCCATAGCGCGCAAGATCGCCGGCTTTGAAATTTTCTACCAAAATGTCGGCCTTAGCCGCAAGGCTTGCAATCAGCGCCTGCCCTTGCGGATCTGCGATGTTAATGGCGACGGATTGCTTGCCACGGTTCGCCGACAGGTAATAGGCGCTTTCGCGCGTGTCGGCCCCTGCCGCATCGGTCATAAAAGGGGGGCCCCAACCACGCGTGTCATCGCCTTTGCCGGGGCGCTCGATTTTTATAACCTCAGCACCCAGATCAGCAAGTAACTGGGTCGCCGTCGGTCCCGCCAGAATACGCGACAGATCAAGGACGCGCAGACCCTTAAGGGTCTGCGCGGTGGTCTCAGAGGCAGGTGTTGCAGTCATCGCTTTTGCGTGTCCAATCAATTCGCGACAGGAGCCGAAGATGAAAAGTCTGGAATTTTGGCATGAGACGCTTCTTTGGGTTCTAGGTCGCCCCATTTTCCATTCGCTTCGGTCAGATTGCCGGGGATGTCCGCTTCCCAAAACCCGACCACATTTTTGGTGATGTTCAGATAGAGTTTATTGTCAACGATGCGCCACAATGTTGGATTACCGGGGACTTTTCCTCCCTGAGCAACGCCATAAGCGCAGTGGCCGTCGTATTGCGGTGCAAATTCCGCAGGATTGGCCAAAAAGCGATCACGGTTTGCCTCATTAGCGAATGCGAATTTTGCACCGTTATAGTCGGTTGTGATGGATGATTTGCCCGCCAGCGGGGATTGCTGCGGCTGGCCAATCTGGGACTGGGGTAAATCGAAATAAGACACGACGTCATAGCCCGACACCGCAAAGCCGGTTTTATCGACGTATTGCTCACCAGCAAAGGCCGTGCCGATCATCCCAATGCTAAAAGCAAGGGCGAGGGTTGTCATTTTGAACATGGTTACCATCCTTTTGTTATGCTTCGGTCAGTTCGTTGGGGGGCGGCCTATGTTACATGTGTGACAGCCAATCACGCTGTCGTGATCTGATGTGACGAAGAGGAGCTGCCGCGGTTTGATACCGCTCATTTGTTAACATTCCCTGCAACACAGGAGATGACCTATGGAACTGAACCGGACAGGCGAATTTTGCAAAGATTGCGGTGCGTATCGCACTGGCCAATGGACTTACATGCAAGCAAAGGGCGGATGATCCGCTGGCAGGCAGGCGATTGCGTCTGAGGATGTATGTTGGTGTCCGATTGCGTTTGGACAGGGATGAAAGGCAGCGGTACAATGCCTTACCCACGAAGCCAAACTATGGCTTCGTTAGGTTTTTTCAACAACTTATGTTGAAATTGGCTCCGGCGGTAGGGATCGAACCTACGGCCAAGCGATTAACAGTCGCTTGCTCTACCGCTGAGCTACGCCGGAACACTTCGAGGCGTATAGCAAGCTGTTTCGCGGACGTCCAGAACCTTTCTGCAAGTTTTCAGGAAATAATTCACAGGACCAAGATGGCATGTATTGGTGCAAAGGAAAGCAGTGTTTTGGCAAGTAAGTCATTAGAAACGCTCAGCCTAAAAACCTTTCGGTAATGTCTGTGTTGGCATCCAAGCCGCGATCTATAGGTATAGCGCGCGTGCGGGCAGCAGAATCTCTGGGCTGTTGGATGCCGACTGGCAATTCAAGATTGTCATGCGGTTCAATCGCAATTACCATACTAGTCAACCAATTTGGAGGGCAGGTTTATGAACCACGGTTTGAAGGTCTTGATTTCTGGAACCGGCTTTGCGGGGCAGGGTCACGCAGATGCATTTCGGGCTGCGGGCTGTGATGTCGTTGGCATCGTTGGCCGTACTCCCAGTGTTGTGGCCGAAGTGGCTGCCAAAATGGCGATCCCGTATTCGGGTACAGATTGGCAAGCCGCTTTGACCGATTGCCAGCCTGATATCGTATCCATCGCAACACCCGGCGGCGCACATTATGAGCCGATCAAGCAGGCTATTGCTTTTGGCTGCCACGTGTTTTGTGACAAGCCGATGACCCATAGCGCCGAAACCGCACAGGAATTGTACCGCTTGGCGCAGCAAAAAGGCATCAAGACGGCCTATGCTGCTAGCTTTCGCTATGCGCCAAGTGTTTTGCACGCAAAGGAATTGGTCGCCTCTGGCGCGATTGGTGAACCCACCGAGGTTGAATGCATCTCGCATTTCAACCTCGAGCGTGAGATTCCCTTTGGTTGGTCGCACCGCGCCGAACAGGGTGGCGGTCGGTTGAACAATAACTTCACGCATACTTTGTCGATTGTGGCCTCGGTCGTGGGCGAGAAAATTCTGCGGATCAATGGCGAGGTGCGCGATGATATGGGCCGCGCGCCGATTGTCGAGGGCGTGCATAACTTTGCCACGCGGCGCAATTTCATACCCAAAGACCTGACGGACCCAGCGCTAAAATGGGGGGACAGCAATGTTGAGTGGTCCTATACCGTGATGGCACAGATGGAGAGCCCGTTTGCCGAAAACCCGGTTTCCGTGCTGTTCAAACACGGCGGTTTGGTGCCGCGTTTCCGCGAAGATCACATTGTCTTTTACGGCACCAAGGGCGCAATCTACCTGAGGGGCCATTACGGCAGCGGCCAGCTTTCGCTTTATGGGGCCGATAAACAGTGGGTTGATCTGCCGCTTCCGCAGCATATCACCGACGCTATTGCCGATGTGTCGGGCGAGACCGAGCAATGCTGGCACTATCTTGCGCGCGAATTCGTGCGCGATATTTCGGGTGAGGGCGTCGCGCCTTATCCGACCTTTGCCGAGGGCAGCCAGTATCAGCAGATCATTGAAATCATCCGTTCGGCCGACAATTGGACCGACCTGTCAGACTTGAAAGCATAGGGGGCGGCGATGAAAATCACGGGTGCAAAAGTCTTTGTGGGCGGTCCGGGCAAGAATTACGTCACGCTGAAAATTATGACGGATCAAGGGGTTTACGGGCTTGGCGATGCCACGCTGAACAACCGCGAAACCTTGCCCGCCGCCTATTTGCAAGACTATCTTATCCCCGCGTTGATCGGCATGGACCCGCGCCGCAGTGAGGATATTTGGCAGTTTTTGTACCGTGGCGCCTATTTCCGGCGTGGCCCGATTGCGATGGCAGCTTACGGCGCCATTGATATGGCGCTGTGGGATATTAAGGGCAAGCTGGCGAACATGCCATTGTACCAGCTGTTCGGCGGAAAAAGCCGTGATGGCGCATTGGTGTACGCCCATGCAACCGGATCGGACCTAGAGGATCTGATGGACTCGATTTCGCATTACGTCGAGCAGGGCTATAAGGCCGTGCGCGTGCAATGCGGCATTCCGGGCATGCCAAGCGCCAGCTATGCAGTGCCGGAAAACAAGGGTGAGGGTAAGCATTACATCAGCGATTTCAGTGGTATATGCCCCAAGGTCGAGATTTGGGATAGCGAGCGCTATATGCGCTATATGCCCGGCGCGCTGGCCGAAATTCGGGCGCGGTTTGGTCCCGATCTGAAAATCCTCCACGATGTGCACCACCGCCTAACCCCGCGAGAGGCGGCCGAATTTGCCAAGGCGGTTGAACCCGTTGGCCTGTATTGGTTAGAGGACCCGACCCCTGCCGAAGACCAAGACGCCCTGCGCCTGCTGCGCCAGCATTCTACCGTGCCCGTGGCAATTGGTGAGGTGTTCAACTCGGTCTATGATTGCAACAAGTTGATTGAGAATGAGTTAATCGACTTTATCCGCCTTGCGGTTACTTATGCGGGCGGCATCACGCCTACCAAACGCATCGTTGATCTGGCAGGGCTGCACCATGTGCGCACCGGTTTTCACGGCGCGCCCAGCCATTCGCCGCTGTGCATGGCGGCGCAGGCGCACCTGAATGCTTGGGCACCCAATTTCGGGATTCAGGAATATCTCGTGCTCGGGACGCCTGAATGTGACGCGCTGTTCCCGTCTGATCACCGGATGGAAAACGGAATGGTTTATGTCAGTGATGCGCCCGGCCTTGGCGTTGATTTCGATGAAAAAGAAGGCGCCCGGTACAGCTATAAACCCGGCAGCCACCCTGTTGTGCGCCTGCAAGACGGCACGATGTGGAACTATTGACAGGCCTAGCTGCTGCGTAAAAACTTAAATCTGCGCCGCAACGCGGTGCAGTCCCATATTCTTTCAGGAAGGGCCGCATCCCAAAACCATTGGGCGCGGCAATTGCGCCATGTTCAAACCCTATGACCGCATCACGCGGGCTGCGCTTAACCTAGCCGATCCTTATGACCACGGCACCGGCGCACCGCCTGCGGGGCAGGTCTGGCCATATCTGCGGTCGCATCTTTACCCGCTGCGCTGGGTGTTGGGGCTTAGCGTGCTGGTCACGGTTCTTTCGGCGGTGATTGAGGTGTGGCTGATCGGTTATGCGGGGCGGCTGATCGATATGCTGTCCGATACGCCACCCGCCGAGATTTGGCAGACCCACCGCGCCAGCCTGCTTGGGGCTGGGGTGATGGTCGTGCTGATCCGCCCCATCGCACAGTTTGCCCGCCATGCGGTAAAAGACATCGGGTTGCAGTGCAACGCGGCCAACTTGGTCCGCTGGCGCGCGCATGACCATTTGATCAAGCAATCGGTTGGTTGGTTCCAAGAGGATCTGGCTGGCCGCACGGCATCGCGGTTGGTCCTTATCGGTAATTATGCGTCGAATGTGATTTATCATTCGTTAAACGCGGTGGCCTTTGGCCTTGTTTATATGGTCGGCGTTGTCACTTTTATGGCGGATACCGATATTCGGCTGGCGCTGCCTTTGCTGGTTTGGCTGATTCTGTATGTCACTTTGATGGTCGTGATTATCCCGCGCATGGTCCTCGCGATGGAGACCTTTATGGCGTCAAAATCGGCGCTTTTGGATGGGGTTGTGGATGCGTTTTCCAATTTTGATACCGTCAGCCTGTTTGCCCGCCGCGAGGATATTGAGGCCGAACACCTGAAAGGGTTAGAGGAAACACGGGTCACGCTGTTTGCTGCGCGCCAAATCAGCGTAGGCCTGCGCACCATAACGGTGTGGCTGGAAGGCATTATCATGGCGGTTTTGTTGGCTATGGTATTTGGCTGTGGATGCAAGGCGGGGCGACGATTGGCTTGGTCAGTGCTGCGGTTGCGCTGTCGTTGCGGATTACCACGATGGCCGATTGGGTTTCGCAGGCGGTGTGGTCGATCTTTGAGCAAGTCGGCTCTGTGCGTGAGGCGCTGCGTACCATTAGCCAGCCATTTACCCTGCCGTTTGACGTGAATGCACCTGCATTGCAGGTCACAGCGGGTCAGATTTCGAACCAAGGTGTGCAGCACCATTATGGCAAAGGCCGTGGTGGGTTGAACGGCATCAACCTAACGATTGGCGCGGGTGAAAAGGTGGGGTTGGTCGGGCCATCGGGTGCGGGAAAATCAACCTTGGTCAACCTGATCTTACGGTTTTATGACCTCGAGACCCGCGCGCATGCATTCATCCTTGAGTTGACCGACAGCAAAGGCCGCACCGGCTGTCTAGGATTGCCGAAATGGACCGCATTATCGTGCTTGAGGCGGGCCAAATTGCCGAGCAAGGCACACATGCTGAATTGCTGGCGGCAGGCGGCCTTTATGCGATGCTGTGGGACCGCCAATCAGGCGGGTTTATCGGCGGCGACTGAAGGCGCTTAAACCGAAACCTCGGCCCGCAGTTGCGTACGTTCCAGCTGGATTTTTGCGCCCTTAATCGCCACCTCGCCACGGCGCAAAACATAGATCTGATCGGCCAGCCCATAGGCGAAATCAAAGTATTGTTCGACCATCACAATCGCCATATCGCCTTTGCCCTTTAGGTATTCAATCACCCGCCCGATTTGCTGAATGATGTTGGGCTGAATGCCCTCGGTCGGTTCATCCAGCAGCAACACCTTGGGGCGCATGATCATCGCACGGGCAATCGCCAATTGCTGTTGCTGCCCGCCCGAAAGGTCGCCACCGCGCCGGTTTTGCATTTCGCGCAAAACTGGAAACAGTTCAAATACCTCGTCCGGAATGGCATGTTCCGCCTTGGGCAAAACGGAAAACGCCGTTTCCAGATTTTCGCGCACAGTTAGCAAAGGAAAGATCATCCGTCCCTGTGGCACGATGGAAACGCCCATATGCGCCATGTCTTGCGGGCGGTGCAGGCCCAAGGGTTTGCCCGCCAATTCAATGCTGCCACCCGACCTTGGGTGCGTCCCGGCCAACGCCTTTAGAAAGCTGGTTTTGCCAACGCCATTGGTGCCCATGATGCAGGTCACCTCACCCGCTTTGGCAGAAAAATCAATACCATGCAGGATTTGAGAACTGCCGTAATGCAGGGTTAGGCCTTTGGTTTCAATCATGTTTTTGATCCATTTTTCATTCGCCGCGCCCCAGATAGACATCGATAACCTGTTGGTTTTTGGTCACGTGGTCCAATGAGCCTTCGGCCAAAACCGCACCTTCATGCAGCACGGTGACTTTGCAATTCAGGCGACGCACAAATTCCATATCATGTTCGACGACCACCACTGCGCGGGTTTTGGCAATGTCTACCAGCAGGGCGGTTGTCAGTTCACGCTCGGCCGGTGTCATGCCTGCTGCGGGTTCATCGACCAACAACAGCCGCGGCTCTTGCGCCAGCAGCATTGCGATTTCCAGCCATTGCTTTTGGCCGTGGCTTAGCTCACCTGATTTGCGGTCCAAATGCCTGCCAAGCCCGACCTGTGTGGCCAAATCCGCGATGCGCGCCACATCCGCGCTGGCCTTGCGCCACATCAAAACCCGCCACGGGCTGCGCGCGGCCTTTAGCGCGAGGGTCAGGTTTTCGGTGACGGTCTGGTCTTCGAACACCGTGGGGCGCTGGAATTTGCGGCCAACGCCGATACGCGCGATTTGGGCCTCAGACAGTTTCAGCAAGGATGTAGATTTTTCGCCAAACATCACGCTGCCGCTGTCGGGGCGGGTTTTGCCAGTGACGATATCCATAAAGGTGGATTTGCCCGCGCCGTTCGGCCCGATGATCGCGCGCAGCTCTTGCGAGCCGATCGTGAAGGTCAGGTTGTTGATGGCCCGAAAGCCGTCAAAGCTGACGCAAGCGCCGGAAACCTCTAGCAATGCACTCATTTTAGGGCCTCTTTTTCTTGCAAGCTGCCATCATCGGGGCCGAGTGGTGCACCGCGGCGGTTGGGAGTGCGCAAGCCCGCAAGACTGTCAAACAGCCCGCCGATGCCTTTGGGCGCGAACAATGTGACCAGCACAAACGACAGGCCCAGCAGCACCTGCCACCAATCGACCCAGTTCAGCGTGCCAAACCCTAGCGGGATAGACGGAGCCCGCCCGCCGGTGAACCAGCTCGACAGCAGCGACACAAAGGCCGCGCCAATGACCGCGCCGTAAAGCCGTCCACGTCCGCCAATTGCCACCCAAACCGCCAGATAAATCGATGCGGTGGGGGCCAGTTCGGCCGGGTTGATGATACCAGCTTGGGGGTAGTAAAGCGCGCCTGCAAGGGCGCAGATCACGGCCGTGAGGGTGAAGATAAACAGCTTATACCCTTCGACCGAATAGCCCAGAAACCGCACACGCGCCTCATCATCGCGGATGGCGCGGATGACCGAGCCGAACTTGCCCGACACGATCCAAGTGATCAGCACATAGGCCAAACCCAATGCCGCAGCCGAAGCCCAAAAGAACCACATCGACAAGCTGCCTTGGCTGATGTCAGAGAGGCCCGGAAGGTTTTGCAGGCCTGACAAGCCGTTGTTGCCACGTAGGCCGGAATCGTTTTGAAAGAGGTACAGCGCCAAGGCCAGCGTCATCGCTTGGGTCAGGATCGACAGGTAAACCCCCGTCACCCGCGCCCGAAACGCCAGCCAGCCAAAGCACAGCGCCAAAAGGCCCGGTACCAAAACCACCAGCATTATTTGCAGTGGAAAGCTATGGGCAAAGCCCCAGATGAACGGCAAATCCGACGTGCCAACCACGCCGAAAATCTGACTGGTAATCCCGTCTTGTATTTCGGCGGGGGTGGCAGGCAGCCCGCCTGCAAGGGCGGTTGTCACAATCTCCGCCGTCCGTGCATACATCAGCCACATGCCGATCATATAGCCGCCAAGCGCGAAAAACGCCATGTGGCCAAGGCTAAGGATGCCCGCATAGCCCCAGACCAGATCCATCGCCAGCGCCGCAAGGCAAAGGCACAAAGTTTTGCCTAAGGTCTTGATAAACGAGGTGGAAAGCGCGCCGGTGCCATAGCCTTCGGACAGGACCGTGACCAGCAGCGAGAACACCACAAGAGTTGCAATAACGACGACCAATGAGGGTTTGGATTTAAGGAAAAGCATGATCAATCTCCTGCCGCGCGGCCCTTAAGGGCAATGATGCCCCGCGGGCGGAATTGGATAAAGAGGATGATAAACAAGATCATATAGGTCTGGGCGGCCAGTGTGTTGGACGGGTTCAGCCACTCAATCGTTTTTTGCAAACCGCCGATCATCGTGGCCCCAGCCAGCGCACCCCAGATGTTGCCAACGCCACCCACAACCACTGTCATAAAGCTTTGCACGATATAATCGCTGCCAAGTTCAGAGGTGACCTTGGCAAACAGCCCAATCGCCACACCCGCAATGCCTGCGATGCCCGACCCGATGCCAAAAGTCAGCATATTGATGCGGTCTGGGTTGATGCCCATGCTTGCCGCCATTGTCGGGTTTTGGGTCACAGCGCGGACCTCTAGGCCCAGTCGTGTGCGCTTCATAATCCACAGAAATACGCCCAGAAACAGCAGCGCCAGCACGAAAATCGCCACGCGGATATAGCTGATCGAGACCACATCATTCAGCACCCAAGCCCCATCCAACCACGCCGGAGACGTCAGCGGGCGGGCCTGTGTGCCAAAGATGTTTTTTAGAATTTGTTGCAGTGCGATGGAAATTCCGAAGGTGGCCAGCAGTGTTTCCAACGGACGTTTATACAAGAACCTGATCACCAGCCGCTCCATCGCGACACCAAGGCCAAAGGTGATGGCAAAAGCCAACGGCAGGGCCACGATGATTGAAACGGTGTAATCGGTGATCCATTGCTGCACGACATAGCCAGTATAGGCGCCGATGGTGATAAACTCGCCATGCGCCATGTTGATAACGCCCATCACGCCAAAGGTAATGGCAAGGCCAATAGCGGCCAAAAAGTAAATGGAAGCCAAAGACAGCCCATCCAACGCCAAATCGGCGGCGCGCATAAAGCCTACTTTTTCGTCGATGCCGCGCAGGGCGTCACGTGCCGCATCGGTCACAGCGGCGTCGCGTTCATCATAGATATCAAGGAATTTATACTTGCCCAGCGTGGCCGCAATTTCGTCTTCGGTTGCGGCAATCCGTGCAATGCCTTGCTCTTCCAGCGCGGTATAGGCGCGGTCGCGGGCGGCCTGGGTGTTCAACTCGGCCAAGGGCACGCCGCCGACAAACCCGTCCTTCAGGTTGCTCAACAAGGTTGCGCGTTGATCGGCGACTGTCAGCCGTGCAGGCACCAAGCCCGCATCAACCAGCAAGGCATAGGCCTGAACGGCTGTAAAGTCTGGCCCCATTTTCAAGGTGTTCGCAATGTTGGCGCCATCGGGCAGGGCGCCTTCAACGGCGATGCGCTTTGTCGACAACAAAGGGTTCAGGGCGGCGCGCAAATCGAGCTGCGTATCCGCGCCAAAGCTTTCGATAGCGGCAACACGCGCCGCTGAATCGGGGTCGAACCGCAAGGTCAGCAAGCGTTCCAGACGCAGCTTCTGGGCTTTTAGCGCAGCGTCTGGTTCCCCCTCAATTGAGGCGCGCAGAGGCGTTAGAGCGTCGGGGGTAGGGTCTGTCGCGATGGAATCGAGCGCCGCCGCGCGTTTGCCTGCGTCTTTGGCCGAAAGGTTAAACTGCACCAGAGCGGTTGCGATCAAGCCGCGCACACCTGCGTTTGGCTTCAACTCGGTAATCTCGGATTTTGGCGTAAGGCCCAAATCTTGGCCATCAAGGCTGCGGGTCGCATAGCTGTCGCCCTCGGCCGTGATCAGCAGATAAACCGCATCGGCCTTGCGCAGGCCCAACCGTTTATCGGCCCATGCCTCTAATATCGCAGGCACAGCTTCATCGCCGCTGTCTACCAGCGCCGCGATCACCGGTGAAATGGTTTGACGCGAGGCCCTTTCCACCAAAGCAGTGTTCGTGGTCAGAACCGATTGGGCGGTTTCGGCCTGTACAGTGGCTAGGGCGCCAAAAAACACCCAAGCCAGAACGGCCAGAACAAAGGGCAAAACCCGCATATGAATTTTCCATGAATTGGGGGTGGGAAGGGGCCAGTTCGGCCCCCTCCGGGTAGGTCAGTAGTTCGAGGTCAACTGAACGCAGGTTTTGGTCTCGGTGTTATACATGCCGCATTTCAGGTCTTTCCAATCGGCTTCAAGCACCGCCGATTCTGGCAAGAAATCAGTCCAGGCATCGCCGGGAACAGGGTCGGTTTGGCTGATGATGTCAAACTGGCCATCGGCGCGGATTTCACCGATCAACACAGGCTTGGTCAGGTGGTGGTTCGGCAGCATTTCCGACATTCCGCCTGTCAGGTTCGGGAAGGTTTGCCCGATCATCGCGTCTGATACGGCGTCAACATCGGTGGTGCCCGCTGCGGTGACCGCGTTTACCCACATGTTAAAGCCGATATAATGGGCTTCCATCGGGTCATTGGTTACGCGCTTGTCGTCTTTGATAAAGGCTTTCCAATCGGCAATAAACGCCGCGTTTTCAGGGGTATCTGCCGACATGAAGTAGTTCCAAGCTGCCAAGTGCCCAACAAGGTTGCTGGTATCCAGACCCGAAAGCTCTTCTTCACCAACCGAGAAGGCAACAACAGGCAGCTTATCCGCGGTTACACCTGCTGCTGCCAGCTCTTTGTAAAAGCCGATATTTGCATCGCCGTTGATGGTGGAAATAACGCCAACCTTTTTGCCATCAGCACCAAGGCCAACCACATCGCCCACAATTTTCGACCAATCCGAATGGCCGAATGGGGTGTAGTTCACAAAGATATCCTCTTTGGCGATGCCTTTCGACATCAGATAGGCCTCAAGGATGTTGTTGGTGGTGCGTGGGTAGACGTAATCGGTGCCGAGCAGGGCAAATTTTTCAATCCCCAGTTCGTCAAGGAAGTAGTCAACCGCCGGAATAGCCTGCTGGTTTGGCGCGGCACCGGTGTAGAATACGTTTTTCGACGATTCCTCGCCTTCATACTGCACAGGATAGAACAACAGGCCGTTCAGCTCTTCGATCACTGGCAGAACCGATTTGCGGCTTACGGACGTCCAGCAACCGAACATCACGTCAACATTGGAAACCGTAATCAACTCACGCGCTTTTTCGGCAAACAGTGGCCAGTCGGAGGCTGGGTCAACCACGACCGCCTCCAGCTTTTTGCCCAAGAGGCCGCCTTTGGCATTTTGTGCCTCAATCAGCATCAGCATCGTGTCTTTTAGCGTGGTTTCCGAAATCGCCATCGTGCCCGAGAGGGAATGCAACACCCCGATTTTGATGGTTTCTTCTTGGGCAAATGCCACAACCGGCGCGGTAAATGCGGCAATGCTGGTGGCCAAAAATGCGCGTCTGGATAATTTCATTTTGTACTTCCCTATTAGGCTCTCTGCGGCCTTTTCCTTTTTGCAAGGAATGGCCATACTAAGAGAGCAGCTTTTGTTGCACCCGTGCGGTGGGGACGCCGTCCAAGCAATTCCCTGCCGCACACCTGCCTTGGCCGTTGGTGGCCCGAGCACCTGTAGCAAAGGCCAAGTGCATCGCTTCTTCAACGTAGGGCTGGGGTTTTCGGCTAAATTTTCGGCACATCAGAGGTGTTGGTTATTTTTTGGGCATATATCGATGCTGCAGCGCAGAAATTGTGCATTTACTATACAGAGAAATGGGCGCGTACCATACAACATCTTGGGCTATAGCGACTCGCTCAGCGGCAGCCCGCCCTCGGCTAGCAGGAAGTCGATCACCTCTTGCACGCCTTGGCCACTGCGCAAACGGGCCAGTACAAAGGGCAGATCTTTGCGCGCGGCCTTTGTATCTTGCTCTAGCAACGTCAAATCCACGCCGACATAGGGCGCAAGATCGGTTTTATTGACCACAAGCAGGTCGGACCGTGTCACCCCCGGCCCACGTTTGCGTGGAATATCCTGCCCTGCCGCCGTGTCGATCACATAGATCGTCAGATCGGCCAGTTCAGGGCTAAAGGTGGCGGCAAGGTTATCGCCGCCCGATTCAATTAAGATCAGGTCGAGGTCGTCAAATTCGTTACGCAAGTCGGCAATCGCGGCAAGGTTGATGCTGGCATCCTCGCGAATGGCGGTGTGCGGGCAGCCCCCCGTTTCGACACCGCGAATGCGGTTGGCAGGCAACACTTGGGCGCGCATCAGGTAATCGGCATCCTCACGCGTGTAGATGTCATTGGTGATAACGGCCATCGAACAGCGATTGGCCAGTGCGGCGCACAGCTTTTCCGTCAACGTGGTTTTGCCAGCGCCCACAGGGCCGCCGATACCAACCCGAAGCGGGCCATTTGGGCTTTTCATGATCGAAATATCCTTACATCCATAGTTTCGTGCCGCATCTGCGCCATATCGGCCCCAAAGCTGGTGCTGCTTAGGGCGCTTTGCGGGGCGGTGGCACAGGTTTGCGCCAGTGCCAAAATAGTGGCGGCCAGATTTGCCAGCACCGTTTGGCCGCTGGTCTGGCCCAAGGGCATAAATTTCACCGCTGCCGCGATTTGCTGTGCAGCAAGGCCTTGCAGCCAGATTTGCAAAACTTCCTCAGTCGAGACCTGCAAATCCCGCGTCGCATAGCCCACGGCCAAGGCATAGGGCAGGGCGGGTTGCGCCTCGCCCGTCAGCGCCTCAATCGTGCGGCCAAAGGCGCGGCCTTGTTCTGTCATTTCTAACATCCGCTCGGCGCTGGCGGCATAGGCGCAGGCGAGATCGGCAAGCGCCGAAATATCGGCATCGGGCGCGCGGGCATGGGCCAGAAAAATCGCATCCATCCGCCCCGAGCCAAAGCTCAGCGTGGCCCGCACCCAATTTTCCAGCGTCTCGGGCGATGTGACCGCGCCATCGGTGATCGCCTGCTCCAGCCCTTGGCTATAGGCAAAGGCCCCAATAGGAAAGCTGGGCGAAAGCCATTGCACCAGCCGCAAACGATCCAGCGGGTTAGCTGTGAGAGTGGGCATGAAAATGGTCTTTGATACCTGAACCCAGCTCAGGCCCGTGGTCATGGCCCATCGTGCGGCCATGGCCATAGGCACCACCCTCGGGGCAAAACGGCCCCATCGCAATGGTCATCTGCGCACCCAGACCCTTTAACATCGCTTCTAACACATGGTCGCGGCGAATGACCAAATGGTCGGCGCAAATCTGGCACGGCGTGTGGCGGTTGCCGATGTGCCACGCAAGGCGGGGCAGGTCGCCTGTCACTTTGACCACCGGTTCCAGCGCCGCCGCGATACCGATTTTCGTGCCATCCGCCAATTCCAGCGCGTCACCATCATCAAGGCTGGTGGTCTCGGCCAGATCAATCAGAAATGCGCGGCCCGTGTTGGTGACCAGCCGTTTTCGGCGCAAAAACCGTTCGGCATAGTCGAGCGTGACAGACTCGTCCAAAGCAGAACCGGCTTTGCGGTGCACGATATGCGCGGTAAGGTTTCCAATCATATCAGTCCCTTAAAACAAGAAGTAACGTTGCGCCAGAGGCAGTTCTTTGGCCGCCTCGCAGGTTAGCAACACACCATCGGCCCGCACTTCATAGGTCTCGGGGTTCACCTCAATCTGTGGGCGGGTGGCGTTGTGGATCATATCAGCCTTGCCAATATTGCGGGTGTTTTGAACGGCCAGAACCGTTTTTTGCAGCCCCAAACGCGCAGCCACGTCACCCGCCGCAGCCGCCGAAACAAAGGTGGCCGTGCTGGCCTGCATCGCCCGCCCCAACGCGCCAAACATCGGGCGCGAATACATCGGCTGCACAGGGATAGAGCCGTTCGGATCGCCCATTTGCGCCACGGCGATCATGCCACCCATCAGCACCATTTCCGGCTTGGCGCCGAAAAACGCAGGGTTCCACAGCACCAAATCGGCGCGCTTACCTTCGGCGATACTGCCGATATGGGTTGAAATCCCGTGGGCAATCGCGGGGTTGATGGTATACTTCGCAATGTAGCGGCGCACGCGCATGTTGTCGTTTTCGCCAGTCTCGGTGTCCAGCCGCCCGCGTTGCACCTTCATTTTATGTGCAGTTTGCCACGTACGGGTGATCACCTCACCAATCCGGCCCATCGCCTGACTGTCGGATGACAGGATCGAAAGCGCGCCCATATCGTGCAAAATATCCTCGGCCGCAATCGTTTCACGGCGAATTCGGCTTTCTGCAAAGGCGACATCTTCGGGGATAGAGCGGTCAAGATGATGGCAGACCATCAGCATATCGAGGTGTTCCTCGACCGTGTTGGCGGTGTAGGGCATCGTGGGGTTGGTAGAGGATGGGATGATGTTTTCATGCCCGACAACGCGCAAAATATCAGGCGCATGGCCCCCGCCCGCACCTTCGGTGTGAAAGGCGTGGATCGTGCGGCCCTTAATCGCGGCCAGCGTATTTTCCACAAAACCGGATTCGTTCAGCGTGTCGGTGTGGATCATCACCTGCACATCCATATCGTCCGCGACCGATAAGCAGCAATCAATCGCGGCGGGGGTGGTACCCCAATCTTCGTGCAGTTTCAACGCACAAGCACCCGCATTGACCATTTCAACCAAAGCCTCGGGCTGGCTGGCGTTGCCTTTACCCGACAGGCCAAAGTTCATCGGAATACTGTCCAATGCCTGCAACATCCGGCCGATATGCCACGGGCCGGGGGTGCAGGTTGTGGCCAGCGTGCCATGCGCGGGGCCAGTGCCGCCGCCCAGCATCGTGGTCAGGCCCGAATGCAGTGCATCTTCGGCCTGTTGTGGGCAGATGAAATGGATATGCGCATCCATTCCGCCCGCCGTCAAAATCCGGCCCTCGCCTGCGATCACCTCGGTGCCCGGCCCGATGATGATGTTCACATTTGGCTGCGTGTCGGGGTTGCCCGCTTTGCCGATTTTGTAAATCAGCCCGTCGCGCAGGCCCACATCGGCCTTGTAGATGCCGGAATGGTCAACGATCAGCGCATTGGTGATCACCGTATCCACGGCGCCGCCTGCGCGCGACACCTGTGATTGGCCCATGCCATCACGAATAACCTTGCCGCCGCCGAATTTCACCTCTTCGCCATAGGTCGTCAGATCGCGTTCAACTTCAATTATCAAATCGGTATCGCCAAGACGCAGGCGATCGCCCGTCGTGGGGCCATACATCGCGGCATAGTCGGCGCGGGCAATGCGAGTGGACATTTACAAATCTCCCATAACGAGGCCGTTGAAGCCAAACACACGCCGCGCACCCAAGATCGGCGTCAGGCGCACTTCGCGGCTTTGGCCCGGTTCAAACCGAACGGCGGTGCCGGCGGCTATATCCAGCCGTAGCCCGTGCGCCGCTGTGCGGTCAAAGTGCAGACCGGGGTTGGTTTCGGCAAAATGATAATGGCTACCCACTTGCACAGGCCGGTCGCCGGTATTGGCCACCATTAACACCACCGATTGCTGGCCCGCGTTAATCTCTATCTCGCCCTCGGCTGGGAAAACCTGCCCGGGAATCATTGTGAGCGGCCTTTGCGCAGATAGATCACAATCGCCACGGCAATCGCTGCGATCAGCATCACCAGATGGTCAGGCTCGGTTGCCAAATGCCGGAGGTTGGCGAAAAAGCTGGTGTGGCTGTGGTCGCCTGTGTGGGCGAAAACAGCGGTTGGCAGCAGGGCGAACAGGGTGAAAAGTGTTTTCATGATGGGCCTCTTAGCGAATGGGGTGATGGACGGTGACAAGTTTGGTGCCATCGGGAAAGGTGGCCTCAACCTGCACGGAATGGATCATCTCGGGGATGCCTTGCATACATTGGTCGGCGGTGATCACATGCGCACCGGCTTGCATCAGATCGGCGACAGAACGCCCGTCGCGCGCGCCTTCGACCACGAAATCGGTGATTAGGGCAATCGCCTCGGGGTGGTTCAGCTTGACGCCACGCGCAAGGCGGTTACGGGCGACCATTGCAGCGACCGATACAAGAAGTTTCTCACGTTCACGGGGGGTTAGGTTCATATCAGGGTCCTACATTTGCCAGACGCGGGGCAGGGGGCCTGCCCGCAACGCCCCAAGGGCTTTGGCGATTTGTTTCTTCATCGGCCAGCTGTCGCGGGCCAAAATACGCAGCACACATTTACCGCCCCAAGCCGAGGCCGCAGCCTGTGTGCCCGGCACATCCAGCGCCGCGCGCAAGGCTGGAAGCGCATCAACGGCATTCGCTGATATCAGCGCAATCACGGCATAGGCCCGCGCGGGGCCAAGTAAAGCGGGGCTGTGGTGTGCCAGAAAGTTCGCATCAATCTGCACGGTTTCGGCCCACACAGGCCGCCCGTCGCGCCGGATCATGCGGCGATCGGTAAGGCGCGCGTCTTTGGGCTCTTCGCCCATCGCATGGCGGCCCAGAACAACGCTTTCACATAGCAGGCAGGTGGCATCAGCGGCCAGATCGATGGTTGTATCGCGCTGTAAATGGCAGTTTTCAAACAGGATGGTTTCTTGCGGCAACCAGTCGAGCCGCGCCGCAGGGCCGACCTGCGCCGAGACCGCAGCCACGCCCGCAGCGCCACGGCTGGCATAGGCGCGTTCGGCGGTTTGGGTGGTCGCCGTCACTTGCGCACCTGCGCCAATCTGCATGTCAAAACGCAGGCTGTCGCCATCGGTAATCCCGCCCGATGTGTTCAGGAAAACCACCTCTGCGGTGCCATCAAACCGGCGTGGCATAATGGCCTTGCCGCTGCCGCTTTGATGTAAATCTTGCAACCGTGTTGTGCCGGCGTGCATCGCAAACCGAACCGCCGCCTGCCCGTGGCTGCGCTGCATACTCGTGTTGATGGCCGCCATCTGCATTGCGCGTACTCCTGCCTGTTGGCATAGGATAGCTGATGACAGTAGGCAGCAGGGATGCTGGGGTTTGATGCAGGTTTCGCAAAGAATTTATGCGTATGATTTGTTTTTAATCGGCATTGATCAAAACATAGGCGAAATTGAGATCCGATCTTGCTGCGTTTTAAGGGGCCGGTTTCGCTTCGTTTGGGCGGTGCAGATAGGTGCGCTCAAACGTGTCGGCGCTGACGGCGCGGCCCCCCAAAAAGCCCTGAATGGAATGGCAGCCCTCTTGTTGCAGCCACGCAAGTTGTTCTGCGTTTTCCACGCCTTCCGCTATGGCACGAATGCCCAAGGTGCGGGCAAGCGCCAAAATACTGCGCACAATCATGCGCGTACCATGATAGTTTTCGGTGTCTTCGCCATTGTCGTCGGCTGTCAGCAGGTGAATGAAACTTCTGTCGATCTTGATCTCGGATACGATCAGCTTTTGCAGATAGCTGAACGAAGAATAGCCCGTGCCAAAATCATCAATCGACAGATGCACCCCTGCTTGCCGCAATTGGTTAATATTCGCCAGCGCGGCCTCGGACATGGATATTAACGAGGTTTCGGTGATTTCAACGGTGACTGTCTCGGCTGCAACGCCTTCGCCATCCAACAATTCGAGCAGCCGCGGCGCGAGCGTGCAATCTTCAAAACTGCGCGGAGACAGGTTAATGCTGGCAGGGGCGTGCAGCCCTGCGGCACGCCAACGGCCCAGTTGACGGGCAAAAATACCCATCACATGAAAATCAATATCCGAGATTACACCAGCGGCTTCGGCGATCGGGATAAACTCTTCCGGGCTGACGCGGCCCAAATCGGGGGCATTCCAACGCAGCAAGGCCTCGGACCCGATCAGTTGTAGGGGAACGCCATGCGCGCCCAAGACGGACGGCATGGCAAATTTTGGCTGAAAGGCCAGTTCAAACTGGTTTTCTTGCAAGGCACGCCGCAAGGCTTGGACAATCACGTTGCGTCGCGACAAACGGGTATCCATCGCTGTGTTGTAATAGGCCAGCCGGTTGCCGCCTGCTGTTTTTGCGGCGAAATTGGCGATTTCGGCTTGCCGCAGCAGGCTATTATTCGCGCCCGCTTCGCCAACCGAACCCGCCGCGTGATAGCTTATGCCCATGCTGGCTGTGGCATAGACGGTGATTTCTTCTAGGATAAACGCATGTTGCAACGCATTGCGGAACTCTTGCGCTAAATCCTCAACGGCTTGGGGTGTCGCACTGTCCAGACGAACGGAAAAAGCATTGCCCTCACTACGCGCCAAAAAGCCGCGTGCGTTCAGGACCTGCGCAAGTCGTTCGCCAAACGCACAGAGCAACGCGTCGCCCGTCCGCCGCCCAAGGACCGAGCGAATGCTGCGAAAGTTGTCAATGTCGATCAAGATAACCGTCAACGGAGCCACTGCTTTGGCCAGCGCGCTGTTAAAATACCGCCCGTTGGGCAGGCCGGTCAAATCATCATGGCGTGCATCAAACTGGGCCTGAATGGCTGTGCGTCGTCGTGCGGCTTCGGCCTCAAACCGGGCCGTAATGTCGGTTAGGGCCATCACAACGCTTGCGGCGGTTTCACTGTCGCGCAGCGGGGCCGCATTTACCGAGAAGACCCGGCGGGCCGTACCCGGCACCAGCAGCTCTATGACCATTCCATGCAGCGGTTTGCCTGTCCGCATAACCCGCGCAAAGGGCAGCTCTTCGGGCTCATCCTCAAATTCGTCATCGGCTTTGCTGCCTTCGCCGTCTAGTTCAAGCGGCTCGGCGGTAATCCTGCGAAGCGGCCAAGACGCGGCGCACAGCCGTTCTGCACGAGTTAGGCTATCCAGAATGTCACGGGCCTCGGAATTGGCAAACACACAGCGCCCGACCGAATCAAAGGCCGCGACCGCAGACACCCCTGTGTCGATCATTCTGGTCAAAAAATATCGCTCACTGCGCAGCGATGATTCAAGTTCGCGTTGGTTTGTGATGTCGCGGTGCATGAACAAAAAGCCGGTTGGCACGCCCATTTCGTTTTGCATCGGCTTCAGGTCAAAGCTGACTCTATACATAATGCCGTTTTTCGAGGCGTAGGTTGTCTCGCCACTGCACGCCTCTCTTTTGGCAAACGCCCGTGATACATCGGCAAAAGTTGTACGGTCGCTGGCATGTCCAATGGTTATGTCGCTGATATGGCGGCCAATTGCTTCGTCTAAGGCATAGCCGCTGCGACGTTCAAAGGCGGAATTGACCCAAGTGATGAACCCGTCGTTATCTGTCAATGCCACCAGATCGCTCATCAAGGACAGGATGCCCGCCATTGGCTCTAGCGGGCCACCCATCGCCGGGTTTAGGTTCGCAACTGGCAGCGCCTCATCCATGACGTCTTTCATCTGATCTAGGCCCTTTTGCCCCTGATCCGACGGTATACCATGCAGATCTTAGGCTGCGATGGCATCCGCTTCACAGGCAACTTCATCAGTAAATACAGTTTTAGCGCGTCCGGTCAACTTGGCGTTGTACAGTCTTTCATCAGCCTGCTTGAAAACAGCGTCGAAAGTTTGTGCCGCATCTTCAACCATCGCCAAGCCAGCCGAGAAGGAAACAGTGATCGCGTCGTCGTTGCGTACCACGTTAGAGGTTTTCAGGTCGGCCCGGAAATCGGCCAACAGTGCTGCAACAGTTTCCATTTCAGCCTGTGGGAACAGAACCACAAACTCTTCGCCACCGATACGGTAAACAGGCAGGCTATCGTTCAGGGCAGCGCGCAGGCGGGTTGCAAAGTCGCGCAATACACGGTCGCCAGCGTCATGGCCCAAGGTGTCGTTGATTTTCTTAAAGTGGTCAATGTCCAGCAAGGCCATAACTGTATCTGTGCCGTGCTGCGCGAATGCAGCATCAAGGCCACGACGGTTTTGCAGGCCGGTCAGCGGGTCAATGTTCAGCTCAACTGCTAGGCTTTCGCGCTCTGCAGCCGATTGGTTCAGACGGGCCTGCACAACCTGCAAAGCAGCGGCAAGTGCGTCATTCTTGGCCTGCGCTGCAGCCAAACGTGCAGCCAGCGGGTTTACAGGGGTGGAAACCGCGTCGCCTTGAATGGCATCAAAGCCAACCGCAGCCATAAACGCAACAACACCAGCGGCGAAAGCAAAACTTGCTGGAACAACGTCGGTGATGCTTGCGCCAACCAGATATGCTGCAAGGGCGATCATGTAAGGTGCGCGCACCTTATCTTCGATCACCGTCGCAATTTTCTGTGCCATGCTTGGTGCAAAGAAACGACCGCCAAAGTGGTTCGCGCCGTTCAGAGTGTTTGCTGCTACCAATGTCATCACAAGTCCGCCTGTTATCTGGGTGATGGTCTCGGCACTGCAAACTTGGTTAGCGGTGCTTTAACCTTCATGCCAAACTGTTAATCATCCCAATATGGCGTGATTGTGCATCGATTGGGGCTTCACTGTGAGGGCTGCGGCAGAACCAAGGCGAATTGTGGCAATCACTGGGCAAGAAAGGCAAACCCAAGGCAGGTAAGGCGGGGAATTGGGGGCAAAGGCCTAAAAACAAGGGCGGTGCAGTTAGCGCTGCCACAATCCTGACAATAATGACACGGAAAATAAAAATGCGATTAAAAACTCTGGCAAATTGAGGCGAGACTGGGCAAAGTAAGAGCGTTGCATTGTCGAGAAGTCCAACGAATTGGGCCCGATTTGCGATGAGCAGTAGTTTCGAACAAAGATGATACAATGAACATAACAACCAACCCGCTAACTTTAGGGGAGGGATCAATGATTCCTAACGCCCATCGTTCCGGTGCTCGCGCGCTGTTTAATCGGTCATTTTTGGCCATTGCGTTAACTATGGCGGCATGTACAACCGTCCCGTTGTTTGACCAAATTGGGATTGCTGACCCAAAGCCCGAAACGCAGTTTGTGCGCGGCAATCTAAGCAACATCTGGGCTGAACCGCCTGGATCTATGGTGATGTTGCAACGCACTGCTAACGGCGATTATGAGCAGTTGGTCGGGCTTGAAAACCGCACGACGCTCAAGGGCGACAATTTCTTGTGGCTGAACGCGAATAACGGCAGCACAGGTCAGGTCAGCAAAGGGCTTGATCTTAAAAAGCTGTTTGAGCGTTTTGGCGATATCCCATCGCCTTTTACCAAGATTGATAGCGGCAGCTTGCGCAGCGGTAATGACGGGCAGGGCGCCTATGCATGGCAAGAATACGTTGCTGGTCCTAATACCACCTGTGTTTTTGCCGTCCGGCGTTTGGGCAGTGGTGCGCGCTCGGTGCCTTCTGGAACCCGCGTTTTGGATTTGGTACTGCGCAACTGTGTGAACGGCACAGCAAGTGACGCGTTGGCCCCCATCTTGGACAACCAAGTCAGCGGAAATGACTCGTATGGCACCAATTCACCGGCTGCCATTTCGCGGCTGGCTGGCTCTCGGTTCTAAATTATTTGACTCTATTTTTATGAGGGGCCCCGCCTATGAGGGCCCCCTTCAAAGACAGGTTAGAGGCGTGACGATAGTAGTATGAAAAAGAAAAATTTAAACAGGGAACTGCAAAACAGACCGGTGCTTTTGCTTTGGTTCTTGATTGCGATTCCAATTGTCGTCTTGATCAGCGTGCCCACCTCTACAGGCGGACAGGCTTTTATCGGGCTTACAGCCGTTGGCCTTATCGCGTTCCTTAAACCCGCCTCACACCAGTTGTTTCCGCGGATGTTGATTTTGGCAACGGCCACGGTCCTTGTCTTGCGCTATTGGTTTTGGCGCATTTTTGAAACATTGCCCGAGGCAGGCCTGACGGTTTCTTTTGTGATCGCCATTTTGCTGATGATCGTTGAAACCTATTCGATCGCCGTATTTTTGCTGAACGCCTTTGTGATCGCCGATCCGACCGAGCGCCCCTTTCCCGAGCAAGTTCCCTTGGATGAACTGCCGACTGTTGATATTTTGATCCCGTCGTATAACGAACCAATTGATATGCTGAGCATCACATTGGCTGCGGCGCTGAATATGATTTATCCGGCCCATCTGCGCACGGTTGTGCTGTGTGATGACGGCGGCACCGACCAGCGTTGCAATTCTGACGACCCCGAGCTTGCAGAAAAGTCGCAAAAGCGGCGGGCCGAGTTGCAGGCGCTTTGTGCCGAACTGGGTGCCAAGTATTCCACACGCGCGCGAAATGAGCACGCCAAAGCGGGCAACATGTCAGCGGCGCTTGAAGATTTGGATGGCGAGTTGGTCGTCGTGTTCGATGCTGACCACGTGCCGACCCGCGACTTTCTGGCCCGAACTGTTGGCTACTTTAAAGAGGACCCAAAGCTGTTTTTGGTCCAAACACCGCACTTTTTCATCAACCCAGACCCCATTCAGCGCAATTTAGAGTTGAGCCCGCAATGTCCGCCTGAAAACGAGATGTTCTATACCGAGGTTCACCGCGGCCTTGATCGTTGGGGCGGCGCGTTCTTTTGTGGATCGGCGGCTGTGCTGCGTCGTGCGGCGCTGGATAGTGTGGGTGGTTTCGCTGGTGAAACCATTACCGAAGATGCTGAAACAGCGCTGGAAATTCACGCTGCCGGTTGGACAAGCCTTTATGTTAACCGCGCGATGATTGCAGGTTTGCAGCCTGAAACCTTTGCGACCTTTATCGAGCAACGCGGCCGTTGGGCCTCGGGCATGATGCAGATGTTGATGCTGAAAAATCCGTTGTTCCGCAAAGGGTTAACCCTGCCGCAGCGCATGTGCTACATCAACTCGATGAGCTTTTGGGTGTTCCCGATTATTCGCCTCACCTATATCTACGCCCCATTGGTCTATCTTTTCTTTGGGATCGAGATTTTCGTGGCCACGTTTTCCGACGTTTTGGCCTATATGCTAAGCTACCTTGGCGCGGCGTTTTTGGTGCAAAACGCGCTGTATAAACGAACGCGATGGCCATTGATTTCTGAAGTCTATGAGGTTGCACAGTCGCCCTATCTGGCCAAGGCCGTGCTAAAAACGATCCTGCGCCCGCGCAGTGCCAGCTTTAACGTGACCGCCAAGGATGAGACGCTGGCAGAAGACTATATCTCACCGATCCACGGCCCGCTTACCTTTATGTGGCTGGCCACAGTCGCGGGCGTGATTGCGTTGATCGTGCGTTGGATTGCCTTTCCTGGCGACCACACGGTTCTTATTGTTGTGGGCGGTTGGGCTATTTTCAACTTTATTCTGGTTTCATTGGCGTACCGCGCGGTTGCGGAAAAGCAGCAGCGCCGGTCGGCTCCGCGTGTCAAAATGAACATGCCTGCAACGCTTTGGGTTGACGAAGACAGCGCAAACACGATTCCGGTTAAAATCGTCGATGCGTCGACGGGTGGTATACGCATTCTTATTGAAACCAAGCATCCCATTCCTGCGGCGCATCTCGAGGGCAAGTCGGTCTATTTCTGCGCCCATTTTGACGAAAGCCCGCATCTTGAGACGCCAGCCCTTGCACGGATCGTGTCTATCCAAAATGTAGACGGAGGCCAGATGCTTGGCCTGTTCCTAGAGCCGGATCAAGATATGAAGGTTCAAACCGCCGTGGCCTTTATGATCTTTGGTGACAGCGAAAACTGGCGTCAATATCGGCAGGCGAGCCAAGAAATCAAAGGTATTTGGGGCGGTTTCGGCTATGCACTATACCTGTTTGTCACAGGTTTGCCGTTATTGCTGCGGGATCTGGCGCGTGAGCCAGGCCGCCGTGCGATGCTAAGCAAGCTGCCGCCATCCAACGAAAAGCCTGCGCATCTGCTGGCATTTGGTGTTGATCTGGAATCAGAGGCGCGGGCCGCCCGCGAGGCCCAGTTCGCGGCAAGGCTGGAACAAGCTGCCAAAGAAGCAAGTATCAAGCAAACCCGGACTGCGGCGAATACTGGGCGGGTAGGCCAATGATAGATTGTAAACCTTTTCTTAACCGTGCTGCGAAACTTGGCCTGTTGCTGCTGCTGTTGTTGAGCAGCCCCGTGTCTGCGCAACAGGGCAATGATGCCCCTTTGATTGACTTTGATGCCGTATTGGCCGCGCCATCTGGGACACTTGCTACGGTCCCGGACACCGGCACTGCTACGGATACAGGCACTGCTACGGGCACCGACACTCCTGCCCCAGACGGCACCACGCCTGAAGTTGCACCTGTTAACGAGCCGATAACCCAAGAAATTCAGGACGAGGCCTTTCTGACGCTTCCAAGCTTTGAGCGCGGCGCCAATACGGAAGATCCGAATGCCGATGAACAAGGTGGCGGCGTTCTGTTGCCTCTGACGTCCAGAAACCCGACGTTGGACGGCATTGTTCGCCTTAGCGGCGAAGTGCAAAGTGAGAAGTTTTATATCGATCTGCCACAGGCCGCCGCTATCGAACGCGTTGTGCTGTCTTACCGCGTGTCTATCAACGTTCTGCCTGAGCAATCCCAAATGCTGATCCGCGTGAACGGCGTTGAGGCCCTGTCGGTCCGTCCGGATGCCTTTGATGGGTTCACACGGATTTTCCTGCCGGCAACGTTGTTTGTTGATGGCCGTAACGAGATTGTGGTCAGTCTGCGCCATACGCACCGCATTTACTGCGGCCCAGAAGCAACTTTTGATGTCTGGACCGAGATTAACACCAATACCAGTGGTGTGCGCATCAACCGAGGCGATCTGCCGATTGATGCAGTCGGCATGGAGATGGCGCTGCGGGCACAGGTGGCCATGTCGGGCAACCTGCCGGTGCGCTTGATTGATGATCTGGTCTTTGATGGCGTTCCGGCCGTTGACAGCCGCAACGATCAAATTCTGAATTTGCTGTCACCGCGTCTTGCCGGTTTGCGTGGAAGTAGCCCTATCATCCTTGCGCCCGAAGATGCGTATGGCGTGAGCAATGGCACGGCGCCATTGGCCCGCATCACGGTGCTTCATGGGGTCCAGCCAAGCGTTGATATTCGGCGCGGCGGCGATGGTACTGCAGTGCTATTGCTGACGATGGGGTATGACGGTGCGTTGCCCGAGCTTGACGATGTGCTGCCATTCCCCGAGCCATTGGAAGATAACGCGCTGCTGACACCTGATAAGGTCACGTCCTTGAAGGATCTTGGGTTTGAGCAAACAGAGGCGTTCAACCACTATACCGAGCAAAACATCACGTTCCGCTTGCCGGATGATTGGCTTTTGTTGGCCACGCAAAAAGGCATGTTGCGGCTAAATTATTCGTTCTTGAATGGCCTGCCAAAAAGCGCGCTGATGTTGGTTAAGCTGAATGACACGACCATTCGCATGTTGCCGCTGGATATTAACGGCGGCAATGAACAGCCAACGCTGGATGTTGGATTCCGTGCAAACCTTTTGCATCCGGGGGCCAATCTGCTGACCTTCGCGACCGTTGTTCCGGGGGATCCGGCCGATCAGCCTTGCGCGCAGAATTCGGCCCCGATTGTCACAATCGGCAATGACTCTACTTTGTATGTGCCGCCCTCGCCCAAGATGCGGATGTTGGATTTGGCGCGCCCGATGCTCGCGATGCAGCCCGATCAGATCAGCGCTGATTTTCCAGCGTTGACCAACCGTAGCGTTACTTATTTCCCGGCCATTCTGGCGGCGGCCTTGCGGCCGATTGCCGGAACCAAGCCAATGTCTGACGCGTCCTTGCATGTCACGTTAGAGGCAAACGATGTCGGCCTGAGCCTTGACGATCTTGGGGTTAGTCGCCGCGAATTGCTGCAATTGTTCGACGATCGAACCAGCGCAGTAGATGCCAATGGCGTGGATGTTCCAATCGATCAGGGCCTGTTCGACCGTGCAATTGCATTTGCAAAGAATACGGGGCTTCAGGTGCGGCAACTTGCAATTCCCAATGACGGGCCACTGGGGATTTGGTTGCAGGGCAGGCACGCAGATGCCGTGCTGTTTATCCCGCGCGATGCCGCCCCCGAAGAGGTTTGGCTGATGGTGCGCCCGCAAAGCGACCCGCAAGCCTTGGCCGCCACTTTGGCCCAAGCGCGGCTTTCGCCCGAAGGCCCCCGAGGCAGGCTTTCTATTCTGACCAGTGATGGTAAATGGGAGAGCTGGCGTAACTCAACGCCCGCGCCTTGGATGCTTGAACCGCTGACAGTGAAGAATTTCCGGACGGTCGCGGGCAATTACGCCTCATGGTCGCCGCTTTATTTCGATGCGCTTTTGATGCTGCTGACATTTGTGTCGGTCGGGCTGGCGCTGGTCTACATCATCACAACAAGAGGACGTCGTAAACGATGAACCGCAGAATGGCTTTGCGACAAATCGCAACACTCACCTCTGTCTTTTCGGGCTTGCTGCCCCTGCAGGCCTTGGCCCAAAGTTCTACTGATGCCCTTCTTTTCAGTGGCCCTCGCAATCCGCTTGCTGCCCCTTGGGCGTCGTGGAAAGCGGCGTATCTGTCGGCGGATGGCCGTGTGGTTGATGCCATGCAGCAAGGCGCCAGCCACTCGGAAAGCCAAGGCTACGGGTTGCTGTTGGCAGCACTCTTTGGGGATACGGCAGCCTTTGACCTGATTTTCGCCTGGACCGAGGACAATCTGGCGATCCGTTCGGATGCTTTGCTGGCGTGGCGGTGGTTGCCTGCGGACAACGGGGGTGTGCCCGATCTGAACAATGCCAGCGATGGTGATCTGTTCTATTGCTGGGCTTTGGTGATCCGTGGCCAGCGCGAAGGCAATGTTATCATGCTTGACCGCGCCCGTGCTATCGCCACTGATCTTGTGGCCAAATGCGTGGTGCCGTCGCCTGACAACTCTGGTCGGTCGCTGATGTTGCCTGCCGCCCAAGGCTTTAGCGAAAATGGCGCCGTAGACATCAATCTGTCCTATTACATGCCACTTGCAATGCGCGAAGTCGCACTTGCCACAGATACCCCGTTGCTTTCGAAATGCGCTGGCGACGGGATTGAGATTATGCGGATGCTTGCAAGTGAAGGCCCGATGCCGGATTGGATCGGCATTGGTCCCAATGGCTTGTTCGTGTCGGCCAAACAGTCAGATCGCAACGGGTATGAGGCAATGCGCGTCGCTCTTTTCCTGATCTGGTCTGACAACGCAGACCATCCTGCTGTTGCCGCCCAGTTGGCGGTCTACCGCGCCGCTGAAACGCGTGATCGCGCAAAGCTTGCAGGCGGTAAATCCGTCACTGTGTTTGATCGCAGATCCGGTGCAGTGCTAGAGACAAGCAGCCATGTTGGATATGGTGCGCTGCCGGCTTTGATGGAATGCATCAAATCCAAAGGCATCGGATCTACTATTCCCTTTTACCGGACAACCGATCAGGCCTATTATCCTGCAACCCTTCACCTTATGGCGCTGATCGTTCAGATCACTGCTTCGCCCGAATGTGTGCCGATATGAAACAGTTTTCCCTCTCTTCACGCTCTAAAATGTTTGGCTTTGTTCTTTTGGGTGCAATGCATCTTGGTGCCGCCGCCTTTGCACAAGCCGCGCCCACCAACGAAGACCTGCGCGCCCTGCGGTTTTATACCGAAAACAAAGATACCGCCGCCGTTGATGCCGAAGTGCGCCGCCTGAAACAAGAGTTTCCGGGCTGGCAGCCCCCAACGGATTTGGGCAACTTGGCGCCGTCGCAACCAACGACAGAGGTTGCAGATATCTATGCACGGCTTGCGCGGGGCGACATCGAAGGCGTGCGCCGTGTTATGCAGGCCACCAAAGCGCGTTATCCCGCATGGGTGCCGCCCGCCGATCTGACGCGCCAGTTCGACCTGGTCGAGGCCCAAGATTCCTTTGATCGTGCCGTAAATGCGCGCAATACCGAAGAAGCGTTGCGCATCGGCAAGCGTGTCCCGGCGCTGTTTCGCTGTGACCGGATCAATAACGCATGGAACCTCGCTGCGTTACAGACGGCTTCGGGCAATCCGTCGCGCGCGCTTGCGGCTTATAACCAAACCGTGCGCACCTGCACCACAATTCCCGATATCATCGCGACCATTGAAAAGGCCGAAACCGTCACCACCGATGTGCAGTTGACCGGGTTGGTCGATGTTGCCAAGCAGCGCTTTCCCGCACATGCGGCGACGTTCAATGCGCTAAACCAACGGCTTTTGGCTGGCCGTGGGGCTGTCAGCACGGCGGCCCCAGTTGCCGCCGCGGCACCAGTCGCTGCGCCTGCCGTTGTGGCCCCCGCAAAGGCACCAACGCAACCTGCGGCCAAGGCCCCGACGCGCACAGTCGTGGTCGCCCCCCCGCAGCCGCAACAACAACCGGTTATCCTACAGTCTGCCGGATCTAACAGCCCGCTTTCGTCTTTGCCGCGCACAGGGGATAGTCGTTTGAACCAGGCGCGCGCAGCAAAAGACAGCAACCGCTTCGACGACTGCTTGGCGCTTTCTGCGCGTCCGGGATCAATGGATCTGGCATATGAGCGGGCGTGGTGCGCCTATAATCTGGATCGCTCACTTGAGGCGATTGCGTTTTTCTCGGCCGCATCACAGGCAGGGCTTGGCGCTACAGTGTCACGCGATGCACGGTTTGGGCTGGTTCTTTCGATGTTGAAGCGCAACATGACCGAAAGTGCCGCCGATATTGCCTCTCGTACAGATCTTACGGACAAACAGCGTTATGAGGTTGAGGTCATCATCCTCGATCAACGTGGTATCATCGCCTATAATTCAAAGCAATACGCCGCCGCGATTGAGTATTTTAACGCGTTGGAACAGCGTCAAGGCAGTTTGCGGCGTGATTTGGCTTTGTTGCGCGGCTATGCCTACCTGAATATGGGGGACCGTGCCCGTGCGCGTGAACAGTTTCAGGTCTTGCACAATGCTTTGGCTACCAAAGAAACCGCGGCCGCCCTTGACGCCGCATATTAACCGCTTTGTTTAATGCGAAACGCCGCCCAATCAGGCGGCGTTTTCAAGGTGTCGGTTTTTGATGCTGTCGGCGCGACCGGTCACTCCGTGTCGCGGTTAAGAATAATAACGCCGCCTTGCTGAATATCTTGGCCTCTGGGGCCTTCTAGCGTGTTTGCCATGGTGCCTTTGATGGCTTTTTCATTGGCTAGGAAAAAGCCATCAATGTTCACTGTTACGTCTTGGTCCACATCACCCCAGTAGATGGTAGAGCTGCCACTGGCTTTTACAGACGTCGAGTCTTGCAAACCTTTCAGCGCGATGCTGCCATCGCCCACTTTGCCATCCTTGCCGCGAAAACCCCAGATTGACCCGGTGACGCGGGCGGTTCCGAAATTGACGTTCAACGCCATCGAGGCAAGTGCATCGGGGTCACCAGCATTGATTTGGGTCAAGCTGGCATTATCGCCAAAGGCCGCGATACCATTGTAAGTGGCCGCACCCGACAATGGGACAGACGCAGCCTCTGCCGGTTTCCACATATCGAAACGCCGAATAACTGCGGTCGCTTCACCGGCCAGAGTGTCAAACCCGTCCTCGTCATACTTTGCAGACCGCAGGGCGGCTGTTGTGGTTGCGGCTGCCCCGCTCGTGGCAGTGGCAGTGGTCACTGCTGCCGCATAGGTATCGGACCCGCCGACACAGCCAGAAAGTCCATATGCCAATGCAAGCGCTGCGGGAAATCGAATTGTATAAAAAGGTGTCACAATATGCTCCTGTTTGTGCGAGGCCTTGTTCACCCCGTCGTATGAGAGCAGATTTGCCAACCAAGTTTGGCGCTTGAAGGGCGAGATCTAGACAATGCTAGGCAAAAATAAGGTAGTGTTTAGGCATTTGCATTTGCCTGATGTCACCATCTATTGGCCAAACGCGCGACTTGATCAGAAGGTGTTTCTGCCCCTGCAAGGGCCTGACACGGCACGGTGCTGCAAATGCAGAATTCCACAACGAAAACCATCATGCTGATCGCCTTTGGGCGAGGCCCTCGCGCTGCTTTAATCGAATGAATACCGAACCTTGCGGCGAGGGCGAGGTCAGCGCACCCGCGCCGCTGATTGGAAAGATTTTCAACACCGCCAAGCGAACATGTATCGGCGCAAGAGTGGCCTGCCACCAATTGTGGTGGGGATCGCGGTTTTGGCGCCCTCTGCAATGGCCTCTATGTGTGGCGAGACCATTAAAAAGGTTGAGAATTTACGCAAATGTGCATAGTGTAAAAAAAACAGATTAAAAATTATACTTTTCAGCAAGGATTCCACAGAACATGTCCAATCCTCTATTTTATAAAAATGTGGTTCCTCTGAACACGGAGGCCCATAAAAACCTGCGCCTTTCTGTCCCTAAAAAACCGCTGGCCTTTGCGCAGGATGCAAACCTAATCCCCGCGCTTGTTGATGAGTTTGAATTTGCGATGGGCGATCTTCCAATTGCGTTCTTGCCGGGCGCGGCTGGGCCATCGGCTGTTTTCGTGACGGGCTTAACCCCGGGCAACAATGTGTTCGTATCCAAAGACGGGCTGTGGGACGGGGCGTATGCCCCCGCCTATCTGCGCCGCTACCCGTTTATCGTGGGTGATGTCGCGGGCAGCGATTCACTTCTATGTGTCGATGATACATATGAGGGCCTGAACGAGAAAGAGGGTGACCGGTTTTTCACGAAAACGGGTGCCTCTGAAGAGACGCTCGAGCGGGCTTTGACCCTGTCGCAAAGCTATAAAACATCGGCAGAGCGGACAGATTTGTTCGCGAAAAAACTCCAAGAGGTAGATCTGTTGCGCGCTGTGTCCTTGGATGCGGTCAAGCCGGACGGCGAGAAAACAAGCGTCCACGGCCTGATGGTCGTAGATGAGGAAGCGTTTGCGGCGCTGTCCGCCGAGACATTGCATGAACTGCATCAGGCGGGCTTTTTGAAAGCTATTTATTGCCATTTGTTCAGTTTGAAAGCGATCGCAAGATTGGGGCGCCAACTGGAAGGCGCTTCCGCCGAACCTGAAAAGACAGGCCTGAAAAAAGCCTGATACCTCTTTGTAATGTTACGATTTTCTGGTTGTTGTGAGGCTCGTAATTTGGGGCAGCGTTTTGTCATGCTGTTGTGGAGCTCACAGAAAAGTAATTGATTTTTTGGAGAGTTCCTATGTCGGCTTGCTGTTTTTCGACCACAAAGTTTCGCGCGTCGCTTGGTGTTGTTGCCCTGACTGCCATTATGGGGCTGGCGCCGACGCTGGGACTTGCGCAAGCAGCACCGGCGGCGATCACCGAGGCCGCAGCCGTCGCCTCTGTGGCCGGTTTTAGATCGGCCCAGTTCGGGATGGACGAGGCCGCTGTCCGCGCCGCAATCGCAGCCGACTTTGGGAAAAGCGATGATGACATCACCGTCAGCGAGAATGTCATCGAGCGGACAAAGCTTTTGTCGGTCAAGGTTCCCGATTTGCTAGAAGGCGGTGGAACGGCCCAAGTCTCCTATATTTTTGGATATAAGAGTAAGGGGCTGATCCAAGTTGGCGCGTCATGGAACTCTGAGACGGACCCCGCGATCACGGATGCGATGTTGGTCGCCAATGGGGACGTTTTGACCAGCCATTTTTTAACCGCAGGTTATCCTGCGGAGTCGGTCAAGACCGGAACGGTTGTTGCGAACGGCGTGCTGCTGTTTCGGGGATCGGACGCCGAAGGGCACACGTCGATCCTATTGTTGCAAGGCACTTTTCAAGACGATGGCAAAGGAAACAATGCGCTAACCCCGACGGGGCTGGCGCTGTTGTATTCGGTCAATCCTGATCAGCCGGATATTTTTAGAATTAAAGATGGAAATTTCTGATGAAAAATTATCGGAGCGACCAATCTTTTGACCAAAGCGCCGTCAAGTTCACCAAAACAGCCACATCGCGTGTCACCAGCCTAATGGCTGGTGTTAGTCCAATTGTACTGGGGTCATTGTTTGCCGTGGTCCCGCCCGAGATGACATGGGCGCAGGCGGTTAATCTGGACGGCTTGGCCGTTAACAATATTGTTGCAGATGGCCGCACCAAGACCAGGATCAGCACGACCGGAAACCACACCAAGATCAGCACCGACACGGTTTCGGCCGGCGTTGGTTTTAACACGTTTTCCGACTTTCAAGAAGCGGCGGGTCAGCGCGTAGACCTATATGTTCCCGATCAGGCCGGCAGCCTTGTCAACATCGTCAGCAATGGCGCGGTTGTCATCAACGGCGAACTGAATTCTTTCAAAGATGGAAAGATCGGCGGAAACATTTATTTCGCCAACTCCAACGGTTTTATCGTTGGTAAATCGGGCAAGGTTAATGTCGGCTCTTTGACAGTGAACACCCCGACGCAGGAATTCTTGAACAAAATTGTTAGGGCGGATGGCACGGTTAACAATGCTGTCGCACAGCAATTGATGCGCGGCGAAATTCCGATGTCGCCAAATGGTGTGATCTCTATCTCGGGCGAAGTGAACGCCGAGGGCGGGATCACCCTTCAGGGCCAGACGGTTTTTGTAAATGGCAATACGGGGCCTTTGACAGGCGCCGATATTGGCCAGCGGCTTAAATTCAACTCGACCGTAAACTCGACCGGATTGATCGAGGGCGGTGCCCTGATTTCCCGTGGGGGGCAAATTGCCATCGTGGCGGCGGGTGATGTCAGCTTTGGTGGTCGCGCTGATGTGCGTGCAAAGTCTACGGGCAATGGCGGCAAAATCTCGGTCACGTCTGGCGGGGATACAACTATTTTTGCCACAGCCGAGTTCTTGGCGGATGGCATGGGTGACGGCGCGTCTGGCGGCGAGATTATTGTTCAAGCAGGCAAGACGCTGCTGACCGAAGATCAGGCAAAGTTCAGCTCGGCCGGTGTCGGCTATGGCGATGGTGGTTTTGTCGAGCTGAGCGGCAAGACCGCGTATATCGGTGCGGTTCAGGTCAATCTGGCCACCGATTCCGGGGCCGCGGGCACGCTGTTGTTTGACCCTTATGATCTGCAAATCGGCGGTGTTGTCGCGCAGTCGGGTGCCTCGGATGATTTCAGCCTCGCGGCGAATATCGTAAGCGCGGGCGCCAATATCATCTTGCAGGCCGACAATTCTATCACGATCGCTGCGGGCGGTATTTTGGATTCGGCCAATGGCGGCGGGGCGGCCGGCAGCATCACGATCGAGGCGCCGACGATTACGTTGGCCAACGGATCAACAGTTACGGCTGGAACCACGGGCGACGTCACCATGACGGCTGTTCGGACCAACGGCGGAACCGCCGAGATCATCATTGGCCAAGGTGCAGGCACGGCCCCGGTTCTAAGCGGTGCCAACATCACGCTAACCGCAACATCGACGGCGAATAATGGCATCTTGCTGGTGGCATTGCCCACGGCGACTGCGACAATCACACTGACAAATGCCACGATCAATGCCAGTGCTGCATTCTCGGCCACCGCTACGGCTACGGCCAATGGCGATCTGTCCTTGGTGCCGCTGCCAATCGGCGTTGTTGTGACGAATTCTTTGGCCTCGGTTGATGTTGGCGGAACGACGGCTTTGACCGCTGGCAGCGTTAATCTTGCTGCGTCATCTAACGTTAATTCCAATATTCCGACCGAGTCTTTGGCGCCTGCAAACAGTGCCGCCGATGGCGCGGTAGCGGTTTCCACAATCAACAGCACGGCAATCGCACGCATTGGCGACACTGCCACCGTCAACGCGACAAATGCCATTGACCTGACCGCGACCAACACCGTCATTTCCTTCGCCAATGCGACGCCGCAGGCGGCTGCCTTTGGCGCGAGCGTTGGTGTCAGTGTCGTCAACTCTGTCACAACCGCCGAAATTACGGGCGGCGCGGATCTGTCCGCCGCCAGCCTATCGCTTGACGCATCGTCATCGACCGATATCACCGTGACCGCTGCTGCCGCTGCGGGCGGGGCCGCCGAGCCGACCGCCGGATCACAGGCTGCGACCTTCCTGAGCGGTGCCGAATATGGCGACGAAGCCAGCACGAGCGAAGGCAATATCTCTGTCGTTGGTGCGCTTGCAATTTCTGATCTGACCTCGACGACGACGTCGGCGTACCGCGCCACAGCCTCGGGCACCATTTCCGGCGATCTGCGTGTTGCCAGCAGTTCCCAAAACAGTGTGATCCTGACGGCTGACGGGTCCGCTGTAGACTCGACAACCGGTGTTGGCGTCGCGGTTGGTATCAATATTGCCAAGATCAAAAATGATGCGATCATTTCAAATGCCGTGACCGCTGGCGCGGTGCAAGTGTCTGCTTTGTCTAACAATGGCTTGTCCGCGAAATCCGGAAACGCGTTTTCAACGACGGCAACTTCGGGGGCTGGTGCTGCCGATGTGGGCGTTGCTGGGTCGCTGGTATTGAACCTGATTGATACGCAAAGTACGGCGACAGTTGGGCCAAACGTGGCGCTGACCATCACAGGTGGTGCAGTCTCTCTTACGTCAGAGGATGAAACCGAAATCACAGCCGAGGCGAAGCCTGCCGATGGCGGTGCTACGGGCGATACATTGGGGCTTGGCGCCTCGGTCGCAATCAATATCGTGGCCAACCGGTCCAAGGCCGAGGTGTCCGATGGCGCCACCGTTGCTGGGTCCAGCGACCTAACTTTGTCGGCCACGGCGGTCCATGCGGTGACAACTGCCGCCGAGGCTGGCTCTTCGGGGGGCGTTTCCCTGACGCCGGTTCTGGCGCTGTCGATGGTGAACAACACAACGACGGCCCGTCTGGGCACAGGCAGCACGCAGGTTAATTCGGGTGATGTGACTGTCTCCGCGGCCCAACAATCGACCACGACAACATCGGCCAAGGCTGATGCCGCCGGGGCCAAGGCTGCAATCGGTGCGTCCTTGGCATTGGCGTTGGTCGATGACCGCGTTCTTGCGACGACCGATCGGAATGTAACGGCCACCACGGGGGCTGTGACGTTCAATGCCTATGGGGCATCGTCGTCGACGCTCGAATCTGTGGCCAGCGCCTCTGGTGCGGCCCCCGCAGATGATGCAGGCGATACGCCAGCCGGTGCGCCTGCTGATGTTGATACTGCTGTTACAAGCGAATTGACCGCAGGTTCGACCAAACAAACAAGCTCTGGCGTTGGTGACGCCGATCAGCAGGCTGCGACCACTGCCGAGGTCAATGATGAAGACGGGCACTCTGCGTCGACGTCAGAGGGCAAAATCACGGTTGCGGCGGGTGTCGCGATTAACGTGCAGAATGCGACTGTCACGGCTGGCGTGCCAAATGGCGTGGTCATTACATCGGGCGGGGCCCTGACCCTGCGCACGGCAAGCAACACAACCGGCGAGGCTACGGCTTCAGGCTCGGCAGTTGGTGTGAAAGATGCGAACGGCAACACGCCAGAGCCGTCTAAGGTTGGCATCGGTGCTGCTGTTGCCGTGAACGTGGTCAAGTCCAAGAACGATGCGTCCTTGGGCGTTGCGGCGCATTCTGTTGGTGGTTTGACGGTTGAGGCCTTAAGCCTTGACGTGGCCAAATTGATGGCCGCACCAGCCAGCACAGACACCCTGTCCGATAGCTATAAAGCAAGCGCTACCTCGGGTGCGGGGGCCGGAAAGGTCAGCATTGCAGGGTCGGTTGCGATCAATTTGATCGACACGCAAAGTGTTGCGTCTATTGCAAAAACGTCTACCGTGACGGTTACTGGCGGCGGTGATGTCCGCCTTAGCGCGGACAATCAGACCGCAACCGAAGCCGAGGCCCTGCCTGTAGACGGCGGCGGCGGTGGGGATGTTGGTATCGGGGCCTCAGTCGCGATCAACATCGTGGCCAACCGGTCCACGGCCGAGCTGTCCGATGGGGCCACGGTCACGGGGGCTGCTGCTCTTACATTGTCTGCTGATGCCGTGCATTCCGTGACCACAACCGCCGAGGCTGGCTCCGAAGGTGGCGTGTCGATCACGCCGGTACTGGCGCTGTCGATGGTCAATAATACGACAATGGCCCGTTTGGGCAGCGGCGGTACGCAGTCCAACACTGGCAACGTCACAGTGACCGCCGCGCAAGGTTCGACGACCACGACATCGGCCAAAGCTGCCGCTGCTGGGGCGAAAGCTGCCATTGGCGCATCGCTTGCGCTGGCCTTGGTGGATGATCAGGTCCTTGCGACCACGCAGCGCAATATCACGACGACCACGGCTGCGGCGGATGTGACCTTTGGTGCGATTGGCGTGTCCAGTTCGACGCTTGATGCGACCGCCAGTGCGGCAGGCGCCAAAGAGGGCGATGACGCGGATGCCGCCCCGACCAGCACGGGCGACAGCGTTGACAAAACCGCAACCAAAGAAATGACCGCCGGGGCCAGCAAGCAAAAGACATCTGGTGTCGGTGATACAACACAGCAAGATGCGACTACAGCCGAGGCCGGAAACGAAAGCGGCCGCTCTGCCAAGACGTCTGAGGGTAAGGTTTCGGTCGCCGCTGCGGTGGCTGTCAATGTCCAGAAATCGAACGTGACTGCGGCTGTCCCTGATGGGATCAACATAACATCTGGTGGCGCGTTGACTGTGGCGTCTGCTAACAACACCAACGGGTCTGCAACGTCGGATGGGTCTGCCGTTGCGGGTGCCGATGGTGGCACGTCAAAGGTCGGAATCGGCGTTGCCGTTTCGGTGAACGTGGTGACTGAAAAGAACACTGCCTATTTGGGCGCAGGCACCCATGCGGCCAACGGCGTCCATGTAAGTGCGATGCAGGGCGCGGCTGTGCCGACAGATACGTTCTTGGCCAAGGCCACATCAGGCGCAGGCGGAACCAAAGTCGGGATCGCCGGATCGCTGGCTTTGAACTTGATCAATGTTGAAACAACGGCAAAAATTTCCGGCGCGGCGATTGTAAATGCAGGCACAGGTTCGTCCAGCCTGAAAGCCGAAGAGAAGATGGAGGCGACCGCCACCGCAGCGCCAAGCGATCAGGCCACGTCTGGTGGCAAGGTTGGTATAGGTGCCTCTGTCGGTTTGAACTTTATCACGACGACGACCGTGGCCGAGATACTGGACGGCGCAACGCTGACCAACGGCACAGGCCTGACGGTTGATGCCGCGTCTGACATAACAACGGTGACAGAAGCCTCGGCAGGTGCCGCAGGCGGTATTGCCGTTGATGCCTCCGTGGCCCTTGCCATGCTGGATGAGACAACCACGGCTCGTATTGGCTCTGGCAATGCTTTGTCGATGGGGGCTGGCGCGGTTGTGATCCGCGCCTCGAACAAAGGCGCGAATACGGCCACGTCGACAGGCGAAAACAAGTCTGGCAAAGTCGGTATTGGCGCGTCTGCGGCGGTTATTCTGGGCAACGGCGCATCTGATGGCGTTCTGGACAACACCTCGCTGACAACCGCCCATTTAAACCGTGGCGTGACCGCGGGGTCGTTGCAGATCACGGCCAGTTCCGACCGCACCTATGATGCAACCGCGACGGCCACTGCCAAAGGCGGCGAATTCGACGCGGCGGATGAAAAGAAGAATAGCAGCACCGGCGGAACGTCAACCAGCGCCACGTCTTTGGACAAAACCAAGGATTCCCAACGCGGCAGTGATGGGAAATCCGGCGGGTCCAAGGTTACTGTGGCAGCGGCGGCAGGTATTGCCGCAGCGCAGGACAATGTTTCTGCGACCCTTGGGGATGTGACTGTCAATGTGACAGGTGCTTTGGGCGTCAGCGCGACCAATAAGGTTGGTGTTGCGACCTCGGGCAGCGGGCTTGCCGTGAATTCGGCCAGCAATATCGGTGTCGGCATTGGTGTGGGCCTTGGGATCATCAACAACAAAACCTCGGCACTGATCACCTCGGGTGCGACGATCACCAATGCTTCGGCGGTCACGCTGGCTGCGACATCACGCGAGAACGTGGATGGCGCGTATCTGACAAAACTGACCGCATTGGGCATTGCAGGCGCATCTGGCAAAAAGGTGTCTGTCGCGGGTGCCTTGGCGGTGGGGATTTCGACCGGCGAGAGTAGTGCTGTCATCGGCGACAATGTGTCAATCTCAACTGCGGGTGCCGTGTCGGTCACGGCTGACAATACCAGCCATCTGGCCACCAAGGCCTTGGCCGGTTCTGTCTCTAAGGGCGGAACAGGGATTGGCGCGTCGATTGCGGTTGTCGTATCTGATAAAGACTACACTGCCTCAGTCGGGGGTGGAACGACGATTGCCTCTGGCGGGGTGACAGTGAAGGCGTTGACCCATAAAGTTGACGCAGGGACCACGTTCACATTCTCTGATCTGGACGCCCTTAAAACAACGCTCAGCACTGGGCAACTACTTGGTGCCAATAACTATTATGTCGAGGCTGTCGGCGGCTCTGCGGGCACCAAAAACTCGATCACCGGGTCGTTCGCGGTTATGGTCTTTACCGATGATGTCAAGGCATCCGTCGGTCAAAGCCTTGCTGGAGCAGCCACTGCGGCCACGACGGTAAATGCTGGTGTTGGTGACGTTACGATTGAGGCGAACAACGATTTTCTGGCCAAGGCCCTGTCTGGCGCAATAGCCCTGAGCAGTGGCAACGGCGTTGGCATTGCCGGTTCGGTTATTGTCAGTGGCGGGACGACGATCGCCCAGCTTGCCGATCGGGCGATCATCTCGAATGCGCGTCTGTTTACCAGCCGCGCGCTGGCCTCGCAGGATATTCAGGCGTTCGGCGTTGCTGTCGCATTTGCGGGCAACAATGCGCTGAACGGTGTGGCGACAGTCATCACCGGCGACAACCAAGTTGAGGCGCTGATGGGCGCAGGGGCGCATGTCACTGCGACAGGCGCGGTCAATTTGATTGCCGACAATGACTTTAGCACCTTTAGCCTTGCGGGTGCCGCCGCTGGCGGTGGGTCGAATGCAATCGGCGCCTCTGCGTCAGTTGTGGTGGTCGATAACGTCACCCGCGCCGCTATGGCCGATGGCACCGGCACGGCAGATCGGGCCGAAATCAATACAGATGATGCGATCACTATTTCTGCGACGGCCAAAGAAGAAGGCCTAACTATCGCCGCAGCAGGGGCCGCTGGTGGCAGCAATGCCGTGGGTGCTGGCGTTGGCGTTTACGTTCTGGATACAACCACCGAAGCGGTGGTCGGCAACTTTGCCAAAGTCGGGAATGCCTATAACACGGGGTCGGTCACTCTGTCGGCGAGCGATGTCACGACGCTGGATGCCATTGGCGGTGCCGCATCGGGTGGCGGCAGTGCAGGCGCTGGCGCAGGGGTTGCGGTCAGCGTAATCGACAAAACCACCAAAGCGGCCTTTGGCCAATCGGCCTTGGTCAGATCTGCAAATGTTGTCGTTGATGCCGCCAATACAGAAGCGCTTTCTGCGATTGCGGTGGGTGTCGGAATCGGCGGATCGGCGGGGCTTGCCGGTGCGGTTTCGGTCTATGCGGTCACCACCAAGACCACAGCAAATGTCGGCGAAAACGCCGATCTTTATAGCTACGGCAACGTTGCCGTTATGGCCAGTGATGATACTGGCATCGACATGCTGGATGGTGCCATTGCAGGCGGCGGATCAGCGGGTATCGGGGCCTCGGTCGGGGTAACTGTTATCAACGCCACGACGCTGGCCAATGTGGACGATAGTGCCAAAGTTACGGCGCTTGGGAAGGGGGCTGACCAAGCCTATGTTACGGGATACACGCCGTCCTTTGGCGCGTTCACCGGTACGAACAGCTTCCAAGCGGCAGACGTTAACCATTCGACCGTTGCGGCGGCAGGTGCTGGCGCGGATGAAGACAAGCTGCGCACTTCTGACGATGCACGCAAAGCCGGTCTGATGCTGCTGACGGAAAACCGGCTTAAAGCGCCTGTCACTGCGCAAGGCCGCGGTGTGATTGTCAATGCCTTGGGCACGAGTGCTGTTCGTTCAATGGCGGTCGCAGGTACAGCGGCAGGTAGCGTGGCTGTGTCTTTGTCGGCCAGCGTGCCTGTTATCACGATGGATACCAAAGCCTCTGTCGGAAACGGCGTTGAGATTAATAAAATGGCCGGAGTGGCCGCCGATGACGCGCAATCGTTAACTGTGGCCGCCGCGAGTGACGTCTATGTTTTGGGCTTCTCGGGCGCTGTGGCTATCGGTGGGTCGGTCGGCGGGGGCGCTGGCGTAAACGCGGCGGTTGTCGATACCAAAACACGGGCCATCGTTGGCACGTCCGATGTCGCGGCACAGGGCAATGTGAGCGTATCGTCCAAAGCGTCCGAAGATTTTGCGATTTGGGCTGTTGCAGGCGCTGGCGGCGGCGTTGCCGCCTTGGCAGGCAGCGGGTCTGCCGTTGATCTGACAACGGAAACAACGGCCACATTGGGCGGCAAGGTTGTCGCACAAGGCAATGTCGACGTGATCGCCGACGATATAACCCGCACAGCAATGCTGGCGGGGTCGGTCGCCGTTGGTGGCACGGCTGGTATTGGTGCCGCCGTCGGGGTGGTTCTTGTCGACAAGACCATTACAGCCTCGATCGCCTCTGGCGCGCAAGTGACGGGCTTTGGCAAGAGGGCCGTCAACCATAATATCTATACCGGTGCTGGCTTTGATGCATACCGCAGCACGCGCGGCGTAAATGTCGAAGCGAATTCGACCCAAGCGGCGCTGACACTTGTGGTGTCTGGGGCAGGCGGCCTTTATGCGGGTATAGCGGGTGTTCTGTCGTTGAACCTGATGGACGTCACCACCTCGGCCTTTGTCGGTGCGAGTGCACAGGTCAATACCGAAGGCGGCAATGCTGGCGCGACGTCTGCACAAGACGTTTCTGTCACCGCTCGCGATTCTACAGTCACATCCGTGGCCGCCGGTGCGGTTTCGGCAGGCCTTGTTGGGCTGTCGGGTGCGGTTGACGTGGGTATCTTTAAAACGACCACAGCGGCCTATGTCCAAGATGGCGCCACCGTGAATGCAAAAGGCGATGTATTCATTAGCGGCCTGTCCAACAAGGCGGGCGACTCTTTGGTCGCCAGTGGCTCTGGCGGGGCTTTTGCGCTGGCTGCAGGTATTGCGATTTACAGCTATGGCGATGGTGTCGCCCCCGGTGGCGAGGCCGACAATGAGTTGGACGAGTCCAGCGACGGCGTGGCGAACATGGACGGCGTCAATTCTGACGCTCAGGATCAGGCAAATAATTCTGAAGTGGATAACCTGCTTCAGGATTCCGATGATGACCGGGTCAAACAAATCAGCTCTGATGCGCAGGCCAAACGGGCTGGCATTAACGTGGCGGGGGCCGCTGCCGCGCTTTCCGTTCCTGCGGGTACGTCTGCCAGCGTTGGCAGTGCAACGATCAACGCAGGCAAAAGTGTTGGTGTGACCAGTTCGGATGATCTGGCGATCGATCTGAAAACCGGTGCGTTTGCGGTCGGTGGTGCGGCTGTCGGTGCCGGTATCGCCGTTATCACAGTTGATACGGGCAGCACGGCCCAGATCAATGGGGCGGCGGCTTCGGTTACGTCCGCTTCTGTTAACGTCAACGCGGGCACAGAACACAGCATTAAGGCACGCACCTTTGCCGGTGCTGCGGGTGGCTTTGTTGCTGTCAGCGCGGATGCTGCCGTGATCAAGGATCGGTCGCGGACCAAGGCCTATGTGCAGGCGCAAAACATGCTTGTCACCAACGGTGTGGCCGTGAATGCAGATGCATCCCGCGCGATTGATATCGTCGGGCTTGGTGTCTCTATCGGTGGCACCGCAGGCGTTGGCGCATCGGTGGCCATTGCCGAAATCGGTGGTGTGATTGATGCCACTGTCCAGAATACCAGAATTAACAGCGGGTCGGTCTCGGTCTCGGCCAAATCAGATGATGACGTGGTTGCAGACGCGACGGCGGCAGGTGGCGGTGTTGGGATAGCGCTTCAGGGCGCGGGGACCACGGCAACCGTGTCGCCTACTGTGTCGGCGACCATCGACAACTCTCATGTCACAGCGTCCGGTGCGGTTGATGTCAGCGCCGAGGCAATCGCCAAGGCCGATACTACAGCCACCGGCTTTGCTGTGGCTGGCTTGCTTGCTGCAGGCGGATCGCTGGCCGATTCCACCGTCGCGGCTAAGGTGAGTGCTACAATCAAAGGCGGCTCGACGATTGATGCGAGCAGCATCGACGTGTCGACAAACCTGAACGCGGCCAAGGTCAAAGCGGCGTCAAGTGGCTCTGCCGGGGCGCTGGTGGGGCTAAGTGCCACAATTTCGAACGCCAAGAATACCTCTTCTGCTATCGCCTTGGTTACAGGCAGCACGCTGAAGGCGACGGGTTTGGTCAATATCGCGTCGACCTCTACGACCAATCAGGATTCGCATGCCTCCGGTCTGGCTGTTGGGCTTGTTGCGGCTGGCTTTAACACGTCCAAGGCCAAGTCGAATACGACAACCCAAGCCGTCCTGAATGACCTGGTTAGCCTTGAGGCCGGGTCGTTGACCATTGACGCCAACAGCACAGATACCAACAAAGCGGTGACTGTCGCAGGCAGCGGCGGGCTTGTTGCAGGCTCGGCCGCATCGGGGACAACCGAAACGATCAGCAGCACCCTTGCCAGCGCGGACCAAACCGCAGGCGGGTACAACATGACTGTGACCGGTACGACCGATATATCGGCGCTGCATCAGACCAATTTTGCAGGGTCCGTTGATAGCACCCAAGCCTCTCTTGCGGGCGGCAGCGGTGCAGAGCTGTACCACACGGTTCTTAGCGATGTAGATGCCCATATTGGGAATAACATCAACCTGTACGCCGCAAACCTAAGGATTGCAGCGGATAACCTGACCACAAACACGTTCCTGCCATCAGGCGCGTGGAACGTGGATTCAACGTCGGGCGGGCTGGCCTCATTGCCAGCGGGTGGTGCTACACTGAACCTCAATCATCGCAAGACCAATGCGTCGATTGGAGAAAGCGCCTTGGTTCACCTGATGCCAATCGGCGGGGTGACTCTGTCAGATCTGACCATGTCGGCGCACAGCGATATTACGGCACAGCAAAAGGCAAAAATCGACTCTGGCGGTGCGATCGCATTGGCCAATGTTGATATCCTGTTGGACGCTTTCGCGAATACAACAGTGTCGGTTGGGAACAACTCTGACGTCATCGTCGATAAGGGCGACATTCTGATGGCAGCCTGGGGAACGGCTAACATCGATGTTCGGGGTTCTGCCACGACATATGGTTTGGCTGGCGCCCCGTCGGGCGAAGCGGATGTGAACTATACTGGGGACAATTCGGTCACTATCGGGCAAAGTGTTCGGCTTGAAGCCTCGGACGGGATTAGCCCGGTTGACGGGTCCGAACCGAGCAGCGCCTCGATTAACCTGTCGGCTGGCAAAGATCTGGATCTTGCCAATGCTGCAGGCAAAGATGTTACAGGCTTTAATGCCAAGCTCGCGGTTAATGCGACACTTGATATTTTCAACAACACGGCAATTCCGATTCCAGCGTCGCCAGATCCGACGGCCATCATTACGAACGCGTCCTATGTTGTTGTCAAAGACAGCGGTGCAACGGCACAAAAGGGCGTGAATGCTGCGGGCGACATCACTATCAGCGCCCATCGTGGCGACATCACCGCAAGCGCAGTCGGGACCGGGAAAGACATCTACCGCGAAGCGCTGGCCGCTATTGCAAGTGCTGTCTCGAACGCCTTTGGTGGCGATGACGTGTCATTCGATTATCATGGTGGAACCTCGCGCATCGCAGGAAGCGGGACTGTTCAGGTTGACGGGTTGGTCGATACCGGCCTGCAACGGTTTAAAACCGTTCAGATCAAATATGCCGAAACTGACTTCCAGCAAGAGGTTTATGGCACCAATTACTGTGTCGTCGCCAATACCGCCTGTATCGCCGACCCGACTCTGACCGATAATATCAAGATCACGATCACTGGGGAAAAAGCGGTCGGAACGCAGATCCTTAACCGATTGACCGAGCTGCAAAACTTGCTCGACGTCTATGATAAAGATGTCATCGCGGCAGGCGCCTATGCCAATGAAATCAAATTCTTGCAGGACAAATTGGTGTCCCTTGGGTTGGGGTCTTATAGTGCTGGTGTCTTTGTACTCGGCTCCTATACCGGCATTTCCCAAAAAGACGCAGCTGCCCAATCGGCTGTGATTGATACCACCAATATCAACACGACCAATGCCAGCTTTGTTACGGCGACAGATGGGGTGTTCAATTCGACGGTTTCTGACATTGCTGCGGAAATTTTGAAAGGCTACAATACGGGGCAAGCCGGCGTAGACAGCGCCGTTAGCAGCCTGAGCAATGCCTTGGGCACCGTGAAAACGTTCTCGACCTATGCCGTTGCGGTTCCCGCTTCTACTGATCCGGGGTATGCTGCGGCAGTGGCCTATAATGCCGCTAACGTAAGTACGGCTGCCGCCATTACGGCCCTGATCCAAGACGGGCAAACTGCTGCTAATTCTGTCGGGACTCTTAAGACCGCGAATGAAACAGCACAGACAAATATCGTGACGCAGCGCGGCATTCTTTTGGCGCAACAATCCGCGCTGGCGCTGGCCATCGCGCAGGGCAATCCGACCGCCCAAACGGCCGCTCAACTGGCGATTGGCACCGCCAAATCGGCCATTGATACCAATCTGGGCGTGATCGCCACGAATAACACCGAGATGGCGGCCGCGGCGACGACTGCCGCAACAAAGGCAAAGGATGCCAAATCTGGCATCGATAGCTTTGCAGCAACTCTGCAAGGCAGAGCCGCTGCCGGGGCTGCCAGAGACGCGATTACGGCGTCAATTGCGACCCTGAATAGAAGCGATACAGGCGTTCTTGCGAATAACGGCGCGCTGGCCTTTGCCGGAGGCGCGGTTGCAGCGCTGGACGAGCAAAAGGACGCGCTTTCGACCTATTTCGTGTCAATAAATGCTAAGGTTACGACGCTCAGGGCGGCTGCGCCTGCGACTGTTCCGCTTGGGTCTGCGACGTCTGTCGCGGCGTTTGAAAAATTGCTGACTGGCCTGAATTCGTCGCTTGGTACCAACAACTACAATGCGATCAACGGGTCTGGCACCATCGTCGGCCCGACCGCCCCCGAGATCATTGTGCCTGACACGGTCGCCCGTCTGGGCAACATCTTTATCAATGCAGATACTTTGATCGGCGGCGCCAGCGGGAAACTTGCAGCCCCGGGCGATGCCAGAATTCTGGTGGAAAACTTCACCGCCGCATCGTTGGTCCTGAATAACCTTGTCATTCCGACCTATGATGCCGGAAACGTCCGTTTCAACGGCGCGCTGGTAAACAGCGCTGACGACATCAATTCGATGAATGGCGGTACGCAGCTTGACACGGCCTTCCAGGTCAAGACAGGTCTGGTGTCGTCGCGGCCGCTGGTCGAAATTCTGTCGCATTACAATCCCGAAGACTCGGCGTTCCATAACACCGCCTCGGGGCTTCAGCATCTGAAAGGCAATTACGTCGGGCCTGATATTATTCTGAACACCGGTTCAGTGCTGGAAAATACCACAGGTGCGGTGCGAATTATCAGTGACGCCGGCAACATCTATGTCCGGGGCCAAATCAATGCCGGATCGGTTGAAATTGTTGCCAAGAACGGTGATTTCGTCGCCAGCTATGTGAACGGATTCAACCACATCGGTGGTGACCCTGCACAGTTTAACGATCCCGAACGCTTCTCCGAAGCGGGGCCTGGCATATTGGCCAATGGCGGCATTTCTATTGCGGCACGCTACATCAACATCAACAGCACGATCCAAAGCGGAATCGTGAACAACGTGTTGAACCTTACAGCAACGCCTACTCTGACCACGTACGCAGTCGGAAATATCGGCCTGACGGATCCTCAGGTTACGGCAGCAATTGCGGCGTATCGTGCGTCTTTGGTCGGGGTTGTTGCACCATCTTCGACCATCGCCTTGCCGAATACCGCAGGTCAGACGATCAACTTGGTTATGCCGACCGGTGGCATTAACCCCACTGAATTGGCCGATGCAGTTGCCGATTACACCCTTGCGATCACCACCAATTCGGCCAAAGACCCGATCTATTCTTTTGATATCGGGGGCGGTGCCTTCAAGCAGGTCAACATTAAAGACTGGATTGACGGCTCGATCACCGGCCGGCTTGAGTTCAGCAAAGCCCAAGCCGAATACTACATGGACCCTGCCAATCGCCCAGCGGGCGTCGCGAATTGGACTGCAGTCGGCGACGGCATCTACCAACTGGTAAGCGACACCAGCACCATTGGCGCGAACTACAACACCGCCGACAAGGTGTTTGAGGTGAACGGGACCAGCGTTCATGGTGGCTATATCCAGCTATATGGTCAGATCATGAACACCGCCAAAGGCTCTGGCGCGCTCAAGGTGCTCGACGGCTTTGGCACTATCGACATCAACAATGCCAGCGGTACCGCTGTCGTTCTGAAAACGCTCAACACAGGGTCGGACGTTGTTTCGACCGTGTTCAATGACCAAAACACATCGCAGCTGCGCGGTACGGCAGGCATTATCGACATCACCGATGTGGTCAGTGTTGTACCGACCGCGGGCCAAGATACGGTGACGGTTAACGTCAAACATTCGGTCTATTCGCGCGTTTATGACCCGGATGCAGCAACGCCCGCAGGTCAGGTGCGCGTCGCCGTGGTCAACGGCACGATTGATCCGGTCACCGGCCGGATTATCAACAACGCCACGGGTACATTTGAAACAACCGCTGATTTGACCGCTGCAATGACGAACACAGGCAGCGACCGCAATGCAACCTATACGACGACCGCAGACCAGCGGTACGTCTGGACCACGGCAGAACAATTTAAGCAGGTGACCAAGAAGACAAACAGTTCAAGCGCGACGTTCTTTAACTTGGTTACCTACGACACAGATACGTTCTATAATGGGGCGGTAACCACCTCTGAGGGCGTTGGTCGCCTTCCAGATGGTACTTATGTCTCGCCCAAGAACGTAACGCTTTCGGTTACAAATACCCCGATTACGACCGGCAGCAGCGGTGTGGTCGTGACACCTTCGGTCACGACAGAGGTCGCCAATTCAACCCTTAGCGCAGTTGACTTGAAGACATACGACTTTACCTACATCACGTCCGACTCTGGCGTCTATGAGACCGGCCGTTATTATACATGTTCGGTCGCTTGCTTCCTGTCAAAGACGACATACGTCCACATGCAAAAAGACCAAACCTACACCACGATCACGACCCACTCTCTTAAGGCTGACAATCCGATCGCAATCTCGTTCATCGGTTCGGATACCGGGTCGATCACGGTGGATTCCGTTGGTGACGTTATCATTAACAGTGACATCAAAAGCCTTGGTGGCGATGTTAATATCAATGTTACGGGTGCCGGTAAGTCGATCTTTAAAGGCACCGATACCGGGCTTATCACGGCACAGTCTGTCTCGTTGAATGCGTCCGGCTCGGTCGGGGGGCTTGATTATGCCAATGCGACCACGCCGGTTACGTCCAAGGCGATTTTCGTCAATATGACAAAACTGGCTGCGGGAACGCAGGGCATACTTAATGCCAATGCCGGTGACGGGAACGTCTCGGTCTTTGGGCGCGGCGATTTGCGTGTGGGTCAGGTGACTGCGGCCAGCAGCACCTATTCACCGACGACAGGTAACGTCGAGCTGTCTGCGCTTGGGTCTATCCTTGCCGCCGACCCTGCGTCATTGGTGCAAGGGTATAAAGTCACCCTTTCTGCGCTCAGCGGGTCTATCGGCTCGACGGCGGATTATAACAGTTTGCTGCACGTCAATTCTGGCTATACCAGCGATCCGGCCCTTCGGACGTTCGGTGAGGCGCCGCAAAATGTCTATATGGGCCTTACGGCGGTTGCCGCAGGCGATATCGGCATCCGGTCAAGCGAGTGGGCCGCTGGTGGCAACCCTGATGGCACCATGCTGGTCAATCAGGTCTTGTCGTTGGGCGGAGATGTCACCTTGGCCTCGACCGGTCAGATCCTTGATAACAACCCGGTTGAGACGATTGACCTGCGGACCTACAACCAGCTGTTGGGCTATTGGGACAGCCTTGGCCTGCTAGAAGATTCCGCCAGCCGGACAGCGGTTGATGCGGACACTGGCGCCACTTATGCGGTGGACGGTATCACAAGCGGCAATAACCAAGCCAAGCAGGCGCAAACTATCCGCGCCTACGAGAATATCAAAACCAAGCAGTACAACCAGTATTGGGCGATCCGCTCTACGCAGGCTGATCCAACGGTGTTTGACCCAACCTTCGAGGTCACGCTTGACCCGACATCGGCGACCTATAAGTCGTTGTCTAGTTTTTATGCCGAGCAGATTTGGGCGGCCAAGGATGCGACAGTAACGGCTGCGGTGGATGCAGGGGTTCAAACTCTGATCCAGACTTATGAGACAACAAACTCTGTCGTTCTTGATCCGCTTTCGGCCAAATATCAGGCCCTTAGCACAGAATACACAGCGCAAGTGCGCGCTACTTTGGACCCAACTGTTGACGGGCAGGTTTTGGCCAAGATTGATGACTACAATCAGGTTCAGACAGCCGAATACCGCAACTTGAACGCCACGGTGGGGGCGACATCCGCAAATGCCTATCTGGCGAACTACGAATACAAAGTCTCGGCAGCGGATCTTTCTGAGTATCGCCAGACCCTTATCGACACGAACCCAGCCGCGACTGCAGCGCAAATTCAGGTGCTGTTTGATGCGGGGGTCGACAGCTATATCCAGACTGTCGAGACGCAAAAGACCGCCGACTTCAAGGCGGCACATCCGACCACGGATGATCTGGCGAACGTGTTTGTTGAAAACTACCAATACAATGCGACCGCAGCAGAGGAGAGCGACCTGACCGTCGGCTCCGTCTGGACAGAACGTCAGCTGGCGTTCTCTATCGCGCCAGGTGCGCTGAAAACTGTGACGGGTACAAATCCGGTTATCAAAGACCCGAACGTGTCTGGACGAACTGTTGAAATCTTTGCCGAAATGGGGGTTGGTGAAACAGCCGCCGGTACGGCAAATCCGGGCGTCTCTATCCGGTCCAGCCTTGATCCGGCACTTTTGACGGCGGATCAAAAGGTGGCTTTGGCCGCTGCCGAACGGTCAGACCTATTGTTGACGGTTGGGTCCGTCGCAATTCCGGTCGCCCCGCCAAGCTCGGCCAAGCCTGCAACGATCCAGAAATACAATGATGCGCTGGCCAGCTATCAAGCTGCATTTGCAGCGTATCAGACGGCGGTTGCCGGCCTTGTGATACCTGCGACGGTTGATATTCCGTTGGGCGCGAAATTCGTTGACCTCACCCCGATTCAGCAGGCGTTCTTTACGGCTGCTGCTGCGGGTCTGGTGGCGGCTGACAACACCGTTTTGACCGTTCTGAGCAAGCGGCCGTTGAACTTTAACGCCACTGAAGAGCTGAACGTGACCGTGACTGCCACCCCAACCGGTGCCATCGACTCGGATATCGGTAAGGCGTTCCTGGCGTCGCAAACCGGGGCATTGCTTGGTGCGATTTCCACCCAAGGAGAAACCCGCATCAAGGTGCGTGACGACATTGCGAATTCGGGCGGCCCTGGCCGCGTGTTTTCGGCAAGCCCGACAAAGGCGATCCAAACGGGCGGCGGGTTCATCTCGAGCGGCAACTTGATCTTGGAATCTGCCCAAGGCGGAATTGGCTCTACAACAACACCGCTGAACCTCGCGCTTAATATTGGCGCGACGACCACCGCGCGTGCGCAGAATGGCGTCAGCCTTGTGTTTGCGGGTGACGGTCTTTTTGCGGGTGACGGTCTTATCGACACGGTTTATTCACCGCAAAACGTCACACTTGATGCCAAAACTGGGTCTTTGATCAACGCAAATGGTGATAAGCTGATCAATATCCTTGGCTCTCAGGTCAATTTGACCGCTGCGCTTGGGTTTATCGGAACCGGTACGAACAGACTGAATGTGGGCGTCAATCTGGGCGGGACCATTAAGGCAAACGCCAAAGACGGTATCAACTTGTACGGCCCCATCGGTTTCACGTTTGCGGTCAGCGAAGCGAAATCAACGGCTGGCGGCACGATCGATCTGTTTGCCGCAGGCGACAGCACCGTTGACGGCGTGGTCGAGACGGCAGGTGACATCAATCTGACAGCCGGTGGCCGTCAGATTATTACCGGCAACGGCGCTGTAACATCGGGGGCAGGGGCCGTCACCATAGACGCCGGCTCTCTTAAGATGCTGAACGGCGTGGCCTTGTTTGCTGCGGGCAAAGTCCAAATCGATACCGTTGGGGATGCGCTGGTTACGGGCATTACGTCGGCAAGCACGCTTCTTGATGCGGTTTCCATCACGGCAGGCGGGCAGGTCTTCGCGGGTACGCTGGCGGGCCGTCTGTTTGATATCAATGCGATGGCGGCTGACGCCGGCGTTAAAATACTTGCCGGTCTGGGTATCGGCGACAAGACGCAGGCCAATGAGACCGCAAAGGATAATACCGTCACTGTGGCGGCAAATCCGCTGCGCATCATGACCAACACACTTGAGGCTACCGCGATGGACGGAGCGATTGACGTCGCTGCGCTGAGCGACATCACATTGGCAGCTGTTACGAAGAAAGCGGGCAGCATCCGCGTGACGGGCACCGGTAAGATGGATATCAAAAACGCGACAAGCGGTGGCAGCCAGACCTTTATCGCGCAAGACGCTCTGACCTTTAAGAGCTTGTCGACAGCCGGATTTGGATCGGATATCGGCAATATCGCGTTGACTTCGGTTGCTGGGGGTGTTGGCGGGGGCGATATCGATGCCAACGGATCTTCGGTCATCTCTGGCAACGGGGTCTCGTTCGGGGTAATCACTGCTGGCGTGGATTCAACCATTACATCGACGAGGAATATCACGGGCGACACCCAGATAGCCGTTGGTGATGTGAACGATACGGCAGGGTCCGGCGGTTTGCCGGGGTCGCTGAGCATCAAAACCATTCGTGGTCGCAATATGCGCTTGCAAGCTACAGACGAGCTGAATGTCGACGATCTGCAAGTCGCTGAGGTTCTGACGCTGCGGGCTGATAAGATCAGCGCAGAAAAGGTCACGCAGGACCCAAGCGGCCTTGGCCCGTTGATGCTGACCCTGACAGGTGCGGATGGGGCCGTTGCCACAAAAGCAAACCTGAAGAAGGTCGTTGCGGCTGCCATTGTGATGGACGAATTGAGGGTGGTCGATACGACCCTTACGACAACGGCCACTAAGGTCGATATCCAGAGCGCCTTTGTTCCGGGGACTTTGTTGCTGACATCGCCAATCCAGACAATCAATGTCGATAACCGCACACCTCTGCCGCAGCCGGGCAGCAATGTGCAAGTCCATGTTCCAAAGTTTGCCTTTGGCCTGACTCTGGATGGGAATGCGACGTCGACGAATGGAATTGTCGTGAACTACGACGCGACTGCCAGGGTCACGGATATTCTGCCATCGCCATTAGACGGGATCAGTTTGACCCGCGATACTGTCAGACAGTTTCTACAGGCCGACGACAGCCTTATCCAATCTTTTGGGTCGATGACATTAACTCCCAACGACGGCACTGCACTCGCCGAACTGGACGGGACAATCGTGGTCATTGACGGGGTCGAATATATGGTCTTCGTGCGTGGCGATGGGCCGGCTGTCTTGCTACGGCAAAGCCGTTGATTTAAAATGATAAAAAGAAAAGTCGCCCATAACGTCGCCCTGCCGACCTCTGAATACTATAAGGATTACCCAATGAGATCTTGCTTCCGGCGTCTTTCAGTCTCTTCCGCTTTGGTCGGGTGTGTCCTTGTGGGGGTGCAGTTCGAATATGCTCAAATGGTTAACGCCGCGCCAACGGCGGACTTGTCAGCGAAACTGGCAGACCAAAACATCGACCGACTTGATGCGATTGACCAAGCCACGACCGTTAAGCAAGACGGCCCAGGAGTCGTCGCCGATCCGTTGAACCGTCGTGACTTGCCGCCGCGGGGCGGCGCGACAGTCGTGCTTAAATCCATTACGTTTGCGCCGCCTTCAGCGTTTCTGAGCGATGCAGAATTGGAAACGATTGCTGTAAAATACAGATCTAAAGCCGTCGACTTTTCGCAGATTTCGGAATTGGTGCGCGACGTCAATGATCTTTACGCAGAAAAAGGGGTCGTGACAGCGGCAGCCATCTTGCCCCCCCAAAATCTCGCTGATGGTAATCTTCAGGTTCGGCTGGTCGAAGGCCAAGTTGGCAATGTCGCTTTGGTCGGTGACCATGTGTCAAAAAATGACTATATATTTGGCAGCGTACGGCTTTCAAAAGGCACGACCGTCGATGTCCCGACTGCCGGAAGTGATATTGAACTGTTCAATCGGACGAACCGTGCACAGTTGCGGCTGTTGCTTCAGCCGGGTGCAGAATTCGGCTATACGGATCTGCTTTTGGGCATTACCGAGCCGCCCCAAGACGAACTCCAGTTCTATATTGATAACGAAGGTGTTGAATCGACTGGCGAATTGCAGGCCTCTTTCCTCTATCGCCGCTATGGCATTATGGGCCGGGATGATACATTTCTGGCCTACGTTGCCACAAGTGAAGGTAGCATGTCAGGCACTGCACGATACGAATTCCCGATCAACACGCGCGGCACCAGACTTGCAGCAAGCTATACGGCATCTGATGTCACCGTTGTGAGCGGTCCTACTAAAATTCTTAAAATCACGGGGGCGTCGCAGTCTGCTAGTCTTTCTGTGACCCATCCGCTTTTCTTGAATGACAAATGGACCGTCCTTGGGACCGGGTCTGCCTTTTACGGCGAGAACAAGTCTTGGTCGGCAGGCGTTCCACTTGTTGACTCGGGTACGATCAAATACGCGCCTGGTGTGAGCATGTCGTATAAGGGCGATAAAGGGTCAATGGCAACTCAGGTGCAGGCAGTGTTTGCGAACTCCAAAGACGTCCTTGCAGGAACGTCCCGTGATATCTTCCTGCTCGCAGGGTCTGTGAACGGTCAATACAGGTTTGAAAATGGACTGACGTTTATCGGTAGTGGAGCTTGGCAACATACGCGTGCAAAGCTTGTTCCGGGCAACCTGCTGTTCCAGATCGGGGGACCGTCAACGGTGCGCGGATATCCGTCTGATGGTATCGCAGGAGACAGTGGATTCTATGGCCGGCTGGAATTGCACGACCAAATACCCTTCAAAGAAACGTCTTTTGATGCCTTTGCATTTACGGATGTGGGGGCGGTTTATTCGACCTTTCCGAAGTCCACGACATTGGTATCTACAGGTGTGGGGGTCAACTTCTCTCTGGATGATAAGACCAGCTTTGGGTTGTCGCTGGCCGTTCCGTTGAAAAAATCTCTCACCAATCAATCTGATTTCGTGATTTCAGGCACACTGATGGCAGTGGCACGTTAACTTTCAGCGGCTAACAAAAACTGTATTTTGGGGGGTCAAGTGACGCAGTGTTGCGGTCGCCTAGACCCCTAAAGCTTGCAGTAAGTATTCTCGGATAGTCCGAGTGGACCAGCGTTTTGGTGGCGCTAAAAGGCAGTTTTGCATGGTCGATTTAATTGTAGGCCCCTGATTTTGAAGTATAACACATCTGAGTGGGCCATAGAACTTCAATGATGATTGTGCCATTTGACCATCCCTCAAAACAACTTGCGGCATAGATATACGATAAAGAGCAACTTCGTCGTGTGCTAAACGGGGGGATGTCAATCTCAGACTATTGATTGGTCAATTCGGTACATGCTGAGATGAAAGCAACTGATTTAACACTGCTCTCGCTTTTTCACTTTCCGCAAGTGTGTCGCGCGTTCGAGCCAATGGGCCTTTAACCTCGGACTCACTTTGTTGCGCCGTCTGCGCTGTGGTTGTAGAAACGTCGACTTTTGGTGATGCTTCTGTTAGCGCCGCAGCATCGCGCCAGATTCCACTCTCGTTCAACGTCATAAGCTCTGGCCAATCGCGCTTTTGTCGTGCAGCGATGCTGGCCTCATTTTCTTGGCCAGATTGTGCGAGCTGGTCAACTGCATCGGCCGTCTGCATCTTGGCTAACGCGCGTGCCCTTAATTTATTGCTATTCTCATTTTCTTGTCCTTCGAGCAGGCTAAGTACTTCCAAATTATTACCGAGTAATAGCTGTGCTTCGGCCGCCAACACCAGGCCTTCGTCGTTTCGTTCTGATCCTGCCTCTAGCCATAGCAGGGCTTTGTCTGGAAAACCTAAATCTAACAAGCGGCGAGAAATTTTTTGACGGGTCTGATCTGTAATTTGAGGTTTTTCTTGTTCAGCTTGTAAAGTGGCAATCGTTAAAATTGCGTCATTCGAGCCATGGTTGGCAAGCACTTCCCAGACTTGCTTTGCTTTTGGATCGTATTTATCAACCTGTTTAAATGCGTCAATAAAACGATCCTGTGAAGCATAAGCAAGTGCAAGAGCTTCGCGCAGCCCAGTCTCGTTTGTGCCTCCTTGTGCCTCTTTCAGCAGGGCTTCGGCGGTTACTGCCAGGTCGAGCGTTACTTCTCTCCCTTCATTAACGTGTGTTTCAATTAGCGCAATTGTGGCTGCGATACCGGTTGGGGTCGAAGCTCCTGCCAATTGCGAAAGCTGCACCTCAGCCGATGCTATGTCTCCTTCAGCCAATTGAATGCGGGCATTGAGCATAGCTTGCGGCGGATCGTTTTCTTGCGCCGTACGCATCATTGCATCCCTAACGGCCATTGCGGTTGGATAGTCTTCGGCAGCTAAAAATCGTTCGGCCAATCCTGGGCCAAGCTGACGGCGCAAATGGGTGGGAAATGCAGAAAACGCTCTTAGCATTGCAGGGATCGCAATGTGGTTGAGTGGCTTTAGCTCTTGTTTCGCAAGGACAGCCCAAATGGCGGCATTGGTGTCACAATTTTCCATACCTGCGAATTCCGAGCCGGGTGGGATCTCAAGGTCAATGATATATGAAAGCGTTTCGAGTAGAGCACGCTGCGCTGGGGAGCTCTTGAACCCACTTGCTATTTGACGAGCTTCGGCCCCAAATCCAAGAGATAAATAGTATCGCATAGCCCTAGAAATCGCATCAGCCTCGGGGTGATCGAATTCTCCTACGAGCCCTGTGGTATTATTTGCAAATTCAGCCGCCACATTTGAAGGATCTGCCCAGTTGCCAATATTGAGTTTGTCATCTGGTATGCAAGCATTCCCTGCGGCAGTCATCTCATCCTCGCTCGGTCTGCTGGCGCCAGCGACCAATCCCATTTCGCGTTTGATTCTAATGTTTTTTTCCAACGCATGTCCTTCGCGATCCTGCTCATCACTTTTTATCTTGTCGACGGCATCAACTACGCCAGCCGCAACGCCTTTACTAAGTTGCAGTAACAGTTCGTTTCTTACATGGTCTAGAGATGGTTCTGCCGCCAAAATGCGAGTCGGAGGCAGACTGGGTGTGTGCCGCGCAGCGTTTTTAATTGCGCTGGCGACGTCTGTTGATAGTTGTTTTTCTTCGGGATTGTCCGTTGTTCTAGTCGTTTCTGGCGCAATTTCTAAGCTAGACAGGGGAGCTGCAGTCCGCCCATCTCTGTCCAGTTCAAAGGCTGATCCATCAGGCGGGGAGCCGTCTACAATATCGACAACCAGCACACCAGCTTGCAATGCAATTGGCGCGGCATAGCATTCGCACGACAGCATTATATGAAGTGTATCAGCTTGCGCATTCATTTCTGCAATGCGTCGTTTCGTTATGCGCTTAAAGGCGTCAGCAAGATCGTACTGGACGTCTTTGCTGTCAATAACGAGATCATACCCTTCACGGGTTCGAAACAAGCGCCATTCTTTGTTGCTTGGCCAAGAAGCAACCAACCTCGTAAACCCATCATGTTCACCAGAACGTACAACGACAGTTTGTGAATTAGATGCGGTCGCGAACCACACGAAGAAGAGTATAAGGAAAGCTTTCATGCCGCGTCTTGCTTTAGTGCGCGCATCGCTTCTTCCAAGTCGCCAAAAGTTGGACGGACATGGTGTGGCGCGTTTTGGCGCCCAACCTCAATGCATATGTTTGGCGGGTGGCTGTAAAGGTTTGCGATCAGCACCTCTCGAATCAGTATGTGGAAGTGGTTGTCTTCTTCAGTCACCGTTTTGACACGCGTAGCGAACGGACCCACGATGCCGTAGGCGAGAAAAACACCTAGAAACGTTCCAACCAATGCGCCACCGATCATTTTACCTAGAATCTCGGGTGGCTGGTCCAATGCACCCATTGTCTTGATGATCCCAAGAACGGCCGCAACGATCCCGAGCGCGGGCAGGGCGTCAGCTACGCTTTGCAGTGCATGGCTTGAATGCATTGCATGATGCTGATTGGTTTCCATGCGCTTGTCCAACACCTCTTCCACTTGGTGCGGGTCATCATAGTTCATCGACGCTGCGCGCAATGTATCGCAGATCAGTTCGACAGATTCGTGGTCATGTTGAATCTTGGGGTAGCGACTGAAGACAGCAGATTCTGAGGGGTTTTCAATGTGCTCCTCTAGAGCGACGGGGTTGGTTCTGGCGATGCGGACCAACTCAAAAAGCAAACACAATAGATCTCGGTAATCGGCGGGCTTCCACTTTGGGCCTTTAAAAACCTTACCAATATCTTTTGCGGTTTGTTTAACCGAAGGCAAGTCATTCGAAAGCAAGAACGTTCCGAGCGCCGCCCCGCCGATCATCACCATCTCAAATGGCATAGCCTTAAGAATGATTCCCAGCTTCCCTCCGGCGAGCATATACCCGCCAAAAACCATCACAAATATGACGACGAGACCTATTATGCCAAACATTGCACGCTCCTGATTTTTATCTGATTTCAGGGTGACAGAGACGGGTTAATAAAGCCTGATGATGCGTTAGTTCTTGGGCACGTTTGCGTTTCGACCAGCTAAAATAACACTGATCGCGTAGGCATCGTCAGGAGTCATTCCCGACAAAATTGCCGCCGAAGCCTCTGGGCGCATTCGGCCTAGGAAACCTGCTGCAAACTCTGGTGCCATAGCTGAAAACAGGGCTGCGGCCTCTTTCGGCTTCATTGACTGATACACTTCTGTAAGGCGCGTCAGGTCCTCTTCCGATGCCCCATCCGCACGGGCCAAAGTTTCACTCAACTGATCTTCTGCCGCGGCAAGAGCTTTCATCCTAATATCAATGGCTTGGTCCGCCAAAGCAAGCGCTGCTAGGCGATCCTCTAATGCGGTTTCTTTGGCTGAAACACGTGCTTCTCGCTCGGAAAGGGCTTCTGCCAAGGCGGCCGGAGGCAGGGGGCAATCCAAAGCCGGCATCGAGTGTTCGGCTTGCGCGCCGTTTTCGGGGGTTGTCGCCCGCGCAATGGCAATTCCAATTCCATCACCCAAACGCAACGCGCCAGAGAATGCCAACAGCATAGCAAGGATAAAGAGCGTTCCTCGGCCACTACGGCGCGCAGTCTTAGGATTGGATCCCATACTCATTCTGCCGCCTCCAAGTTGTCCTGCGCTGATTTGCGGCGTACAAAACGCAATCGCTTTTCAGGCTCGGCTTCTGGGGGAGGGGGGGCTTTTTGTTCTTCGGGCAAGTCGTGCATTGATGCCAACAATAACTCAAGCCGCCCGGCAACGTCCTCGCCCCGCTGGGTCATTGTTTCAAGTGATTTTACCTGCCGATCCGCAGCCCCACGTGCCGTTTCCAGCGCGCGCGTCATGTCATCCACCTGAGCGGATAGCACAGCAATTGCGCCCCCCATTCCGGTTTCAAGCGTCTGGAGTTTTTTAAGACGCTGCGCCAGAATGTAGCAGTAGATTGCGGCCCCAAAGGCGCCTGACGCCAAAAGAATATCTGCTATAAATTGCATGCTCTTTCCTAACTTAATTCAAAACGAATTCGGTGATTAGAATATCGCGCACCCGGCCTTCACCGGTCACGATTTGAATGCGGCGCAACATGTGCGCGCGAATGCGAACCAGAGCTGACGGATCTTCCAGTTGGGCCACGTCGATTGCTCTAAGATACCCATTCAAGACATCTAGAATCCGCGGCATGAGAAGCGTGACATCTTCGGTCGCAGGTTTGTTTACCTCAAGCTGAGACGTGAACCGAAGGTGCCGCGCCGTAGCACCCGGCCCCAGCGAAATTACAATGGGGTCGACTGGCACAAAGGCAATGTTAGGCAGTGGCCCGATTGGCTCGGCTACCGGTTCTTCATGTGACTCGCCGAGAATCATGCCGGACCAAGTTGCATAAAATCCGCCGCCGCCAAGAACCAGCGCCAAAACCAAACCAATGAGGATCGGCAGCTTTGATTTCTTCTTTGGTGGTTCGTCTTCACTTGGGGTTTTGGCGTCTGCCATCGGTGTCTCCGTCAATTAAATCTAAATTCCATATAAACCGATGTTCACTAACCGATTGTTAAGACCAATCCGCGAAACCTGAATGCGACAGGGGCAGAAGCCCTGAAAGGAAATAACTCGTATGCAAAACCTGATTTCGCTTTGGTCATCCCTCAATCTGCGCCGCCGCATTGTTATTGTTGGTGCTACCCTCGCTATGTTTTTGGCTATTTTTGGCCTTTCACGTATGGCCGCAACGCCCGGAATGGCATTGCTGTATGCGGGCCTCGATAACAGTGCATCGGGTGAGGTCATTCGCGCGTTGGATCAGCGCGGTGTGGCGTATGAAGTTGTTGGCGATACGATTCGGGTTGATGCGACCCAAAGAGATTCGTTGAGGATGGTCTTGGCCGCCGATGGCCTTCCTGCTACGGGCGCTGCTGGCTATGAGCTGCTTGACGGGCTGACCGGCTTTGGCACAACCTCGCAGATGTTTGATGCCGCTTATTGGCGGGCAAAAGAAGGTGAACTTGCCCGAACCATTGTTGCCGCCCCAGCGATTCGTACGGCGCGCGTCCATATCGCCCAGTCGCAATCGCAGCCATTTCAGCGTGATCGCCAGCCGACGGCGAGCGTGACAGTTACATCGACTTCCGGCACCCTCTCTGAGACGCAAGCGAATGCCATACGCCACCTCGTTGCGGCAGCTGTCTCGGGGATGCAGCCAAGTGACGTGTCGGTCATTGATAGCGTTGCGGGTTTTATCGCCTCGGGCGAAGGCGCAACTAGCCCAAGCTTTGGTGCTGATTCTCGTGCGGAAGAGCTGAAAAGAAATATTGAACGACTTTTGGTTGCACGGGTTGGCCCTGGCAAAGCTGTGGTCGAGGTTTCTGTCGAGGTTGAGACAGATCGTGAACAAATTACAGAGCGCAAGTTCGATCCCCAAGGTCGGGTCGCAATATCATCAGACTCGGAACAGCGCAGCAATTCTGCGACGCAACCTGCTGGCGATGTCACTGTTGCGTCAAATCTGCCGACAGGTGATGCGGCGAATGGGGGGGAAGGCAAAAGCAATTCGACAGAGACCCGCGAGCGCGTAAACTTTGAGGTTTCCGAAACGCAGCGGGAAATTCTGAAAAGCCCTGGTGCATTGCGCCGAATTTCGGTTGCGGTACTTGTTGATGGTGCCCAAGTCACCGCGGCGGATGGTACAACGTCATGGCAACCTCGCAGTGAAGAAGAACTTTCGGTTTTGCGCGAATTGGTGACATCGGCGGCGGGGTTGGACGAGGCAAGAGGGGATGCTCTTGTCTTGAAATCGCTGGAGTTTGAACCCCTGTCCGATGTCGGCTCCGTTGCTGAAGCCAGTATGCTGTCCATATTTGGGCCGCTAGATCTTTTATCCATAATTCAGGTGGCAGTTTTGGCCGTAGTCGCGCTGATATTGGGCTTGTTCGTCGTGCGCCCCCTTCTTACGGCAACAGCCAAGCCCGCCGAAAGTTCAATCGGCGCTGATCGCGCTTTGGCCCTGCCTTCAAAAGAGGTGACGGCTGAATCGCGTGAAACAAGTACCCCACGTGTTTTGACCGGTGAAATTGACGACAATGATTTGCCAGATTTGCCAGTTGTATCGAAAGATTTTGATGCAGATGGAAAACCGTCAGACCCGATGGATCGTCTGCGCCGCTTGATTGATGAGCGGCAAAGCGAGACTGTCGAGATTCTGCGTGGCTGGATGGAGACAGAAGAAGAGGAACAAGCATAATGCCGCCGCTACAGCTTGAGGTATTCGAGGCCGCTGGCACCCCTAAAGTTGAGGCAGAGCAGCAAGATTTGGATGCGCTCGATGAGGCCAGGCTTGTATCATACGAGCAAGGCTATGCTGCAGGATGGGACGATTCAGTTTCGGCGCAGAACGAAGAGAAAAGTCAACTTGCTGCTGATTTAGCACATAATTTGCAATCTCTTAGCTTCACCTACCACGAGGCGCGCGTGCATGTTCTGCGTGCGCTCGAACCTCTCTTGACCGAACTCGTTGGTCAGTTCTTGCCAGAAGTAGCAAGAACAGCCTTGGGAGCTACGGTTCTTCAGGCCTTGTTGCCACTGGCTGAAAGCGCCGCAGACACCCCGATTAAAATTTTATTCAATCCCGCAAGCCGCGATGCAATCGAACCGCTCATCCAGCAGGCAAACTGCCCCCCTCTTTCCCTCGTAGAAGAGCCCACCCTTGGTGAAGGGCAGGTGTTCTTGCTGCTTGGCGAAAATGAAACCCGGGTCGATCTTGACGGGGCAATCACAGAAGCAAAATCAGCCTTGCAGGATTTTTTCAAGCTTATGACAAAGGATACAAAAAGTGGATGATCTTTCAGAGGCAAACCCGTTTAGCCAAGTGCCGATTGAAATCACAATTTCGGTCGGCCGCGCCCGTCCGCAGGTTCGAGAGCTGTTGAAACTTCAGAAAGATGCCGTGCTGGCATTAGATCGCCGCGTTGATGACCCGGTAGAGCTTTGGGTCGGGGATCGTTTGATCGCACGCGGTGAACTCGAAGAAATGGAAGGCGAAAATGCAGGTCGTTTGGCCGTTCGCCTGACCGAGGTGGCAAACCTGCGCGGAGGTTTATCATGACAAGGTTGCTGGGCGTAGCGCTGGCGCTCTTGCTGTTTGCATCTCCGGCGTTGGCCCAGCAGTTTACACTGGAACTTGGCGAAGGCCCTAGCCTCTCAGGGCGGGTTGTGCAGCTCTTTTCATTGGTCACAGTACTAAGTTTGGTCCCCGGAATTGCGGTTATGGTTACCTGTTTTCCGTTTATCGTTACGGTTCTGTCAATTCTACGGCAAGCTATTGGTCTGCAACAATCGCCACCAAACATGATGATCATTAGCCTCGCGCTGTTCCTAACTTGGTTTGTGATGGAACCGGTTTTCACAGAAGCTTGGGTAAAAGGCATTCAGCCGCTTACTGAAAATAAGATCCCAATCGAAGAGGCTATGACGTCAACAATCGCACCATTTCGTGTTTTCATGGCTGCGAGAATGGATCCTGAAACCTTTTCTACCATGCAAGCGATGCGGCCGGTGCAAGTCTCGGCACCGGTCGATGCATCTCTCTCGCTTTTGGTGCCATCTTTTTTGTTGTCTGAAATCCAAAGAGCCTTTGAAATTGGCTTTTTGATATACTTACCTTTTTTGATTATTGATCTCGTTGTAGCTGCCGTACTTATGTCGATGGGAATGATGATGGTTCCCCCAGCGGTCGTCTCAATGCCATTTAAGCTCGCGTTCTTTGTGGTTGCTGATGGCTGGGCTTTGGTTTCCAGCGCTTTGGTAAGGAGCTTTTCATGAAATCTGGACCTGTCCCGTTTTCGTGCCGCCCTCGGTGCTCGTTTAGGAGGCAATTAGGGGGTATACAAAGCTTAGGAAAATGCGGGTCGCGCGCCGAAGTGCTATCCTAAAATGTGAGAGTATTCACGCGACTTCGAAAGCAAGAATCGGTTACTGAACCGAGGTTAAAACAGCCTCAACCCGTCGGTTGATCCGGCGGCCTTCCTCGGTCAGGTTGCTGGCGATCGGCGAAAGATACCCAACGCCTTGGGCCTCAATTTGGCTGGGCGGAATGCCATATGCCTCAATCAGCCGGGCGCGAACCGAGGCGGCGCGGCGTTTAGATATAAGGAGATTGCTATCAAGCCCACCCGAGGTATCGGTATGGCCGACGAGCGCTATGATCTTGTTCGGATTGTCCTTCAGCCACTCTGCCAAAGCGGCCAGTGATGCATAGCGCCCCTCGGTCAGATCTGCGGCGCCGCTGCCAAAATCCAACCCGTCCAGAACCAACGAGCCTTTGGTCACGAATTGCAATCCATCCGATGCACCATCGGCTGGGGGAATAAGGGGGGGCTGGTTTGGGGCGGTAAGGTTTACTGTTTCGCCGGTCAAAGGCTCGAACCCTTCGCCCATGCCGTTCGTCGCGGCAAAGAGGGGCGGGCCTGCATCCGCCATCGCCCGCGTGACCTGAACAAAGCCCTTGTTGGCCGAACGGCTGACGATCACGCCAACCGCCTCGGTTTCGCCAGCGACCTGACGCTCGGCCGACAGAAAGCGAAAATCGCCCAGATCAACATGCATCTGCGGTTCCGGCAACACATCGATTGCAAAGCGAAAATCAAACCCGCCGCAAACCATCGTCTCACATTCAAAAACCGGTTTGAATCCGGCGTCCAACAGTTGTGCGCGCAAAGGTTGCATCAGATCAAGACTGCTTAGCTTGGGTGTGTCCACTTGCCAGGCTGCGCGTTCGACCATTCCGTCAATGCTCTGCGTCGAAAACGCTTGGGGGCTCCAAGCGCTTGTCGGCATTGCATAACTGTCGCGCGTGGTGGTCGGGCCAAAGGTCGGCGTTGCGGGGCCCGGAAATTCAAGCGTAAAGGCCGGCGCTGCCGCCGTGCCGAGGAACCAGCACGCGATAGAAGCCCACGCCCAAGCTGGGGCGAACGGCGCAATTCGTTTCGTTAGGGCCTTTAGGCGTGTCACTGCTCCGGTGCCTCTTTGGGTTGCTTTTTCCGGTAGTGGTATTGTCCCACAGCTTCCATTCCAAGGGAAGCATAGAGCGAACGGGCCACCGTATTTGCCTGCGTGACAGCAAGGCAAAGCATTTCCGCACCTTGATCTTGTGCCCAGCCTGCCGCCATCCGCATGATGTTGTTGGCGGAACCTTGCCGTCGTTGGCTCGGGCACACCTCTAGCGCGTGCAGCATCGCCGCATTCGCATGGCAAGCCACAAAAGCCACGCCTGATGCCCGATCATTCACACGCCCCAAAATTGTGGTTTTTGGTCCTTTCGCACGGTCCATCACGGCCAGCCTGCCTGGCCCAATGCCCGCATCTGCCCAAATCTGGGCGGCAATGCTAAGGGGAGGCCAAGTGGCAAAGGCCGACATAGCGGTAGGTGCCGGCAGCGCCAACGCCGCGACAGGGGCCGCATAGACAACCACCGGATCATGCAGCACATAGCCCCGCGCGGCCAGCAACAGGTCTAACGCAATATCGCTATGCCGGATCATGAACAGGGCATCTTGGCCAAGAGCTTGCATGGCGGCCTCGGCCCCTGCAATATCGTTATCTGTCACAGCCGCCTCGGCCGTCGCTGCTGAAACGCGCTGCCCACCGCCAGCACCCTCTCGGATCATCCATGGGCCAGTGCTGCGCAAACTGGCAGCAGGCCAAGTATGCTCTAGCACGTCATAGATTTGCGCGGGCGTCATGCGGGAAATAGCGCCGCAAGCTGGATCATCGCAGCGTCAATCTGGCCAGCATCGGTGCCGCGAATGACCAAATTCGTGCCATGCGCGCCATTTTGGGTGAAGGGATACGACCCCATCGACAGATCGGGATAGGCGGCCGCAAGTGCGCCAAATGGTTCGGCCACCTCGCCTTCGCCGCGATGAACCCGCAAGGATTGGCTAAGCAATGGCGCGCCGCCGGTCAGGTTGGGCAAAACGCTGGCAACCATGGCTTGGAAAATATTAGGCACGCCGGCCATGACATGTACATTGCCCAGCGTAAATCCGGGGGCGATAGAGATCGGGTTATCGATCAGCGTGGCCCCATCAGGAATACGCGCCATGCGTTGCCGCGCCTCGTTAAACGGCATACCCGCGCGGTCGTAATGCGCGGCCAACAGCGCCATGGCATCGGCCCGCTTGCTGATCGGCACGTCAAAGGCCGCCGCAATTGCCTCGGCGGTGATATCGTCATGAGTCGGCCCGATTCCGCCCGAGGTGAACAGATGATCCACCCCCGCCCGCAGCGCATTCACCGCCGCAATAATCGCGCCCCGATCATCCGAGACGACCCGCACCTCGGCCAATGTAATGCCGTGGCGTGTCAGCTCTCCGGCTAGAAAATGCGTGTTGCTGTCACGGGTGCGCCCCGACAAAATCTCATCTCCGATGACCAGCATCGCGGCAGTCGGGTTGGGCATTTTCGGCTCCTCTGGGGTTGTTCCCCTCTTGATATAAGGCGCGGGTAGGGCGGTTTCAAACTCAGTTTGCCACACCCTCTGGCCATTTTGTCCCGATAAGCCTATTTTAGTGTAAATATATCAAGATGAGGCACGGGTTTTGGACGATACACGCGGACGGATGACAAAAGACGGCATTCGCATCTATGAAGATGCGGATTTCGCAGGCATGCGCGCGGCGGGTCAGGTTGCCGCCGAGATTTTGGATATGGTCGGCCCTTTGGTTGTGCCCGGTGCAACCACCGGTGCGCTAGATGCGTTCATTAACGCCGAAGTCGAGCGTCGCGGTGTTACCTCGGCCACGATCGGGTATCGGGGCTATCAACATGCGTCCTGTATTTCGGTGAACCATGTGGTGTGCCATGGCATTCCGGGGGCGAAAATTCCCAAGCGGGCCAATGATGTGCTGAAGGACGGTGATATTTTGAATATCGACGTTACGGTTATTCTGGACGGTTGGTTCGGCGATACCAGTCGGATGTATGTGGCAGGCACCGCAAAACCCTTTGCCCAACGCCTGATGAAGGTGACGCATGACAGCCTGATGCTGGGGATTGAGGCGGTAAAGCCGGGCAATACCTTTGGCGATATCGGCTATGCGATCCAGTCTTATGCGGAAAAGAATGGCCTGTCGGTGGTGCGTGATTTCTGTGGCCACGGCCTTGGCCGCGTGTTCCATGCGCCGCCAAACGTGCTGCATTACGCCAATTTCCGCAAAGATGCGCAGGGCAACAAAATTTCAACCCTGCGCCGTTCGGTCGAAGACAGGACTGCCGTGCTGGAAGAGGGTATGATTTTCACCATCGAGCCAATGATCAACATGGGCCGCCCCGAAACCGAGGTACTGTCGGATGAATGGACTGCGGTTACGCGCGATGGGAAACTAAGCGCCCAGTATGAACATTCTATCGGTGTCACTGCCACCGGCGCCGAGATTTTCACGAATTCACCGGGTGGAGTCTATAAGGCTGCGTTTGAGGCTTAAGGCCCGCGCGCGCCCTTTGGGCGGGTTAAGCGCGTGTTAAAATAGGCACTTTTAGTCGGTTTGAAGCATTTGTGTTCGCGCAGACTCTTGTTTCGTTTCGTGTCGTATGAGACTATTTCAGCATAAAAAGAATAACATCTTGAGGCGCGTAAAATGAAGAGCATCCTAATTTCCACCGCCGCTGTGGCGATGGCTTTGCCTGCCATGGTCGCAGCGCAAGCGTTGAACGGTACGGCTACGGTTGGCTATGGTTACAACGACGTGATGGGCGGATCGAACATTCACACCCCCAGCATTGATGGCCGTTTCGACTATGACAATGGCAACGCCTTGCACTTTGGTGGCGATATCTCGGGCCTTCGCGGCAGCGCCAACGGCCTTACCGGCAAAGTCAGCGCACTTGTCGGCGGTGTGAACGGCAAATACCAGTTTTCCAATGGCTTCAATCTGGGCGCTTATGGTGAACGTGCCAGCGTGGATGTGACGGGTCTGGCGGGCAATCGTTCGGTCAATTCCATTGGTCTGATGGGCGGCTACGATGTCGAAACGACAAAGGTTTCCGCCTTTTTTGGCAATAGCAAAACCAGCAAGGCCTTGGCGGCTGGCTCTAAAATGAAAGATTACGGCATCATGGGCCGTTTCACTGCGTCTGACCAACTGACACTTGGCGGGAGCTTGGCGCGCAGCACGGTTTCGGGCAGCGGTTCCTCGGCTGATCTGGATTTTGTTGGTATTGCAGGGGCCTACCGCATGGGCCAAAGCGTGACTGTGTTTGGTGGCCTGACCGATAGCAACCTTAGCACTCTGGGTAGCGTCACAACCTTTGGCCTTGGCGCAAGCTTTGATATGTCGTCCCATATGAGCGAAGGCACCAACGTGTCGGTAGAGCTTGCCCGCAGCAATGTGACGGGTGCAGGCCATATGAACTCGCTGCGCGTTGGCCTCAGCGTTCCGATTGGCTCTAGCTCGAACGCGATTCCGCTGAACAGCGTTGCCGATACGGCGATGAACCCACGGCATAACGCGCTTAGCTCGGCAATCTTGTCGGCGTTCTAAGTGCTAAATTAGCTGAAATTTGAAATTGGCCCGAAGCTTTTTGCTTGCGGGCCTTTTTCTTAGGTAATCAGCCCGATTTTAGCGGGAATGTCGCGCAAAGACCGGATCACTTCGGCACCTGTGGCCGCCAGGCGCGCGCCATCGTCATGCTCGGCCAGCCCAAGGCAGCGCATACCCGCGCGGGCCGCCCCTGTGCAACCTGTCGGGCTGTCATCAATCACCACACAGTCGGCAGGTTCAACGCCAAGCGCGCGGGCGGCATGCAGCCACAACCCCGGATCGGGTTTCGGGCACCCCAGCGCTTGGCCAGAATAAAGATGCCCCCGCAACCGCGCCATAACATCAGGATGCTGGCCCAAGGTAATCTGCATCTTTTGGTCTGATCCATTTGACCCCACCGCATAGGTGATCCCTGCCGAATCCAAGGTGTCCAGCACGTCAACCACGCCATCAATCAGCGCTGTGCCTTGCGCCAGCCGCGCATACATCCGCGCGTAGAAATCATCGACCCAGTTGTCGGGTAAATCGGCGCCAAGCCCGCGTGCCGCTGTAAACAGCCCGCCTATTGTGCCGCCAAGGAATTTTTGCTCCATCTCGGCGCGGGTCAGGTGCAGGCCATGCGCGGCCAGATCTTCGGCCAGCAGATCAAAAGCGGTGGCCTCGCTATCGACCAGTACACCGTCACAATCAAACAATATGGCTTTGGGGGTCATGTTGTGGCCTTTCGCCATTGGTTCATTTGGGGCCGCCTCACGCATGATGGGGTGCCCTAAGAATGGTGATAGTGGTATCGCCGTATTTGCGCGCATCCAGCTTTGCAAATTCCGCTGGCGGGGTAATGGCGGTGTTTTCCTCCCACACCACAACCGCGCCGGGCGCAATCCAATTGCCTTTGATTGCAGTACTTAGCGCGGCCTCACCCAGCTGTTTGCTATAGGGCGGGTCAAGGAAGACAAGCGTAAAAGGTGCGGCAGTATTGGGCGGCAGTTTTGTAGCATTCTGGCGTAGAACGGTGGCGGAAAGGCGGGTGATCTCAAGGTTGCGCTTTATCAAGGCCAATGCCGCCTTGCCATCATCGACCAGTGTTGCATGGGCCGCGCCTCGGCTTAACGCCTCAAGCGCCAGCGCGCCCGTGCCTGCAAACAAATCCAGCACCCGCGCGCCTGTCACAGGGTTCGGCCCGCCATCCAGCCGCCCGTTGATCAGCAGGTTAAACACTGCCTCACGCACGCGGTCAGAGGTGGGGCGCAAATGCGCCTCTGCATCGCCCTTGCCAATATCGGCCAGATGGGTGCCGCGATTGCTGCCGCCAATAATCCGCATTATTTCAACAGCGCCTTCAGCTCGGTTTCAGGGTCGGCAACCAGCGCAGTATCGGGCGATTTTCCCATGGCAAGCAAGCGCTTGGCCACCATAAAGGCGCGCGGGTCGTTCATCGCATCTACGGCCAGCAACTGCGCGCCTTTGTAATACCAGAACGACACCGCGCCATCCGTGCGCCGCGTGACGATACTGTCATATCCGGTATTCAGCCCTGCAATTTGCAGCTTGATGTCAAACTGATCCGACCAAAACCACGGTTCGGGCATATAGGCCTTATCCGCGCCCAAAATATTGGCGGCGATACACTCGGCTTGGTCAATTGCGTTGGGCACCGATTCCAGCCGCATCCGCCCAGCATGCGTAGGAAAACTGGCGCAATCCCCTGCCGCCCAGACATGCGGGGCCGAGGTGCGGCCAAAAGCATCGGTCGCAATCCCGTTGTCAATCGCAATGCCCGCCGCCTGTGCCAAGTTGGTGGCAGGCGTAATGCCCACACCGACAATCACGAAATCGGCAGGCAATTCGCGGCCATCGGTCAGGCGTGCGGCGGTCACATGGTCCTCGCCGATCAGCCGCTCTAACCCCGTTGCCTCTATAATCTTAACCCCATGCGCGGCGTGCAAATCACGGAAAAAATCCGAGGTTTCGGCCGAGGCCACGCGCTGCAAAATCCGCGGGGCCATTTCAACCACCGTCACATCCAGCCCCAGCTTGGCCGCAACGGCAGCGCCTTCCAGCCCGATATACCCGCCCCCGACAATCACCACACGTTTGCCTGCAGTGAAATAGGGCTGCATCGCGTCAACATCCGATAGGTCGCGCAAGGTAAATACGCCCGCCAAATCGCCGCCAATGCTGGCGGGCAGGCGGCGCGGCACCGACCCTGTGGTCAGCACCAAATCATCATAGGCTAGCACCTCATCGCCCAGGCGAAGCGTCTGTGCGGCGGTATCAATCGCATCAACGGGTTGCCCCATCCGCAAAGTGATGTTGTGTTCGGCATAAAATGCCTCGGGGCGCAGAAACAGCCGCTCAACCGGCATATCGCCCAGCAAATAGGCCTTGGACAAGGGCGGGCGCTGATAGGGTGGCAGGTGTTCCGCGCCGATTAGCGTGATCACCCCCGTATCGCCCAAGGCCCGTAGTTTGGCGACCAAAGACGCGCCGGCCTGACCGGCCCCAATCACAACTGTATGCTTCATTCTTGGCCCTTTACCGCTGCACCCGCGCAGATAAACACTGGTCGGGCAACCGCTGGCAGCCTATATCTGCCAGTGATGGAAACGCAACGCACGAGGTTTAACAACATGACGATTTCTGTAGGCGATACACTACCAGAAGCAAATTTGCTGCGTTTGGGCGACGCAGGGCCTGAACAAGTTAGCGTAGCGGATCTGACAAAAGGCCGCAAAGTGGTGATTTTTGCTGTGCCGGGCGCCTATACCCCTACCTGCCATTCGTCGCATGTGCCCAGCTTTATCCGCACCAAAGACGCCTTTGCCGCAAAAGGCGTGGATGAGGTGATCTGCGTGTCGGTAAACGACCCCTTTGTGATGAAGGCCTGGGGCGACGTGACGGGCGCTACCTCTGCTGGTATTACCATGCTGGCCGATGGGGCAGGGGCCTTTACCGCCGCACTTGATATGGCGTTTGACGCGCCGCCAGCAGGCTTGCTGGCACGCTCGAAACGCTATGCGCTGCTTGCCGAAAACGGCGTGGTAAAGGTTCTGCACCTTGAAGAAAGCCCTGGCGCTTGCGAAATCTCGGGTGGTGAGGCGCTTTTGGCCGCGATCTAAGGCTAAAATAATAGTTTGATGACAGGATAGCCCTGCGACTTTGCGTTGCAGGGCTTTCTTTTGCTGCATTGGCCCCCTATAGCAAAGTTGCGGGATGACCCCGTGCCAATAGCTTTCAGCAGGAACACGATGCGCACGATTACAACGACAGACGAGCTGGCCACCTTTTGTGAGGCCGCCAAACTTGAACCCTATGTAACAATCGACACCGAGTTTTTGCGCGAACGCACCTATTGGTCCAAGCTGTGTTTGATTCAAATGGCCCTGCCCGGCGACAAGGGCGATGCGGTATTGATCGATCCGATTGATGGGCCGGACATGTCAATGGAACCGCTGTATGACCTGTTTCGCCATGAGGCGACGGTCAAAGTGTTCCACGCCGCGCGGCAAGATCTGGAAATTTTCTTTGTCGAAGGCAACTGCTTTCCAACGCCACTGTTTGATACCCAGGTCGCTGCGATGGTTTGCGGTTTTGGTGAACAAGTTGGGTATGAAACTTTGGTTCGCAAAATCGCGCATCAACCGCTTGATAAAACCAGCCGCTTTACCGATTGGTCGCGCCGCCCGCTGACCGAGGCGCAAAAAACCTATGCGCTGGCCGATGTGACCCATCTGCGCGTGATCTATGAATTTCTGGCCAAACAGCTTGCCGAAAGCGACCGCCAGAAATGGGTTGAGGAAGAGCTGGGCGTGCTGACCGACCCCGAAACTTATACCGTGCGCCCGCATGAAGCGTGGCAGCGGATCAAAACCCGTACCAACTCGGGCCGATTCTTGGCGATTGTTAAAGAATTGGCAAAGTTTCGTGAGGAATACGCCCAAGGCAATAACGTGCCACGCAGCCGTGTGGTCAAAGATGACGCGCTGTTGGAGCTGGCCTCGACCAAGCCGACCAATGTCGAAGAGTTGGGCCGCTCGCGGTTGCTGTTGCGTGAGGCGCGGCGTGGAGAAATCGCGGATGGTCTGCTTGCGGCGGTAAAAGCCGGGGTAGAGGCCAAGCCCGAAGACCAACCCAAACCCGATACCAAAAAGGACCAAGTGCAGGTAAACCCCGCACTGGCCGATTTGCTGCGCGTGCTGCTGAAAGCAAAGTCTGAGGAGCTGGGCGTCGCGGCGAAACTGATTGCCTCGGCCGCAGATCTTGATCTGATTGCCGCGGGGCAGCGCAAGGTTCCGGCGTTGGCGGGCTGGCGGAATGAAGCCTTTGGCGAAGATGCTTTGCGCCTGTGCCGCGGTGAAATTGCCCTGTCGGCTAAAGGCAGCAACATCAAAGTTGTGCGCCTGTAAGCCAATGCTCTTAGGTATTTAAGCCAAGATGAAATGGCGGGGCTAGCTGGATGCTAGGCCGTCCATTTTGGTTGCCAGCTTGATGTCCAAATCGGATAAACCATCTACATCATGCGTGATAAGCGTGACTCTTACCGTTTTGTAAACGTTGGACCATTCAGGATGGTGGTCCCATTTTTCGGCCCACAGCGCTGCGCGTGTCATAAAGCCAAACGCCTCGATAAAATTGCGAAACTGAAAGGTTTTTGTGATGGCGTCACGGGTGGGGTGCAGTGCCCAACCGCTGGCCAACAGAGGCGTAAGTACGCTGCGGTCTTGTAATTTCAGGGTGGGGGTTTTGCTCATCTATGCCTCTTTAATCTTCGGATTGGATATGGCGAAAGGGGCCATAGCTGGTCAGAACGTCGATATCTTCGGTCACAGCATTGCGTTCAGCCGTAAGATATTCACCCACAGCGCGGGCGAAACCTTCATTCGCGATCCAATGCAGGGAATGCACAGGCACAGGCAAATAGCCACGGGCGAGCTTGTGGTCGCCTTGGGCGCCCGCCTCGACCTTTTGCAATCCATTGGCGATGGCCCAGTCGATCGCGCGGTAATAGCACAGTTCAAAATGCAGGCAGGGGTAATCGGCGGTACAACCCCAATACCGCCCGAAGAGCACATCGCGCCCAATGAAGTTTAGCGCGCCGGCAATGGGCGTGGTCCCGTCATAGGCCAGAACCAGTAAGATATCATTGCGCATCGTGTCGTGAAACGCGTCAAAGGCGGCGCGGGTCAGGTACGGCGTGCCCCATTTGCGCGCACCGGTATCTTGGTAAAACTGCCAAAACGCCTCCCAATGCGCGGGCTGAATATCGTCGCCCGTCAGGGTTTTGATCTCAAGCCCCGCGCCGTTGGCGGTTTGGCGCTCTTTGCGAATAGCTTTGCGTTTGCGCGAAGACAAGTCGGCCAGAAATCCGTCAAAGTCTGCATACCCATTGTTATGCCAGTGATATTGCTGCGTAATACGGTGCAGCAACCCCATGCCCTCTCCGCGCGTGGCCTCGTCCTCGGTGCAAAATGTAATATGGAGCGAGGACAGATTGTTTTGTTCGGCCACTTGAGTGGCGCCTGAAATCAGCGCGGCGGTGCCTTCGGCTTCATAGCCGGATAGCGTTAGAAAACGGCGGCCCGTAGCAGGGGTAAAGGGCACGGCGACCTGAAGCTTGGGGTAGTAATCGCCGCCCGCACGTTCGAACGCTTGCGCCCAGGCTTGGTCAAAAATGTATTCGCCTTGTGAATGTGATTTGGCGAACATCGGCATGGCAGCAATGGCTTGGCCGTCTTTGCGCGCCAGCAGCGGCCGCGCTTGCCAGCCCGAGCGCGCGCCAATTGACCCCGAGCTTTCCAAGGCTACAAAAAAACTATGCGTGGTGAACGGGTCAATCGGGCGACCGCTTGTGGCCTCTGGGCAGGCCAGCGCATCCCATTCCTGCGCCGGGATTTCGGCAAAACTGGCATGCAGTGTTATCTCAATCTCGGCCATGGCACAGTCCTGCATAGGTAATACACCAGAATTCACCTAAGGCCGTTGGCCCAAGTTTCAAGCTGGAAAGGGGGCGAGGTACTGTTCAAACGTTATGTTATTCGCATGCGCCCGGGCTGCGGCCTCGGCCTCGGGTGACGTGATGGTCCAACACAGTATCGCGGCCCCTTGATTGCGCAATTCGGCCACGCGCGGACGGTCCAAATCTTGCGCCTCATGTGAGATAAAGCAGGCTTTGGCGTGGTCGTAATCGGGAATTTCGCGCAAACGGTCACAGACCGCAGGGGCGATCGGCTGCCAATCGGCGGGGTCAAAAGACGAGGTCGTGATGCCGCGCGGCACGTTGGGCATGAGCCGCGCCATCACGATCACCGAGTTAGGGTTGAATGACATGATCGCCACTGGCCCGTCGTAATCGGCCAAAGCCTGCGCGGTGGCGTGTTCAAGTTTGCCATCGGTCGGGCCAAGCTCGCCTTGTTGGTCCTTCAGCTCGATCAACAATGGGACGCGGCCTGCAACCAGCTTTAACACTTGCTTTAGGCTGGGAATGTTTTCCCGCCCGCCCCGCAAAGGGATGTAGGATAGCTCGGTTGACGAGCGCTGGCTGATTGGGCCAGTTTCCATCGTCAGCCGGTCAAGTGTGTCGTCGTGAAACACCATGGCATGCCCATCGCGCGAAAGCTGCAGGTCGATCTCTATGGCGTAACCCGCGTCAATCGCCGCGCGAATGGCTGCGCGTGAATTTTCTGGACGGCCATCTGTGACATCATGCAAAGCACGGTGGGCGATTGGTTTGGTCAAAAAGTCGGGGTGTAGAGAAGTTGACATGAGATTTCGCTTTTTGTCGACAGGGGAGGGGGGCTGTCTGCCCCCAATACGGTTTTGGCGTCGCCAAAACCTTCCCCCCCGAGGATATTTTTAAACAGATGATGCCGTAGCGATCAGGCCGAGATCTCAAAGATACCTTCGATCTCTACAGCAACGCCCAGAGGCAAGGAGGCTGCCGAGACGGCCGAGCGCGCGTGGCGGCCTGCATCGCCCAAAATATCAACGAGGAAATCAGAGGCCCCGTTGATGACCTTGGGTTGATCGATGAAGTCAGCGGTCGAATTGACAAAGCCGGTCAGTTTTATCACCCGCTTGAGGCGCGAAAGATCGCCGCCACAGGCCGCATTCACCTGCGCAAGCAAGGAGATGGCACAGCGCTGTGCGGCTGCGGCACCGTCTTCGGCTGTCATCGTATCGCCTAGGCGGCCTTTGATCAGGCCATCAGGGCCTTGGCTGATTTGGCCCGATACATAAAGCGTGGTCCCATCCAAAACATAGGGCACGTAATTTGCGGCAGGGGCTGGGGCGTTTGGTAAAGTGATGCCGCGTTCGGCGAGGCGGGACAAAATCGTCATGCAGGGTCCTTTCAGTGTTTAGGCGAACCTATCCGTTTTTTACCGCATGGTGAAACGCAAAATGCATCGGGTCTCATTTTGGCCCCGTTTTCCGATGGTATCTTTGATCGGGGCTTGCCCGCGTGCGGGGTATATCCATGGTTTTGGTGTGGCTCTTTTTGTTGGCAGCAACTTTTGCCGACTTCAGAGTACGCAGAAGGCCAGTCCGAAATGGCCACGAAGTGACTTTAACAGGTAGGCCAGCGCAGTTGTCTTGGGGGCGTCACGGCCTGGCGTTCCGGTTCCGCTTGGCGCGCGGTGTCGGTGCGCGCGGTGCCGGTGCCGGTGATTGTCCGGTCCTCAAATCGGGGCCAAAGGCTTTCAAAAGCGCTAACGCTGCCATGTCTTTTGATTAGTCCTGAGGCACCCCTTCGCCGTAGGTTAGTTCCCGCCAAAAATGCCCAAAACCTCTTGCAAAATGCGCTCGGCAAGCGGGTCTTGTGGGGATGACACCGCGCCCGAGGGCTGTGTATCTTGGGGCTGCGGCTGGTAGTAGCTGGGGTCGGGCGCTTGTGTTTCGGTGCCGGGGGGCAGTCGTGGCTCTGGGATCAGCATCGGTAGCGGGCGTTCGGGCAGGCCCTCATGGACGCGCAGCATCACCTCATGCCAAATTTCGGCAGGTAAACCGCCGCCCGTCACACCTGCCAGCGGGGTGTTATCATCATAGCCCATCCACACGCCGGCCACATAATCGGCCGTGAAGCCAATGAACCATGCATCCCGCGCGGCCGAGGTTGTACCGGTTTTGCCAGCCGCCTGCCGGCTGCCCAGTTTGGCCCGCCCGCCAGTGCCTTCTTGCACCACCATATACATCATATAGGTCAGGTATTCTGCGGCTTGCTGCGAAATCACGCGCTCGCCAATGCCGCCATCTTGGCCCAGCAAGGGCACATTATCACCCTGCAGCCGCAAGTCGAGCAATCCATAAGGCCGCACCGAAGACCCGCCGTTCAAAATGCCCGCATAGGCGCCGGTCATCTCTAACAAGGTCGATTCCGACGCACCCAGTGCAAGGGCAGGGCCTGCCGCCAAATCGCTTTCAATCCCGAACTCGGACGCCACTTTGCGCACGACATCGCGGCCCATCGCCTCGGATATCCGCACGGCTGCCGTGTTCACCGATTCCTCTAACGCTTTGGTTAGGGTAATCAGGCCTAGATATTTCTTGGTATAGTTTTGCGGCGAATATGGCCCCGACCCTTTGATATTGATCGTCAAAGGTGTGTCCTCAACGTAATCGGCGGGGCTATAGCCCATGTCCATCGCGGCGGCATAGACAAAGGGCTTGAATGCCGAGCCGGTTTGACGCTTGGCCATCGTTGCGCGGTTGAAGCTGCCGGGAGGGGCCGCGTGCCGACCGCCAACCATAGCCCGAACCGCGCCATCCGCCGACATCACAATCACGGCGGCTTCGGTTTTTGATCCATCCCGCAGCTTGTTGTCCAACACCGCATGCATCGCCGACTCGGCTGCGGCTTGCAGCTTTTGGTCCAGCGTGGTGCGCATAATCACATCTTCGGTGGTGTCCTTGGTCAGGAAATTCGGGCCTTCGCCCATCACCCAATCGGCGAAATAACCGCCAGCGCGGGCCTCGGCGGCCTTGGATAGCGTGGCCGGGTTGCGCAAAGCGGCCTCATGCTCGGCCATCGTCAGATAGCCTTGCTCTTGCATCAGGTCCAACACCACCGCTGCCCGGTCTTGGGCGCGCTTCAGGTTGTTGGTCGGCGCATAGGTTGATGGGGCCTTCAACAGCCCTGCCAGCATAGCGCCCTCGGCGGCGTCCACCACATTCGCGGATTTGCCGAAATAGCGTTGGGCCGCGGCCTCAAACCCGCGCGCGCCTGCACCCAGATAGGCGCGGTTAAAGTAGATCGTCAGGATCTCTTCCTTGGTATATTTCACCTCAAGCGCCAGCGCGAAGGGCACCTCGCGGATTTTGCGCACGATGCCACCTTGGCGACAGTCGCTCTCGTAATCGGCCTCGGTTTTCCACGTGGTCGCGTCATATGGCACGCCGAGGCACAGCAGTTTCGCCACCTGCTGCGTGATTGTTGACCCGCCGTTACCCGACAAAGGCCCGCGCCCTTCGCGTAAGTTAATGCGAATGGCCGAGGCGATGCCGCGCGGCGACAGGCCGAAGTGCCCGTAGAACCGCTTGTCCTCGGTCGCGACAACTGCGTCATGCAAGTATTTCGATACGGTTTCCGCCGTTGTCGATCCGCCAAAGGTTTCGCCGCGCCAGGCAAATACCTTTTCATTGCGGTCCAGCAAGGTAACAGACCCACGCGCCCGCGCATCCAACATATCGCCCACAGGCGGCAGTTGCGCGTAAAAGTAAAACACGACCAGTGCCAAAATAAGGGCGCCCACCGCCCCAATCCGCCAAGCAAAACCCCAGATCATGCGCCAGATCAGGCTAATAAGCGCCGCAATCCAACCAGAAATGCCGCGTCGCGCTGTCCTTTGTCGCGCCGCCGGTTTGCGTGCAGCCTTGGTTTTCGGAGGTGGTGCCGCCTTTTTACCCTCAGCAGGTGTCTTATAGCGTCTATCCGCCACCAAGGGAGAGGGCCGTTTGCCTGATTTACTCATCTGCACTGCTTCCGCGTTTTCACGTTTTATTGGCGATAGAATAGCCTGCCTAAGACTCATTGTGAAAGCCTTAACGCGGCCTTACCTGACTCCATTTCCGCCCATTATTTGGGCAAATATTAAATAAAGTGCAAAAATTGTGCAATATTGTTGAATCTGCCCTGTAAAAGGCAGCGTGGAACCTTGTGCTGCACCTGCAAAATAAGGCCCTTGGAACCAGAGAAAGCCGGGCGCTTGCCGGGTAGGTACAAGGAAAAGGGGAAACGCGTGAAACTGATTATCGCAGCAATCAAACCGTTCAAGCTTGAGGAGGTCCGCGAGGCGCTGACCACTCTGGGCGTTCGGGGCATGATGGTGACTGAAATAAAAGGCTTTGGCTCGCAGTCCGGCCATACCGAGATTTACCGTGGCGCCGAATATGCCGTGAACTTCGTGCCGAAAATGCGGCTTGAAATTGTCGTGCCAGACAACCTTGCCGATGCCGCCGTGGAAACGATCGCGACAACGGCGAAAACCGGCAAAATCGGTGATGGCAAAATTTTTGTGCTGGACGTCAGCCAAGCCCTGCGCGTGCGCACCGGCGAAACCAATGATGACGCGCTTTAAGCAGCGGGGGAAGGAAATCATGATGAATAAGAAATCAATTCTTGGTCTAGCAGTGCTTGGCACTGTGGCGGCCGTGCCTGTTTGGGCACAAGAGGCGGCAGCGGTCGTCGAGGCGGCTCCAGTCGTTAACAACGCGTTTATCTTTAACACTTTGCTGTTCCTGATTGGCGGCTTTTTGGTGTTCTGGATGGCCGCAGGCTTTGCCATGCTGGAAGCTGGCCTTGTCCGCTCGAAAAACGTGACCATGCAGTTGACCAAAAACATCGCGCTCTTTGCTGTGGCGTCTTTGATGTACTGGCTGGTTGGCTACAACTTGATGTACCCGGGCGATGCTTGGACCGTTGCAGGTGTGATCGGTGGCTTTAGCCCCGCTGTCATTCAAGGCGATATCCCGGCCGATGCAGCCTATGCCACCGGTTCGGATTTCTTCTTTCAGTTGATGTTCTGCGCGACCACCGCTTCGATCGTTTCGGGCACTTTGGCCGAGCGTATCAAACTGTGGCCTTTCATGATCTTTACCGTGGTTCTGACCGGCCTGATGTACCCTATCGAGGCATCTTGGCAGTGGGGCGGCGGCTGGTTGTCGGCTGCAGGCTTTAGCGACTTTGCAGGCTCGACACTGGTTCACGCCGCAGGTGGTGCAGCCGCCTTGGCAGGTGCTTTGATCCTGGGCCCACGTATCGGTAAATTCGGCAAAGACGGCCGTGTTCACCCAATGCCCGGTTCCAACTTGCCGCTTGCCACCTTGGGGACATTCGTTCTGTGGTTGGGTTGGTTCGGCTTTAACGGCGCGTCCCAGCTTGCTTTGGGCACCGAAGCCGATGCCAATGCTGTTGCGATCATCTTTGCAAACACCAACATGGCAGCTGCTGCCGGTGCTATCGCTGCGATGGTCCTGACCCAAATCATGTACAAAAAGGTCGATTTGACCATGCTGCTGAACGGTGCTTTGGCTGGCTTGGTTGCTATCACCGCAGGCCCGCTTGACCCAACACTGTTTGGTGCAATCTGGATCGGTGCTATCGGCGGTATCATCGCTGTGGTTGTTGTGCCCATGCTCGACAAAGCCAAAATCGATGACGTGGTCGGCGCTATTCCCGTTCACTTGGTTGCAGGTTTCTGGGGTACTATGGCGGTGCCATTCTACACCGAAGGCACAACCTTTGCGGCACAAGCCCTTGGTTTTGCAGCAGTTGCCGGCTTCATGTTCGTTGTCTCGGCCATCGTTTGGACTGTGCTGAAGGTGACCATGGGTCTGCGCCCAAGCGAAGAAGATGAGATCATGGGCTTGGACAAAGCCGAGCTGGGCCTGGAAGCCTACCCCGAGTTCCGCGCCTGATCTTGCGCTAAAAACACGAAAAGCCCGGGCCGCAATGCCCGGGCTTTTTGCATGTTAGCCGTGCAGCCGATACTGGCCAAACCCAGTTTCGGTTATGCCCAAAGGCTCTACCGAAACATCCCCCAGATCGCGCAAGAACTGCACCGCCTCGGGCGAGGTTTCAAACACAAAGCTGGTATCTGGCATCGACGCCAACCGCCAGTTTTGCACTGGCTTGGGATCCAACGGCGAGGCGCTTGCGATCTCGTTCAACAAAATGTTGCGGATCGTGACCGGCGCTTCATAGACCATTTGCAAAACCCGCTGCGCGCTTAACGCGGCATTCAAGCTGGCGCGATAATTGTTCGTGGCGACAATAAACTCGGCCGCCATATCCACAGGGTCACCGTTATAGCGCAGGTTGCGAATGCGCTGTGCCTTTGGGTCTTGCAGCTCTGCTGCGGTGGAATAGCGGGCAGGTTGCGTCGGGTCTATTTCATAGGTCAGACCAAGGATTATATCGAATTGATAGGACGGAAAGCTCTCATTCAACAAAGGCTGATCGTGCTTGCCCAGCTCTACGCGGTGAAACAGCGCCGCCGATCGCTCTAACCATTCCACGATGTCGGCGCCGCTGACGCGCACAGCGCAGATCGTGTTGGGAAAGCAATACATATCCGCGACCGAACGCTGATACATCGGGCCAGCCGCGATATTTGTATAGTTGTTCGGCCCCGCCCAGCCCCCTACCTTAAACGGCGCTGCCGCCGATAGCAGGGGCAGCGCGGCATGTTCGGTGCCTTCCAGCCTTGTTGCCATGAACCGGCGCTGGGCCTCGCAGATCAGCTGCACCGAGGGGCAATCCTTGATCAATGCGAAATAGCTGTGCAGTGGCGCGCGGGTTTGCCCCACGGCAAAGCGCATATAATCTAGCGTTGCCTCATGGTCATTGCGCACCACATTCAAAATGCGCGGCACCGATTTCACCAAGGGGTGGACCCCCGCAGCATCGGCTTTTGCAATCGGTAGAACCTGCGACTGCCCATCCAGCACCACCCACGCGCCGCCCTCGCGCTGCAAGGTCAGATCAATCACCCCAAGGTGCGATCCGCCAGTGCCTGCCATTGTCGCGGGTGTGCCGTCAATCGTGCCGCGCACAGCATCCACGCCCACCATGCCCGCGAATTTGGGCGATGGAAACAGCATATGCATATGCCCTGTCACCAGCGCATCAATCCCTGCCAATCGTGCCAAAGGGCGGGCCGCGTTTTCCATGCCGTCATAATGCTGTGCCTCGGCAATGCCTGTGTGGGCCAGCGCCACGATAATATCTGCCCCCGCCTCTTTCATCTCGGGGATCAGGGCGGCCGCCGTTTCAACCATGTCACGCGATTGAATTGCCCCGCGTAAAACCGACGCATCCCAAGTCACGATCTGCGGCGGCAACAGCCCCAGCACCCCAATCCGAATGGCGTGGTACACGCCCGCCCCGTCACGTATCTTGCGGTCCAGCATGACATAGGGCGGCAACAACCGCGTGTCGCGGCGGGCATCAGGCCCTTTTTTTACCAATGCATTGGCGCAAACAAAGGGGAAGTTGCTGCGCCCAAGGGCGGCCATCAAAAACGGCAGGCCATAATTGAACTCATGGTTGCCAATCGCTGCTGCATCATACTGCAACGCGTTCATCGCGGCGACAATCGGGTGTAAATCACCATCCCGTAGTCCGCGATCATAGGCCATATAGTCGCCCAAGGCGCTGCCTTGCAGCCAGTCACCATTGTCAAGCAAAACCGTATTGTCGGCCCCGGCGCGCAAGGCATCGACCAGCGCCGCCGTCCGTGCAAGGCCGACACCCTCAACCGTGCGGTCAGCATAATAATCATATGGGACAATTTGGGCGTGCAAATCTGTCGTCTGCAAAATGCGTAGTTGCGCTACTCCTGCCGAGGGGAGGCCTGATAAACGAGGTGATTCAATCAATACTAGTATTCCAGTTTTCGTCAGTTTGCCGTGTTAGTCTTTGGACTTGAATAGAAAAATGTCATACATTTGCAAGGGTGATCTGCCAAAAACTGACGGTGCGTTCAATTTTAATTCGCCCCTGAGTTGTTTTTGCCGATGCGCGCTCAATTCCATCGCCCAAAGTCTAATGATTGCCTAGACAGCCGACACATGGCATCAAGTCGTAAACGGGCCGATCCTTTGGTCAAACCGATGTTACAAGGCGAAAATATGACCCACGCAGATGTTGAAATGGCCTTTGCAGGCTCTGGTTTGAACCGTGCCGCCGAGCTGCGCAGTGACGCCGACAAAATGGCGCAGCTTTTGGCCAATGGTGGCCAAGTTCTGCCTGTGTGGCGTGGCAAGCCTTTGGTTGTAAATGGCGCCGATCTGGGTTGGATGCCTGCGGGGCATCCGGTTTTGGCGCATGGGGCAGAGCCTGTGTTTTTAGGGCTTGATGAGGGTATCGCCCGCTTTGCCCAAGATATTTCGGATTGGTCACCCGAGGCTGGGGCCGAAGCCGTCGAGGCGGGCTTCTTTGATGGCTCGGCTCAATTTCACCCCAGCCTGCCCGACACCCACGCCTTTGTGGAACTTCGCGGCATTATGACTCAGCTTTCCCCGCGCGCGGCGGAATTGGTGGCGACGGCCAAAGCGGTTTTGCATTGGCACCGCAGCCACCGCTTTTGCGCCGTTTGTGGCGCGCAATCCGCCCCGATCAACGCAGGCTGGCAACGCGCCTGCGGCACCTGCGCCGCCCAGCATTTCCCGCGCACCGATCCGGTTGTCATCATGCTTATCCAGCACGGCAATTCGGTGCTGCTTGGCCGCTCGCCTGCGTGGCCCGAGGGGATGTATTCCTGCCTTGCGGGTTTTATTGAACCCGGCGAAACGGTTGAGGCCGCAGTGCGCCGCGAAGTGTTAGAGGAAACTGGCGTCAGTGTTGGCGATGTGCGCTATGTTGCCAGCCAGCCGTGGCCCTTTCCTGCGTCTTTGATGATGGGCCTGATTGGTGACGCTACCAGTGACAAAATTACCATCGACCCGCATGAGCTTGAATCCGCGCTGTGGGTTACGCGTGAAGAGATGATGGATGTAATGGCGGGCCTGCACCCCACGATAAACCCCGCCCGTAAAGGCGCGATTGCGCATCATTTGATTACCCTTTGGCTTGCTGGAAAAATAGAGTAATGGGCCATACTGTATAAAAACTGTGCAATGCGTCACATCGGCGGTCGATGTGACGTGAAAAAGCTGTACTGCGGGCGGTAAGCCTCTAAAAATCGCCTGCAACGCTGGCGTGCGGTCAAACGAAAAGGAACTTGCATGAAACTAACCGCGCATGAAAATATCGAGGCCCCGGTTGGTTTTGTGAACGCCTACCTGACGGATTTTGAATTCTGGGAACGCTCGGCGATGCGGCGCGGCGCAGAGGTCGTGCGGCTTGATCATATGCGCCAGCCCGGCGCGGGGATGGAGTGGCGCATAGGTTTTCTGTATCACAGCAAAAAGCGTAGCGTCGAGCTTAAGCTGTTGAAGTTTGAGCCAGAACACGCTTTGGAATTTGATTGCATGGCCCAGCCTGCCGAGGGGATTCTGGGCATTGAACTGGCCGAAATGGGCCCTCACCGCACCCGCGTGTCGGTTCATCTAGAGATAAAGCCCCGCACCATGGCCGCGCGATTGTTTTTGCAATCTCTAAAGCTGGCCAAAGGCAAGGTGACCCGACGGTTTGCAATTCGTTTGGCCCAAACCAGCGCAGATATCGAAGATCGTTACCGCCAAGAGACCAAGGCCTAAACGGGCTGTCGGGGGGGAGGGCTTTCTCCACCCCGACACGTCTTATAGCCCTGCGAAAAAGGCATCAACCGCATCTGCGACCAAAGCATGGTCGGCGGCGCGCTCTTCTAAGCCCTTTTCGCACACAAAGGCATCATCGGGTTCTTCTTCCTTTAACAGCTCCAACCCTTGCGCGGTGCACAGCCCCAAAAAGTCGAAATGCGCAAGGCTGGCGGGTTCCAGATACGGCGTGCCTTTGGGCAGTTTGGCCACCAACGCCCGCGATTCCACATCCAGATCCAGCCCGTGGATGTTATCCGGTGCGCCAATGACCAATAAAGGCCGCGCGATCGCCGCAAGGCTGGCCGCTGAAAAGCTTTGCGTGCCGCCCAAGTCGAACACCGCAAACCCCGCGATCCGTGGGTCCGACAAATCGGCCTGCATCTGCGCCCGATCGTCCGGCGTTTTGGCCACATCCCAGCCGTCGAAAATTCCGCACACCAACTCGTCCACATGCCCCGTACAAAACGCATCGAACGTTGCGGAATCAAATCGTGCGCCTGCCAGTTCCATCGCTGTAAACCCGCCCAAGCTATGGCCCGCCATGAAAATATGCTCCGGTTCAACGGCCGCCCCAATGCCTGCGCCACCCAGCACAAAATCGATCACGCGTGAGATGTCTTTTGGCCGTTCCCACAGCATCCGCCGCTGATCAGGGTCTTTGTTGAAACTCGACGTGCCAGGATGATTCACCGCCGCCACAACATAGCCCTTGGCCACCAGCGCCTGCGCCAGCCACGCCTGATTGTTGGCATTGCCAAACATCCCATGCGAAAATACCACCAGCGGGTGCGGCCCCGCCACGATCGGTGCGTCTTTTATGACCGACAGGTCTTGCCACACCTGGTTGCCATGTGCGCCCACGGCCCCATCGGCCTGTGCAGTTGGATACCAGACATAGCCATCCAAGGGCCTGTCGCCCGCGATCTGAAAATCTGCCATGCCTGTATGCTCGGGATCTGCGGCCCAAAGCACATTGCCAAACCCCATTAGCGCCAAACTTGTAATTGCCATCTTGTATTTCATGTCGGTAGCTCCGATTGTGTGTCTATGGCTTTCACATCCTTCAGTACCCCAAACAAAACAACAGGTTGGCTCCTGTTTGGCTGTCCTGAAACAGGATCAAGGACAGGTCAAACCGGATATAGGACAGGGTTGTCCCCGAAATGATGGTTTTTCCGCTGCCGATCCTGACCTTTTTGCTGGCCACCGTTGCAGGCGCGCTGCTGTGGCGGGTTGATTTTGGGCAACCGCGCGCGCGCCACCTGTTTGCGGGCTTTTTCGGCATTGTTGCGGTGGGTGCTTTGCTGGTGGGGCTGCGCTTTGGCTATGGCATCCATGCGCTGATCCCGCTGCAACGGGCGCTGCCGCTGTTTGGCGGCCCGCTGTTGTATCTTGGCTTTGCCAGCCTGACACCAGCGGCCAAACACCAAATCCCACTACACCTCGGCTTTGCCGCAGGGCTTGCAATTGCCATGCAAACCTTTGGCTGGAGCTTGCTCGACGGTACCATCGCGGCCAGCTATGCGTGCTATAGCGCTGCCATCCTTTGGCTTTGGCGCAAAGGCCCGAACCACCTCATCCATGCGCGGCTGGAACTTGCCCCCAGCCTGCACCGCTGGATGCTCTGGGCTGCGGGCTTTCTGATCGCGATGTTGCTGATTGATACCACCATTGCAGTCAGCTTTGCCCTGCGCCGGAATGAGGAGGCGGTGCAGATTATTTCCTATGGGTCTGTCGGGCTGATCGCGCTGATGATTGCGGCGATTGTCACCGCAGGGTCGCTGGCGCAGGCACGACCAGCCCCCCAAGCCGCAAGCCCCAGCGACGAAAACCAACTTGAACAGGCCGCGCATGATTTTCTAATCGAATCGCAGCTTTATCTTGATACTGGCCTGACTATCGAGCGCCTTGCCAAACGGCTGCATGTGCCGATGCGCAACCTGTCGGCGGCGATCAACCAAAGCAAGGGCATGAATATCTCGCAATATGTGAACGGCTTTCGGCTCGATCATGCGGCAAAACTCTTGCGCGAGTCGCAAACCAGCGTGACCGATATCGCCACCCAATCCGGCTTTTTGACACGCTCCAATTTTTACCGCGAATTTCAACGCAGATACGGAAAATCGCCAGCGGCCTATCGGCAGGCGCCACCCGATACGCATGGCCCAACCTAAGCGTCTTCACCCGTTTTTGATCAGTGATTGAGGCTCTGGCGCGTGACGACAGATCAATCCCGCCGTTCAATCCCGTCGTGGATCGGCAGGATAAACCCCCAAAATGTCACGTTCAGAGGTGAAATACTTCAACTCATCCAGCGCCAGCTTTACGTTCGGGTCCTCGGGGTGGCCCTCGATATCAGCATAAAATTCGGTCGCGGTGAACGAGCCGCCAACCATATAGCTTTCCAGCTTGGTCATGTTCACGCCATTCGTCGCAAACCCACCCATCGCTTTGTACAGCGCTGCCGGAATGTTGCGAACGCGGAATGTGAAGGTCGTCATCATTTTGCTCGCGCGGCGCGAATGATCGGCCTCGCGTGACATCACAAGGAATCGGGTCGTGTTATTCGATTGGTCTTCGATTTTGCTGGCCAAAACATCCAAACCGTAAATCTCGCCCGCCAGTTCAGACGCCAGCGCCCCCATCGAAGGTTCGCCCTTCTCGGCCACAATCTTGGCTGAACCGGCGGTATCGGCACCCGTCACGGCCGTGATAGAATGGCTTTTCAAAAAGTCGCGGCATTGGCCCAACAAAACCGTGTGGCTCATCGCGCGCTTTACGTCGGAAATCTTGGCCCCCGGAATGGCGAGCAAGCTGATATGCACCCGAACAAAGGCCTCATCTATGATCCTCAGGCCCGAACCGGGCAAAAGCGTGTGAATATCGGCCACGCGCCCGTAGGTCGAGTTTTCGACGGGCAGCATCGCCAGATCAACCTCACCTGACCGGCAGGCATCAATAGCGTCTTCAAAGGTGCGGCAGGGAACGGCCTCCATGTCTGGGCGGGCCTGACGGCATGCTTCGTGCGAATAGGCGCCCAATTCCCCCTGAAAGGCGATACGTCCGGTCATTTTAGGCAATCTCCGTCGATTAATTCGATATCAGGGCATTTGGTCGCGCTACTATACCTTGAAACTTGGCAGGGGAAGCGGTTAGAAGCGATCAAAGTGAACGCTGATGCGAGGCGCGACATGTTCGACACGATGACAATGACCAAAGTAGTTGGGGCCGGCTGTGGCTCGCTTCTGGTATTCCTTCTTGGGGGCTGGGCCGCATCTGCGCTCTATACCACAGGTGGTGGTGGCCATGGCGGCGAAGCAGCCCAAGCCTATACAATTGAAACCGCAGCAGCCGAACCCGCGGGAGATGCACCAGCAGGCCCAACGTTTGAAGAGCTGTATGCATCGGCCGATGCTGCCGCAGGTGAAAAAGTGTTCGCCAAGTGCAAGGCTTGCCACAAGGTTGATGGCAGCAACGGCACCGGCCCGCATTTGAACGGCGTGGTTGATCGTGATAAAGCGCATGTCGAAGGCTTTGGCTATTCTGACGCCTTGATGGCTATGTCTTCCGAAAAGTGGGAGCCTGCCAAGCTGGACGCATTTTTGGCCAATCCCAAGAAATACGCGCCCGGCACCAAGATGAGCTTTGCCGGCTTGCCAAAAGATACCGACCGCGCAAACCTGATTGCTTGGTTGGCAACGCAGCCGTAATTCGGCACGAAATTCCTGGAAAGGCCGTCCATTTGGGCGGCCTTTTGCATTTCGAGCGCACGATCACGCAATCGCAACTTGTTGCCGCCCGTCAATACATTCTAGCATGACCCTAAGCTATAAGATCACTGTGGCTGGGGGCCCCCTATGCCACGACCCCGAAACCATCGGGGCGCGCAGGAGGAAGACGATGATGCAGGCGAAAACAACAGTGGCCAAGGCCGAACCGGCGTTTGTGAAGGCGGCTCTGATGGGCGGGGCGATTATCCTCGCTCTGGCGGCCTCGACCGTGGCCGTGCGGTCGGAGACCATTACCGCGCATGGGATTTCGACCTTTGGCGAGCTGAATTATCCTGCCGATTTTAAGCATCTGGATTATGTGAACCCCGATGCGCCCAAAGGCGGCGAGATTTCGGAATGGACCTCGGGTGGGTTTGACAGCATGAACCCCTATTCGATCAAGGGCCGGTCTGCTGCCTTGTCCTCAGCCGCGTTTGAGGCGATTTTAGAAGGTACGGATGATGAGATCGGCGCGAGCTATTGCCTGCTGTGTTCCAGCCTCGAATACCCCGAAGATCGTTCTTGGGTGATTTTCAACCTGCGCGACGATGTAAAGTTTTCGGATGGCACCCCGATGACCGCGGATGATGTCGTGTTTTCGTTCAATATTTTCCTGACCAAAGGCCTGACAGATTTTCGCACTATCCTTGCGACCAAGGTCGAATCCGTTGAGGCGCTGAATGCGCATCGCGTGAAATACACCTTTAAAACAGGCATTCCCACGCGTGATTTGCCGCAAGATGTGGGCGGCATGCCGATTCTGTCCAAAGCGCAGTATGAGGCCGAAGGGCTGGACCTTGCCGAAAGCAGCATGACGCCGTTTGTCGGCACCGGCGCCTATGTGCTCGATTCCATGCGGGTTGGCGAATCGATAACGTATAAGCGCAACCCCGACTATTGGGGCGCGGCGCATCCATTGCGCGTGGGTACCAATAACTTTGATAAAATCCGAATCGAATATTTTTCCGATTACGATGCCGCGTTTGAGGGGTTCAAAGGCGGCAGCTATACCTTCCGCAACGAGGCGTCCTCGATCAAATGGGCGACGGGCTATGACTTCCCTACAGTGCAAAGCGGGCAGGTGATCAAGGCCGAGCTGGACGACGGGTCCAAATCCAACGGCCAATCGTTCATCTTCAACCTGCGCCGTGAAAAGTTCCAAGATCCCCGCGTGCGGGAGGCGATTGGCTTGATGTTCAACTTTGAATGGTCAAACAAAACCCTGTTTTACGGGATTTATGATCGGATCAATTCTTATTGGGGCAACAGCTTTATGGAGGCCAAAGGCACGCCGTCGCCCGAGGAAGTGGCTCTGTTGCAGCCGCTTGTTGATGACGGGCTTCTCGATGCGTCAATCCTGACGGATGAGGCGGTGATGTCGCCGGTTTCCGGTGATCGCCAGCTTGACCGTGGCAATCTGCGTAAGGCCTCGGCCCTGTTGGCCGATGCGGGCTGGATCGTGGGTGACGATGGCATTCGTCGCAATGCCAAAGGTGAACAGTTGCGGGTAGAGTTTTTGGAAGACAGCCCCAGCTTTGACCGTGTGGTGAACCCGTTTGTTGAAAACCTGCGCGGGCTGGGCGTCGATGCTTTGTTGACGCGGGTGGATAACGCCCAAATGGAAGACCGCAGCCGCCCGCCGAAATATGACTTCGACATTATCACAACCCACAACCAGACAGGCTATTTCTCGGGGTCGGAACTGAAGCAATATTACGGGTCAGAAACGGCCGATGTGTCGTCGTTCAACGCGATGGGCCTGAAAAGCCCTGCTGTGGACCGGATGACAGATGTGGTGCTGGCCGCCGATAGTTTGGCAAGCCTGACCACGGCGACCAAGGCGCTTGACCGTGTGATGCGGGCAGAACGTTTTGCCATTTTTCAGTGGTTCAAGGCCAAGCATACCGTCGCCTATTACGATATATTTGAACACCCCGATACCTTGCCGCCCTATGCGCTGGGCGAGTTGACGTTCTGGTGGTACAACGCCGATAAAGCAGCCGCGCTAAAGGCTGCGGGCGTGTTGAAATAACAATAAAAAACGGCAGGTAAGCAGTATGGGTGCCTATATCCTTCGGCGGTTGTTGCTGATCATTCCAACCTTGCTTGGGATTATGATTATCAACTTTGCGATGATTCAATTCGTGCCCGGCGGCCCGATTGAGCAGGTTTTGGCGCGACTGGATGGTGGCGGCGACGCGCTGCAAGGGATTTCGGGCGGCGGCGATGCCGGTTCCGAAAACGCGGGTAATAGTGAATACTTGGGCGCGCGCGGTCTGCCGCCTGAATTCATCGCCGAGCTGGAAAAGCAGTTCGGGTTTGACAAGCCGCCGTTGCAGCGCTTCCTTGATATGCTGTGGAATTATGCGCGGTTCGACTTTGGCGAAAGCTATTTTCGGTCTATTTCTGTGACGGATTTGGTGCTGGAAAAAATGCCGGTGTCCATCAGTTTGGGCCTGTGGTCCACGTTGATTGCCTATCTCGTGTCTATTCCTCTGGGCATTCGTAAGGCGGTGCGTGATGGCACGGCGTTTGATACATGGACCTCGGCTGCGATCATCGTGGCCTATGCGATCCCTGGGTTTTTGTTCGCCATTTTGCTGTTGGTACTCTTCGCGGGCGGGTCTTATTACAAGATTTTCCCGCTGCGGGGGCTGACGTCCGAGGGGTTTTCGGATCTGTCGCTGATGGGTAAGGCTTTGGATTATATGTGGCATATGGCGCTGCCAATTCTTGCTTCGACCATTGCCAGCTTTGCCACGTTGACCTTGCTGACCAAAAACAGCTTTCTGGATGAGATCGGCAAGCAATATGTGATGACCGCCAAGGCCAAGGGGCTTTCGGAAAGCCGCGTCCTTTATGGTCACGTCTTTCGCAACGCGATGCTGATCGTGATTGCAGGTTTTCCGGCGGCCTTTGTGTCGATCTTTTTCGGTCAAAGCCTGATTATTGAGACGATCTTTTCGCTGGATGGTTTGGGGCAGATGGGGTTCAAAGCGGTGGTCGAACGCGATTACCCTGTGATGTTTGGCACGCTTTATGCCTTTGGTATCATGGGCTTGCTAGTAGGGATCGTGTCTGACCTGATGTATGTTTGGATCGACCCACGCATTGATTTTGAGGGGCGCGGATAATGGCTCTTTCCCCGCTAAACCAGCGCCGCTGGCGCAATTTCAAGGCCAACCGCCGTGCGTTTTGGTCATTCTGGCTGCTTTTGGTGCTCTACGGGCTGTCGATGTTTGCCGAGGTGTTGGCGAATGACAAACCGTTGCTCGTCAGCTATCGCGGCGAAGTTCGCGCGCCGTTTTTGCAGTTCTACCCCGAAACCGCCTTTGGTGGCGATTTCCGAACCGAGGCGAAATACCGCGACCCCGAGGTGCGCTGCCTGATCCGATCGGGCGGGGTAGAGGCCTGTTTGGACGACCCTGATACCTCGCTTGCCGCCCTTGATGCGGGCACGTTAGAGGGCGCGCAAAAGGGGTGGGTGCTATGGCCGCCAATCCCCTACAGCTTTAACACCATCAACGATATTGGCCGCGCCGCCCCCAGCCCGCCCGATGCCAACCACTGGCTTGGCACCGATGACACGGCCCGTGATGTGACGGCGCGGGTGATCTATGGCTTCCGGCTGTCCGTTTCGTTTGCGCTGATCGTGACGTTCCTCACCTCGGTCATCGGGGTGGCGGCAGGGGCGGTACAGGGCTATTTCGGCGGTTGGGTTGACCTGATTTTTCAACGGGTTTTGGAGATTTGGGGCTCGACCCCCAGTCTTTACATCATCATCATCGTTGCCGCGATTTGGCGGATGAATTTCTGGCTGTTGGTCGGGTTGATGGTCTTGTTTGGCTGGACGTCACTTGTCGGCGTGGTGCGGGCCGAATTTCTGCGCGCACGGAATTTCGAATATGTCCGTGCCGCCCGTGCGCTGGGTGTTTCAGACCGCGTGATCATGTTTCGTCATGTGCTGCCCAACGCGATGGTTGCCACACTGACCATGCTGCCGTTTATCATCACTGGCACTATTGGCTCGCTCGCCGTGCTTGATTTTCTTGGCTTTGGTCTGCCTGCCTCGGCCCCATCCTTGGGCGAGCTGACGCTGCAAGCCAAGCAAAATCTACAGGCCCCATGGCTCGCCTTTACAGCCTTTGGCGTGTTTGCGACGATGCTGTCGCTGCTGGTGTTCATCTTTGAAGGCGTGCGCGATGCCTTTGACCCGCGAAAGACCTTTCAATGACCGATACCGTTCTTGCCGTTGAAAATCTGACCATCGGCTTTCGTCAGGATGGCCGGCTTGTCCAAGCGGTCAAAGGCGTGTCCTTTACCGTGGCCAAGGGTGAAACCGTCGCCTTGGTCGGCGAAAGCGGGTCGGGCAAGTCGGTGACAGCCCTTTCCACCGTGTCGTTGCTGCCCGCCAGTGCCGAGGTTTCGGGTTCGGTCACCTATAACGGCACCCAGATGGTCGGCGCGCCCGAGGCCGATTTGCGCCGCGTGCGTGGCAACGATATCAGCTTTATTTTCCAAGAGCCGATGACCAGCCTGAACCCGCTGCACACGATTGAAAAGCAGTTGGCCGAGAGTTTGGAGCTGCACCAAGGACTTGACGGCAAGGCGGCGCGCGCGCGGATTTTGGAACTGCTGGAAAAGGTGGGTATTCGCGACGCAGAAAGTCGGCTTGGGGCCTATCCGCATCAGCTGTCTGGCGGGCAACGGCAGCGGGTGATGATCGCGATGGCGCTGGCCAACGGGCCAGATCTGCTGATCGCGGATGAACCGACAACCGCGCTGGACGTGACCATTCAGGCGCAAATTCTGGAACTGCTGGCCGAGCTGAAACGGGCCGAGGGGTTGAGCCTGTTGTTCATCACCCATGACCTTGGGATTGTGCGCCGCATCGCCGACCGCGTTTGCGTGATGAAGGGGGGCGAAATTGTGGAACACGGCCCTACGGCCGAGATTTTTGCAAACCCGCAGCACCCCTATACCAAAACCCTGCTCGAGGCCGAACCCCAAGGCCGCCCCGAACCCGCCCCGACAGGCGGGGCCGAGATTGTGCGCACCGAAAACCTGCGCGTCTGGTTTCCTATTCATCGCGGTTTTCTGCGCAAGGTGACGGGGCACGTAAAGGCGGTGAATGCCGCCAGCCTGTCGATCAACGCGGGCGAAACGCTGGGCATTGTGGGCGAAAGCGGGTCGGGAAAGACCACGCTGGCGCTGGCGATTTTGCGGTTGATCGCGTCCGAGGGGCCGATCGTGTTCATGGGCCAGAATGTGCAGAACTGGCCCGCCAAGCAAATGCGCGACCTGCGTCAGCAAATGCAAGTGGTGTTCCAAGATCCCTATGGTAGCCTGTCGCCGCGTATGACCATTGAGCAGATCATCGCTGAAGGTTTGGGCGTGCATGGCACCGCCAAAGGTATGGACCACCGCCAAATGGTTGCCGATATTATGGTTGAGGTGGGGTTGGACCCCGCCACGATGGGCCGCTATCCACATGAGTTTTCGGGTGGGCAACGCCAGCGTGTGGCGATTGCGCGCGCGATGATCTTGCGGCCACAACTGGTGCTGCTGGATGAACCCACCAGCGCGCTGGACATGACAGTACAGGTGCAAATCGTCGAGTTGCTGCGCAATTTGCAGCGCAAACAGGGGCTTGCCTATCTGTTTATCAGCCATGATTTACGGGTTGTTAGGGCCTTGGCGCATAAGGTTATCGTGATGAAACAAGGCGATGTGGTAGAACAAGGCATCGGCGCGCAGGTGTTTGACAACCCGCAAAGCGACTATACAAAGGCGCTGATGGCGGCGGCATTCGGGCAGGGCAACGCTTAAGGCGGTTTAATGAAGATACTCTTCGTTCACCAAAACTTTCCGGGCCAGTTTTTGTACTTGGCCCCCGCCTTGCAGGCCCGTGGGCATGACTGCCGGGCCCTGACCGATGCCACCAATAAACGCGCAAGCAAAATCCCTGTGTTGCGCTATCGCCATGAGGTGCCGCTGCCGGACCCCAAGGCCACGCGGCTGGGGCGGAACTTTATCCAAATGACCGACCGTGGCGTCACGGCTGCGCGTGCCTGCCTGCAACTGCGCGATAAGCACGGCTATACGCCCGATGTGATCTTTGGCCATTCCGGCTGGGGCGAAACGCTGTTTTTGAAAGAGGTTTGGCCTGATGCCAAGCTGATAGTTTATGCCGAGTTTTACTATCGCGGCGTGGATCGCGATGTGGGGTTCGACGTTGAGTTTTCGCGCGGCGGCTTTGATGCGGTAATGACCGCGCAGTCGCGGGCGGCGCATTTAGGGCAGTCTTTGCTACATGCCGATGCAGCGCTTGCGCCGACAAAATGGCAGGCCAGCACCTATCCGCCCGCCTTGCAGCCGATGATTAAGGTGATTTTTGATGGCGTGAATACGGATGTGATGGTGCCGAATGCGGCGGCGAGCCTAACCTTGCCCAACGGTCAGCAGTTACGCGCGGGGGATGAGGTGCTAACCTTTGTGAACCGCAATCTTGAACCCTATCGCGGTTATCACACGTTCATGCGGGCGCTGCCCGATGTGATGGCCGCGCGGGCCGATGCGCAGGTGGTGATTGTTGGCGGCGATGATGTCAGCTATGGTGCGGCGGCCCCAAAAGGCCAAAACTGGAAACAGATGTTTCTGGATGAGGTGAGCGATCGGATCGACCTGTCGCGCGTGCATTTCCTTGGCAAAGTGCCCTACGCGCAATTCGTGGCGCTGATGCAGATCAGCCGCGTGCATGCGTATCTGACCTATCCGTTCGTACTGTCGTGGTCGATGCTAGAGGCGATGTCGGCGGGGGCCTATGTCGTCGGCTCACGCTCGGCCCCAGTAGAGGAGTTGATAGAGGACGGCGTAAATGGCCGTTTGGTCGATTTCTTTGACATCAAGGCATGGTCCGATGCGCTGACCCAAGGGCTGGCCGAACCTGAACGGTTTATGCCCCTGCGCCGCGCCGCACGGCAAACGATAGTCGATAATTACGACCTGCAAAGCGTTTGCATGCCGCGTATGGTCGACTTTGTCGAAAGCTTTGCTCCGAAAGGTTAAACCGCCGCTGAATGCTGCGCCTTGGCGTGGTCATATTCATCAAAGATGCGGGCAATCATCCGCGTCAAAGGGCGGGCGTGGGGCGGAATAGTAAGGCCATCGTCATTCAGCGTCACCATATCGCCAAAGGCGGTTTTGGCAGCTTGCAGCAATGTCTCAACCCGCGCGACGCTGACGTCGAAATCGCGCAGCAGCTCGGCGCGGTCAATACGGAAATCGCACATCACGGCCTCGATCATGCGGGCGCGCAGCAGGTCTTCGCCGGTGAAAATATGGCCGCGGTGGGTTGAAAACTGCCCGTCGCGGATGGGTTTGGTGTGGGCCGCCGTGGCGCTTGCATTTTGCGCAAACCCCTGCGGAAAGCGAGAGATGGATGAGGCCCCAAGCCCGATCAGTGCCGCTGCGGTATCATCGGTATAGCCTTGGAAATTGCGGCGCAGGGTGCCCGCTGCTTGTGCTTTGGCCAAACCGTCCGAGGGGAGCGCGAAATGGTCAATGCCAACCTCGGCATAGCCATCCATGGTGAACAGCTTGCGCGCGGTTTCGAACAGCGACAAGCGGTCCTGTGCTGCTGGGATTTTGTCGGATGGGATCAACTGCTGGCGGCGGCTCATCCACGGCACATGGGCATAGCCGTACAGCGCCACGCGATCGGGTGACAGTGTCAGCAGTTTTTGTACCGAATCAGCGATGCGGATGTTGGTTTGGTGCGGCAGGCCATAGAGAATATCGGCGTTCAGGCTTTGTACACCACGCTCGCGGATCATGTCGGCGACTTGCTTAGTCAGCTCATAGCTTTGCTCGCGCCCGATGGTTTTTTGGATCTCAGGGTCGAAATCCTGCACCCCGATTGACGCACGGTTCATGCCTGATGCGACCAAGGCATCCAGCCGCGCGGCGTCAATTTCATTGGGGTCAATCTCAACCGAAAATTCACCGCCGGTGGCCAGCGGTACGGCATCGAAAATCTGGTCGGCCAAACCGCGCATCAGGGCGGGTGACAGCAGGGTAGGGGTGCCGCCGCCCCAATGCAGACGGGATAAAGTGACGCCGGGGGCAAGATGGCGGCGCAGCAAAGCGATCTCTTCGCGCAGCATTTCGGCATAGGCAATAACTGGTGCATCCGAGGTGGTGCCTTGGGTCCTGCAGGCACAAAACCAGCACAGTCGGCGGCAAAACGGCACGTGAACATAGAGCGAGATTTCCGCGCCTGCAGGCACGGCCTCAATCCATTTTGTGAATTGGCCAGCATCAACGCCACCCGCAAAATGCGGGGCCGTGGGGTAGCTGGTATATCGCGGGACACGCGCGTCAAATAGACCGAGGCGCTTGAGTTCTGATTGTGTGTTCATATCTGAATCTGTGGCGTATAATGAGTTTGAAAACTTTGACACAGATCAAATTGGAAAACGTGATATGGCGATGCTCGACACCCCGACCTTTTCACATGATTGCGGTGACTGTCCCATTCGGCATCGCGCTGTTTGTGCCCGTTGTGAGGGCGACGAGTTGGAGAAGCTGGAGCAAATCAAGTATTACCGCAGCTATCAGGCCGGCCAAACGGTGATTTGGTCGGGCGACCGGATGGATTTTGTGGCCTCGGTGGTCAGTGGTGTGGCCACGCTTAGCCAGACGATGGAGGATGGGCGGCGCCAGATGGTCGGGCTTTTGCTGCCGTCGGATTTTGTTGGCCGTCCGGGGCGCGATACGGTTGCCTATGATGTGACCGCGACGACCGACCTTGTGATGTGTTGTTTCCGCAAAAAACCGTTTGAGGAGATGATGCTCTCGACCCCGCATGTTGGCCAGAGATTGCTGGAAATGACGCTGGACGAGCTTGATTCGGCACGCGAATGGATGCTGCTTTTGGGCCGCAAAACCGCGCGGGAAAAGATTGCAAGCCTGTTGTCGATCATTGCGCGCCGCGATGCCAGCCTTTCGTTGAAACAAGGCAGCAAGCGGTTGATCTTTGATCTGCCTTTGACACGCGAAGAAATGGCCGATTATTTGGGGCTGACGTTGGAAACCGTGTCACGGCAAATTTCGGCACTGCGCAAGGAAAATGTGATCTCGCTCGAAGGCAAACGGCATGTCACGATTGAGGATTTCGATGCGCTGCAAGAGGCGGCGGGTGATGACAGTGATGGTGGGATGTTTGCCTGAGGATGCGCGCGGTGACATTTTCATAAGCGATTGATTTAGAATTAAATAAGCAACATAGTTTACCAAATAGTAACCCGCGAATGTGCGGTTTCGGGGGCATATGCTGGAATTTCATACGCTGGATGTGTTCACCGATACGCCCTTTGCAGGCAATCCCTTGGCTGTGGTTTTGGGGGCTGATGATTTGAGCGATGCGCAGATGCAAACCATCGCGCGCGAGTTTAATTTGTCCGAGACGATCTTTGTCATGCGTCCCCAAAATCCAGGCCACACCGCGCGGGTGCGTATCTTTTTCCCAACGGCCGAGATCCCTTTTGCGGGCCATCCTACAATCGGCTGTGCGATATTACTGGCCGAGGGCGCCTTGGGCGATGACCCTATGCAGATTGTGCTAGAGGAAGAGGCGGGTTTGGTGCCGGTTGTTTTGACCCGCCAGTCGGGCAGGGTGTTGGCCGAATTTACCGCGCCGGTGACGCCACATGCTGCAACCAGCGGCACGGTGTCAGACGAACTGCTGCCCGCAGCGCTGGGCCTTGTGGCGGATGAGATTGGTTTTGGCGGCCATGCGCCGGGGCTGTGGCAGGGCGGTCCGCGTTTCCTGTATGTACCGGTTAAGGACTTGTCCGTGCTGGGCCGTGCTCGCCCATGCGAACCTGCATGGTCGCACGTGATGGCGGCGGGCGGTGTGGATAGCGCCTATCTTTATACGCCAAACGAGGGCGGGTATCAGGCGCGGTTGTTTTCGCCCACAGCAGGCATTCCCGAAGACCCTGCAACAGGATCGGCCAGTGCAATTTTGGCGGCGCAATTATGGGCGGCGGGGGCGCTTTGCACGGGCGAATCGCGGTTTAACTTGCTGCAAGGCGTGGAAATGGGGCGGCGCAGCGAGATTGCGCTGACCGTGGTTTGCGATGTGCAGGGGGTGAAATCGGTGCGGGTGGCGGGAACGGCCGTGCGCATAAGTGACGGCCGCATCCGTATCCCGCAATAGGCTGGCCTTCCCGCTTGGTGCCAAGGCCGCCGAGCGGGGGCTCGATGCCCCCCGAGGTGGCAGCCCCCTTTACGTTGGAAATTTAAACCCCGCCTCGGCCATCAATGCATCCGAGGCGGTTTCAACCTCGCGTTCCAAGCGTTCCATAAACGCGGATCCTTTCAGGCCCGGCGGGATTATTGGTAAAAACTCAATCACAGCCACCCCACGTTTGCGCATAATGCCATGTTTGGGCCACAGCACGCCAACGTTAGTTGCCACAGGCACGCAGTCTTGGCCCATTTGTAAATACAGTGCGGCGGTCCCCGTTTTATAGGGCGCTTTGACGCCGGGTGCGACACGGGTGCCTTGGCTATAGATAATAAGCTGACCGGGCCGCAGCAGCCCCGCTTTTACATCGTTTTTCATTTTGGTAACGGCTGCACCGCGTTTGCCTCGATCAACGGGAATGCAGCCCATGCGCAGCCCAAACCAGCCCAAGATAGGTGCATAGGTTAGCTCTTTTTTCATAATGAACCGTCCGCGCGGAACGGCGTTGAAAATCGCCAAAATATCCAGAAAGCTTTGGTGTTTTGCTGCGATCAGCACGGGGCCAGTTGGCGGTGTGCCGCGCACTTCGGTTTTCATCCCTGTCAGGATGCGCAGTGAAAAGATCACCCATGCGGCATAGGCATGGCCGGCCGCCAGTGCGCCATCGCGGGTTACCAGCGCATAGGGAAAGTACAAAATGCCTACCACCGCCATCGCGATATACATCTGGATGATGAAGATCAGCGACAATAACCATTGGATTGCATAGGTCAGGGTAGCGCGCATCAGGTCAGTTCCTTAAGTTTGCGAAAGGCGGCAAAGCGGGTGGCTGTAAAGGCCACCAGTGCTGCCAGTGGTGGCAGGGCCAGCGGCAAAAGCCAACCCGCACCTTGAAAGCTGAGGCCTGTTAGAAACCCGCCTGCCACATCAGCCGAGGGCAGAAAGGCCACACCGATCACACCCAGCGTCGCGCCCAAGGCCGACCCGCCCAAGGTGCGCAGGGTGAAACGGCGCACAAAGGCGCGGGCGATATAGCTATCACGCGCGCCGACCAGCCGCAGCACGCGGATCACTTGGGAATTGGCGGCCAGCGCGGCGTTGGCCGCAAGGGTTATCATCGCCGCCATCGTGGCGCCGATTAGCAGAATAGACATTAGCCCCAGCAACCGCAGCCGCCCCGCCGCCATGACCAGCGGTTTGCGCCAGCGGGTATGGTCATCCAACACGGCCCCGGGGGCCTCGGCGCTCAGGCGTTGGCGCAGGCCTTCGCTGTCATAGCCGGTACCGTCTTCGGTGATCTCAATCAGCCGTGGAATAGGCAGGGCATCCAGCGGTAGGTCTGGGCCGAACCAAGGTTCCAGCAAGGCGCGTTGTTCGGCATCGGTCATGGCGCGGGCGCGCTCGACCCCCGGCGTGGTGGCCAGCACATCCAGCACCGCACGGGTTTGGGCATCCATCTGGCCGGTCGAGGCGGAAATGCGGATTGTGGCGCTGCGGGCCAGCGCGTCGCCCCAACGGTCGGCCAGCCGCCCCGAGGCCAGCGACAGTGCCAGCGCAAACACCGCCAGAAAGGTCATTGTCGCGGCCGTAAAGCTGGTCAGCCATGCCGTATGGCCAGAGGGGGGGACCACGCGATCAGCATGTTTATCGCCGCGCAGCATATCGGCAAGGGCCATCAGGTTCACAGGTCGGCCCCCGCAAGCTGCACGCGGCGTTTGGCAATGCGCAGCACACGGGCGGGCACTTGTTGTTTCGCGGCGCGGATCAGGTTTAGGTCATGCGTAGCGATCAGGATTGTTTTGCCCATTTTGTTCAACTCGACCAGCAGGGTCAGCAGGCGCAGCGACATTTCCCAATCGAGGTTGCCCGTCGGTTCATCGGCCAGCACCACATCGGGTGACATAATCACCGCGCGGGCAACTGCAGCGCGTTGGCGTTCCCCGCCCGACAGTTGCGGCGGCAACGAGTTGGCCAGTTTCGCCAGCCCCACCCAATTCAACAGATCATCAAGATCGGCCATCACCGAGTCCCGCCCCGACACCATTGCGGGCAGGGTCACATTGGCGGCCAGCGGCAGGTGGTCAAGGAACTGGCAGTCTTGGTGCACCACGCCAATGCGCCGCCGCATCATCGCCACTTCGTCGCGGTCCAAACTACGAACCTCGCGGTCAAACAGGGTAACGTGGCCCGCCGTTGGCAGCAATTCGGCATAGCAGAGCTTCAGCAGCGTGGATTTACCTGCCCCTGATGGCCCCGTCAGAAAGTGAAATGACCCCGGTGCCAGACGCAAGCTGACCTCGGACAACAACTCTCCTCCGCCATAGGAATAGGCAACGTTTTCAAGGGCTATCACACAATGCTCCGTTTTACGGCGTTTCACACGGCGGTGTGCCGCAATTGTTGCAGTTTTGCCCAGAGTGGGGGCGGTTTCAACGCCATATTGTACACAGAATGAGGACAAAGGCTTGGATATACATAATATCAAGGCTACAAAGCCATAGGGGACGAGTAACTTTGTGGCGGAGAGATAGCAAATGCGGCTGGTTTGTCCAAATTGCGATGCACAGTACGAACTCGCACCGGGCGCGCTTACGGATGCCGGGCGTGATGTACAGTGTTCGAACTGTGGCCATACATGGTTTCAGTTGCCGCCCGAGCTAGAGGCCGAGCGTGACGCTGAAGAAGAACTTTTTGGCACGCCAGCGCCGGCTCGTGCGCCAGTGCGCGCAGTGCCCGCGCCCGTTAGGCCGCCACCTGTGGCACCACATGCGGCACCCGCGGGTGTTTCATCCAAAAAGCCCCTCAATAGACAGCCCCAAGCCGAGACCTCTGTAAAAAGCACGGCAGAAAGCCATACGGCAGATCTTGAGCAGCAGGAGACAGCCAAAACTTTAGCTGCAGCCGCTGAAAAGCAACGGCAGGCTGCGGCCATGGTTGCGGCGCTGAATCGTGAAGCTGCCGCGCCATTTCTGGCCGAACCAAAACAGGGTGAACCTGCTGCCTCAAACCATCCAGAAACCGATGCGCAATCCCAACCTCCTGTCGCACCGCGCCGGGCATTGGACGAAAGCCTGAAGGCCGTGTTGCGCGAAGAGGCCGAGCGTGAAGTCTCGGTGCGTCGGTCACAAACCCCACGTCCATTGGAAACGCAGACTGATTTAGGGCTGCAAGAAACATCTGGCGGGGCCAGTGCGGCCAAGGCGGTGCGCGACCGTTTGGCCCGTTTGCGTGGCCAAGAGCCCGAGCCGGAAGGGAATGACAAGCCCACTGCGCGGCGCGATTTGCTGCCCGATATTGAGGAAATCAATTCAACCTTACGCGCCAGTTCGGAAAACCGCAGCGGCGATGAGGCGGCGATGGCGACAGAAGACGCCGATGCAGCGGCAGCCAATGACGGCTTTCGCAGCGGGTTTTCGCTTATGCTGCTGATTGCTGTGGTGCTCATTACTGCCTATGTGGCCGCCCCCAAAATCATTGAGCAATTCCCCGCAGCCGAGGCCGCGATGAACAGCTATGTCGCGGGAGTTGATGTGGCGCGGGCGTGGCTGGATAACGCAATGCGCAAAGCCATCGCCACCTTGCAAAATCTGACAAGCGGATCAAACAGCTAGGCGGCTGTGCAGCTTAGCCCAAGGCGCGGGCGCAAAAGGGGCCGTCGGTGCTTTGGGGTCCGCCTGACATTGACGCCAAGCCGGTTTAGTACAATTCCAGCAACCGCTTTAAATAGTCGCGTTCGCTGTCGGGACGGGTTTGGTCGCCTTGGCGGCGGCGAATTTCATCCAGCAAATCCTGCGCGCGGCGATAGACATCATCGCCTTGCAGCAAGTTGCGATCAGACCCGATGCGCGCGCCTTCGCCCGGTTCGCGGCCGAGTGGATCCCGCTCTGAATTTGGGTCGGCGCGGCCAACGGCCTCGGCTTGGCCGTTGTTGCCGTTCTCGCGGCGCTCTTGCGCCATCGACTCGTTCAGGCTGCGCATGCCGTCGCGCATCGCCCGCATGGCATCGGCCTGTTTGTCCAGCGCACCTGCCATATCGCCTTGACCCAAGGCGCGCTCGGCGTCTTCCATCGCGCGGCCTGCCTCATCCAGCGCGCTGCGGCCGGCTTCGCCTTGTTCGGTGCCTGCACCGGGTAACATGTCGCCGTTCAAGCGGTTGAGGCGGTCACGCAGATCGCTTTGGCGTTGCTCTAAGCTTTGACCTTGGCCCTGCCCTTGGGAGCCAGTGCCTTGTTCGGATTGGCCATTTTCAGACTGCCCCTTTTCAGGCTGGTCGGCCTGCCCCTCACCGTTTTGTTGGCCATCTTGCTGGCCTTGTGCGCCGTCTTGCTGCCCGTCTTGACCTTGCACATCGGGCTGCTGCTGTTGCGCGCCCTCTTGGCCGCCGGGGTTTTGCAACTCGGAAAAGCTGTCATCCGACAGGTCTTGTTGGTCGCGCAACGTGTCGCCAAGGTTTTTCATCGCCTGTTGGCCGGGGCCGCCTTGGCCACCTTCGCCTTGGGTTACTTGGATGTTTTCCATCAACTGCTGAAGCATTGCCATCAGCTCGGCGGCCTCTTCCATCCGGCCTTCCTCAAGCAGCTTTTGCAACTCTTTCAGCATGTCTTGCAGCTGGTCGCCGGTGATGTCCATCGAGTTTTGCTCATCAGCGGCCTGCCCATTCGGGTTGCGCTCGGCCTCTTCGGCAAGCTGGCGCATGTAGTCGTCCATCGCTTGGCGCAGCTCTTGCATAAGTTGGTCAATTTCCGACGGGTCAGCGCCGTTGCGGATCGCCTCATTCAGGCGGTCTTGGGCGCGTTTCAGGCGTTCGCGGGCTGAATTCAGGTCGCCTTCCTCGATCAGCACAGCGATATCCCACAGTGCTTTGGCAAGGTCATCGCGCGCCTCAACCGTCAGGTCACTTTGCTGCGACTCAAGCCGGCGTTGGGCAACGCGCAGGCGCAGATAGGCCTTTTCATTCGAAAAAAGACCCTCGGGGCGGTTGGTGATGGCGTTGAAAATTTGTACCGCGCGTGGGGCATTTGTACGCGCCCACAGGATATCACGGCGCATCTCAATCACCGCTGCCGCCAGCGGGTCAAAAAAGCGTTTTCCGGGTAAGGTCACATGCAAGGGGGCTGCGGTACCGGTTTGGCCTGCTGCATCCGTGGCTGATAAGGTGATGGTGACAGGCAGGTTGGCAAAGACGTGTTGCGACAGGTCATCCAGCAGGGTTTCGGTGAAATCCGTGCGCTGGCCGCTGATTGGCAGCGGCAGATCAAGCGTGATCGGGTCGGTGGCCTCAGGCTGGGCTGTAAGGCCATAGCGGCGGTCGATTGCGGCAAGGTCCAGCGCGATGACAGCTTTGCCTGCCGTGACGCCAAAGTCATCTGCGGCCTCAAATGGCAGTTTCAGGCTGCCATTCGCCTCACGCGTCAACGCGCCTTTGGCGAAGATACTGGGGGGCGTGTCGATGCTGGTGGTGATGGCCCAACTGCGGCCACTGGGGCCGTTGATCGTGATGTCGCCGCTTTGGATGATGTCAAAGCTGTGCGCGGTGGGGGCTTCGGGTGCATCAGCGTCAAGCGGTGCGGGCGCCGATACCGATTGGGTCAGGGTCAATGCGCCAACCTCGCCATAAAAACGCAGCTGCACGCGGCTGCCGGTCGCCACTTCAAGCGTGTCTTGGGTGATGTCATTCAGATATAGCGCGGGTTTGCCGGTATAGGGCGGGGGCTGAACCCAGCCTTCCCAGCTGGGGCCGTTCATTGCTGTGGCTTGCGTTGGGCCGAGGCCGGTGACCGAGGCGATGCGCCAAACCGAACCGAACATCAGCGCCATAACAAGGGCCGTCAGCGCGATGTAGCGCAGGCCAAAACGGTCGTGCTTGGCCAGCCGCAGGTCTGGGGGCACGGCGCGGGCGGTTGCTGCCGCGCGGGCCATGCGGGCAAGGTGGGCGGCCCAAACGGCCTGAGATGCGGGGTCGGTGGCACCGATGGCTTGGGTATCGGCAAGCGTGGCAATGGGGCGGCCGGGCAGGGTGGCGTCAAGGCGGTTCAGCGCGTCTTGGCGGCTTGGGCGCATAAAACTGCGCCAACCGCGCCAGAACGTCACGATCATCGTGAAAAGTGCCGCTGCCAAGCTAGCCCAAACCACAGGCAAGGGCACGAAATCTTGCAGGCCAAAGGCAAGTACAGCCAAAACGGCGATTATGATCGTCCACAGTGGCCAAAAGCAGCGCGCCAGCCGTTCAGCCCAAAGCCCCGCCTGCGTAAGGGCGGCTGGGCGTTTTAGCTGGGCTGCGATGCTGTCGCGCGGGGATTGCGTCATTTACCTGCCTTGGCGAGTTGGGCCTGTTGGGCTGTAATGCGTTACAGCCACTCAGGTATGGTATCGCGAGAAAGCATTTCGTCAAACGTTGGACGGGCGCGGATGACTGCAAAGTGATCGCCATGCACCAAAACTTCGGGCACCAACGGGCGCGAGTTGTATTCCGACGACATCACGGCACCATAAGCACCGGCCGAACGCAGCGCGATCAGGTCGCCTGCCTGCAACGCTGGCAGATTGCGGGCCTTGGCAAAGGTATCACCCGATTCGCAGATTGGGCCAACGATATCATAGGGCTGCTGTGCGGCCCCTGCGCTGGGTTCAATCGCAGGGATAATATCATGGTGTGATCCGTACATCGCAGGCCGGATCAGATCATTCATCGCGGCATCGACGATCAGGAAATCACGGTCTTCGCCGTTTTTCACATAGATCACTTCCGATACCAAAATCCCTGCGTTGCCGGAAATCAGGCGACCGGGTTCGATTTCAATTTCGCAGCCCAAATCGCCGACAGTGCGTTTGATCAGCGCGCCGTAATCCATCGGCAAAGGCGGGGCGTTATTGTCGCGGGCATAGGGGATGCCAAGCCCGCCGCCAAGATCTAGGCGTTCAATCGTATGGCCATCGGCACGCAGGGCGTGGGTCAGCTCGGCCACCTTCAGGTATGCCGCCTCAAACGGTTCAAGCGCTGTCAATTGGCTGCCGATATGCACGTCGATGCCAACAACTTTCAGGCCGGGCAATTTGGCGGCTTCGGCATACACCTCACGCGCGCGGGAAATCGGGATACCGAATTTATCACCTTTTTTACCGGTTGAGATTTTTTCGTGGGTTTTGGCGTCAACATCAGGGTTCACGCGGATGGTGATCGGCGCGATCAGGCCAAGGCCATGCGCCACCTCGGACAACACACGCATTTCAGGCTCTGATTCGACGTTGAACTGGCGGATGCCGCCGGTCAGCGCGAGGTGCATTTCCTGGCGGGTTTTGCCAACGCCAGAAAACACGATACGGTCCCCCGGAACGCCAGCCGCCTTGGCGCGCAGATATTCGCCGCCGGACACCACATCCATGCCAGCGCCCAGATCGCCCAGTACTTTCAGCACAGCTACGTTGGACAAAGACTTGATGGCAAAGCACACAAGGTGCGGCATCGGCGACAGCGCCTCGGTGAACAGCTGGTAATGGCGGGTCAGCGTGGCCGTTGAATAGCAATAAAACGGCGTGTCAACTGTGGCCGCGATATCGGCAATGGCCACCCCTTCGGCATGAAGTATACCGGATTTATACTGAAAATGGTCCAATCTAGCCCCCTTGGTGCAATCTGCTTGGGCTGCGTTTACATGGTATCGGCGGCACAGCCAAGCAGGAGCGTTTCAGGCGCGGAAATCCGGCTCGCTTTTGTCTAGCAAGGTTTTGATGTCGTCGAAAAAGCGATCGGCCTGACCATCGTAATGGTCCATCGCATCGGCCACGCCAGTCGCCACCTCATCCGATAAAAGCCGCAGTTTTTGGCCCGTTTGCAGCGCGCGGATATAGGTTTCGGCAGAGCGTTCGAAATAATACAGCCGGTTAAAAGCATCGGCGACCGAGGACCCCAGCACCAAAACGCCATGATTGCCCATGACCATGACCTTATGGCGCGGGTCTTGTAGCATCGCGGCGCAGCGGGTGCCTTCGTCTTCAAACGCAAGGCCGCCATAGCCTTCGTCAATCACCACACGGTTGAAAAAGGTGGCGGTGTTTTGGTCAATCGGCGGTAGGCGGCTGTCGGCCAAGCTGGCAAGAACAGTAGAGAATATCGAATGCACATGCATCACGCAGCGGGCGTGCGGCACATGGCGGTGAATTGACCCATGCAGCCCCCATGCGGTTGGGTCGGGGGCATCGGGGCGGTTCAGCGCCTCGGGGTCATCGGCGTTCAACAGCAGCAGGTCGCTGGCCTTGATCAGGGAGAAATGACGCTGATTGGGGTTGATCAGGAAATCCTTACCATCATCCGACACAGCAAGGGAAAAGTGGTTGGCGACCGCCTCATGCATGTTCAGCCGTGCGGTCCAACGAAAGGCGGCGGCCATATCGACACGCTCGGCGTGGTGGGTCAGGTTATGGTGTTGGTTCATCGAAACATCCCCGCTGTATGCATTTGCGCCATGCTGGGCCGCAGGCGCGCGATGGGCAAGGGGAAATCGCGGGCCGCTGATCGCATGGCTACCGATAAGGGCTGCGATTTCGGGGGGGGCGGTTTGGGGCGAGGGGCGGCACAGCTGGATAATTGGCGGCGATGGCTTTAGATTGCAGCGAACCCACAGGCCGGAGCAAAACGCCCTAATTGACCGTTGAGACGCCAACCGCCACGTTGCCAGACGCGTGCAGGCCGGGCGCGGTGGGGGCACCATCGGCACCGCAGGCGGCAAGGATGGATAAAGTCAGAAAGGCAAAGATAAAGCGCATGGGGGTACCTATTTGGGCCAGTTATTAGGGGCGAACGGACACAGAGGCCCCTACGATCCGTGCAGTTGCGACCGGCGTGACGGTTACGCCATTGGGGCCGATCCTGATATTTGTGTGCAGGCCGGGGGCAGAGCACCCGACCAGAAGGAACACCGCAACACTAGCTGAAATAATCGCTGGCGCGCGCATCAAAACGTAAAGACGGGCGCGCCGCCCGTGACCGAGGTTTCTGTGCGGCCCATGCCGGTGACCATCGGGTCGGCCCCTGTGCGGGGTGACAGGTCACAGGCAGATATAAACACTAAGGCCAGCACAAACAGCGGTTTCACTTCAGCATTTCCTTCCAGCGTGCGGTTTGGGCGCGCACCTGATCGGGGGCTGTCCCGCCATAAGACATACGGCTGCGCACAGAGTTTTCTACACCCAAAACGTCAAATACATCCTGACGAATACCGTCATGTACCGATTTCATCTGTGCAAGCGTAAGGTCGGGCAGGTCAATCCCCGCCTTTTCGGCCATGGCGACCAGCGTGCCGGTCACATGGTGGGCATCGCGGAACGGCATTCCCAGCTCACGCACCAGCCAATCGGCAAGGTCTGTGGCGGTGGAAAAACCCGATGCGGCGGCGGTTTTCAGATTGTCACGCAGCGCCGTCATATCGCCGACCATGCCTGTCATCGCGGCAAGGCCCAACATCAGGCTGTCGGCGGCGTCAAAGGTTTGCTCTTTGTCTTCTTGCATGTCCTTGGAATAGGTCAGCGCAAGGCCCTTCATGATGGTGAACAGCGCCACCGTGGCCCCCAAGATGCGCCCGAGTTTCGAGCGCAGCAGCTCGGCTGCATCGGGGTTTTTCTTTTGCGGCATGATTGAAGAGCCGGTCGTCCATTTGTCGGACAGCTTTACAAAACGGAATTGCGATGAAGACCAGATCACCAACTCCTCGGCAAAGCGGCTAAGGTGCATCGCGCAAATCGACGAGGCCGAGAGGAACTCAAGCGCGAAGTCGCGGTCGGACACCGAATCAAGGCTGTTGGCGGTGGGGCGGTCAAAACCCAAGGCGGCAGCGGTGGCATCGCGGTCGATTGGGAAAGAGGTCCCCGCCAACGCCGCAGCCCCCAATGGACATTCGTTCATCCGTTTGCGGGCGTCAATGAAACGTGACCGATCCCGCGCGAACATTTCCACATAGGCCAGCATATGGTGGCCCCAAGTGACAGGCTGCGCAGTTTGCAGATGGGTGAAACCGGGCATCACCCAATCTGCGCCCGCCTCGGCCTGCGCCAAAAACGCCTTCATCAAAGCCTCAAGTCCCGTGATCGCGGCATCACATTGGTCGCGCACCCAGAGCCGGAAATCGACGGCGACTTGGTCATTGCGCGAGCGTCCTGTGTGCAAACGACCAGCCGGTTCGCCGATAATTTCCTTTAGGCGCGCCTCAACGTTCATGTGGATATCTTCCAATTCCACGCGAAACGGAAACTTTCCGCCTTCAATTTCTGACAACACCGTGAGCAGGCCTTCACGGATCGCCTCGGCATCGCTAGACGTCAGGATACCCTGTGCCGCCAACATGGCAGCATGGGCCCGAGAGCCTGCAATATCCTGGGCGGCAAGGCGGCGGTCAAACCCGATTGACGCGTTGATGGCCTGCATGATGGCGTCATTGCCGCCTTCAAAGCGGCCGCCCCACATGGTGTTTGCAGTGCTGGGTTTGGAAGAATTGGTCATGGGCTTGCCCCTGAGGAGATGAGAATGCTGCGAATTGGTCTTTGCGTCCTTTATACCGCCTTGATGCTTGGTGCAAACCCAGCCTTGGCCGATGTGGTAGCGGCCAAGGCCGTGCTGGCGGGCGATATGCGAAAATTGGTGTTTTTGGATGAGGCCAAAGCCGTGCCGGATGTGGTTCTGGTTGATCTAGAAGGCGCCGAGCGCGGGCTGTCCGAGTGGCAGGGGAAATGGGTTGTACTGAATTTCTGGGCCACATGGTGCGCGCCCTGCCGCAAGGAAATGCCAAGTTTGGATCGGTTAGCACTGGCTGTTAGTGACGATGTGTCCGTGGTAACCGTGGCGACAGGCCGCAACCCGCCTGCTGCTGTAACGCGGTTTTTTACCGAGATCGGTGTTGAGAACTTGCCTGTGCTGTTGGATGCAAAAACCGCGCTGGCCCGCCAGATGGGGGTGATCGGTCTGCCGTTGACGGTTATCCTGAACCCCGAGGGGCAAGAGGTCGCACGGTTGATTGGTGATGCCGAATGGGACGGGCCGGATGCCCGCGCGATGCTGGACGCATTGATCGCGCCGTAAGGGGGCGGTTTTTTGAAAAAAACCGTGCCTTCGGCGAGGATATTTTCACCAAAGAGAAAATGGTGGGCCATAAAACCAAAGAAACCCGGCAACTTATAATAGTTGCCGGGTTTCTTTATGGTAATGGTGCCCAGAAGAGGACTCGAACCTCCACGCCTTGCGGCACACGGACCTGAACCGTGCGCGTCTACCAGTTCCGCCATCTGGGCCGATGGTAGTGAGGGCGATGTAGCGGGGCGTTGTGGCGGTGTCAACGGGTGTTAAACAAAAATCATTAGGTCTTTTGTTGCTTGTTTGGAAAGTCTTGTGGGGATATGTATGCAATCGGATGAAAAGCTTTCCAGACGGAGGCGAGACGGATGAGCAAACTGGTCACAATCTACGGCGGTTCGGGGTTTGTCGGGCGATATATCGCGCGGCGTATGGCAAAAGACGGTTGGCGCGTACGCGTGGCCGTGCGCAGGCCGAATGAGGCGCTTTTCGTGCGGACCATTGGTGCCGTTGGTCAAGTTGAGCCTGTTTTGTGTAATATCCGCGATGACGCCTCGGTGCGGCGCGCGTTGATGGGGGCGGATGCGGTTGTGAACTGCGTTGGCACCTTTGACAAAGGCGGCAAGAATAATTTCGAAGCGGTGCAGGTTGAAGGCGCTGGGCGGATCGCGCGGATCGCAGCCGAAGAATCGGTTGTCAATTTGGTGCAGATTTCGGCAATCGGGGCCGATGCGGCGGCAGATAGCATCTATGCACGCACCAAGGGCGAGGGCGAGGCGGCTGTGCTAGCCGCTTTCCCAAGCGCGGTGATTTTGCGACCTTCGGTTATTTTCGGCTCGGAAGACGCGTTCTTTAACCGCTTTGCTGGCATGGCCGGTTTGGGGCCAATTCTACCAGTGGTCGGTGCGGACACGCTGTTTCAGCCTGTGTTTGTGGATGACGTGGCAAAGGCAGCAGTTCTGGGCGCTACGGGTGCTGCGGCGCCGGGCGTGTATGAGTTGGGCGGGCCGGATGTGGCGACATTCCGTGATTTGATGAAGCAAATGCTGGCGATTATTCAACGTCGGCGGCTGGTTTTGAATATTCCCTTTGTGCTTGCATCGATCATGGGCAAAACCTTTGACGTGATGTCTGCCATAACCGGCGGTCTGGTTGCGAACCGTATTTTGACGCGCGATCAGGTGAAATCCCTACGCCATAATAATGTTGTGGCTGAAGGTGCTAAAACCTTTGCCGATCTTGGGATCAAGCCGGTGACGATGGAATCGATGTTGCCAGAATATCTTTGGCCTTATCGCCCTTCGGGCCAATATGCTGCAATTAAAAGCAGCGCCAAAAACCTGCGGAAAATTTGACCTAAAAGGTGCTTGCTATGGCTGATACGACACTTTCGGCCCTTTTTCTGGGGGTTCTCGAAGGGTTGACGGAATTTATCCCCGTCTCATCCACAGGGCATATTCTGCTTGCAGGGCATTTCATCGGATTTGAAAGCTCTGGCAAGACGTTCGAAGTGGTGATTCAGCTGGGCGCGGTGCTGGCGGTTTTGTCGGTATATGCGGCGAAGCTGTGGGGCGTGTTTAGTGCTGCCCCGCATAGTGCCGATGCGCGCAGGACGATCCTATCGGTTCTGATCGCGTTTTTGCCAGCGGTATTCATTGGTGTGGCGGCGCATGACTTCATTAAAACGGTCCTGTTTGAAAGCCCGCGATTGATTGCGGTGATGCTGATATTGGGCGGTATTGTGCTGGTGTTTGTGGACCGTTTTGCCCCCGAGCCGCGCTATGATGATGCGATGAAGATCCCGCTAGGGATGGCGCTGAAGATCGGCTTTATTCAATGTCTTGCGATGATTCCGGGCGTATCACGTTCGGGCGCTACGATTGTGGGTGCGTTGATGTTGGGCGCCAATAAACGCGCCGCGGCCGAGTTCTCGTTCTTTTTGTCGATGCCGACGATGGCCGGCGCTTTTGCCTATGATTTGTATAAAAACCGCGATGTTTTGGATGCCAGTGCGATGAATGAAATCGCGATAGGGTTTATCGCGGCGTTTATTGCGGCCGTTCTGGTCGTGCGCTGGCTGTTGGGCTATGTCAGCCGTCATGGCTATGCGCTGTTTGGCTGGTGGCGAATCATAGTCGGCGGGCTTGCTTTGGTAGCGCTTTCGTCGGGGTACTGATCTAATAGGTAATACTTGCTGACCTATTATTTACAAGAATAAGATAGGCGCAGGCAAATTTCGAATAAATACTTTGATTTAGGGCAGCTGTGCTGACTTTTATTCTGTTTTGTACCAAAGTATGAAGTCGCTATTGTCCAAGACCGCATGAATACCAATAGGGAGGCGCTTAGAATGGCCAAGGAACGGATGCTCCGCTTCGTGAATGTTTCTCGGGAGATGCCCGAAAAGCGCCCGCCAAATTTGCGCGCCCAAGATTTCCATGAAATTTATCGCGAGTTTGCTGCCGATAAAGCTGCCGAGCAAGCCAGCCGGTGCAGCCAGTGTGGCGTGCCGTTTTGCCAATCGCATTGCCCTTTGCACAACAACATCCCCGATTGGCTGCGCCTGACTGCCGAGGGCCGTTTGCAAGAGGCCTATGAGCTGTCGCAAGCAACGAACACTTTCCCCGAAGTCTGCGGCCGGATCTGCCCGCAAGACCGCCTGTGCGAAGGCAACTGCGTCATTGAACAGTCGGGTCATGGCACTGTGACCATCGGTTCGGTTGAGAAGTATCTGACCGATCTCGCGTGGGAAAACGGCTGGGTCAAGCCGATCAAGCCAGCGCGGGAACGCGCGGAATCGGTGGGCATAATCGGTGCGGGGCCGGGCGGCCTGTCGGCGGCAGATGTGCTGCGCCGCGCGGGTGTCCAGGTCACGGTGTATGACAGCTATGACCGTGCAGGCGGATTGCTGACCTATGGCATCCCAAGCTTTAAGTTGGAAAAAGACGTTGTGATGCAACGGATTGACCAGCTAGAGGCCGGCGGTGTGCAGTTTGTGTTGAACTGTACTGTTGGCAAAGATCTGACCTTTGACGCGATCCGTGGCCAGCATGATGCGGTGCTGATTGCGACCGGCGTTTACAAAGCGCGTGATTTGGCGGCACCGGGCGTTGGTGCCAAAGGCATCGTGCCTGCGTTGGAATTCTTGACTGCCAGCAACCGCAAAAGCTTTGGCGATGATGTGCCGGACTATGATAACGGCACGCTGAATGCGGCGGGCAAGCGGGTTGTGGTCATCGGCGGTGGTGATACTGCGATGGACTGTGTGCGCACGGCCATTCGTGAAGGCGCAACTTCCGTGAAATGCCTTTATCGTCGCGATAAGGCGAACATGCCGGGCAGCCAGCGTGAAACCCAGAACGCCGAAGAAGAAGGCGTAGAGTTTGTTTGGCTTTCCGCGCCAAAAGGGTTCACCGGTGGCGATAAGGTTACAGGCGTTATGGTGCAAAAGATGCGTCTTGGCGCGCCGGACGCATCAGGCCGTCAAATGCCCGAAGTGATTGAAGGCGCTGACTATGTCGAACCCGCCGATCTGGCGATTATGGCGCTTGGGTTTGAGCCGGAAGACCTGCCGAACCTGTGGGGCCAGCCTGAATTGGGCGTGACCCGCTGGGGGACGATCAAGGCTGATTTCAAAACCCACGCGACCAATATGGATGGCGTTTATGCTGTTGGTGATATCGTGCGCGGGGCAAGCCTTGTGGTTTGGGCCATCCGTGACGGGCGCGAGGCGGCCGATGCGATGCTGGACTATATGAAGCAAGAAGCTGTGGTCGCTGCTGAATAGGCGCGGCCCGTTCATATCCACCAAGTGGGAAAGGATGCTGCAATGACCAACGCTATTTTGTCGCTCTGCCGCAGCACCGCGCTGGTGGTTTGTGGGGGGCTGATGCTGCCTGACGCTGGTTTCGCGGGCAGCTTTACGCCGCCTGCGGGCTGTACGGGGTGGCTGACTGTGCAAGGACGGGCCTGTCGGGTTTCGAACTTTTACAAATGCACGCAAGATGCGCCGGGCGACCAGTGGCGCACCGATTTTGACCAAGAAGGCCTGTTTTTTGCCAGCCGCACCGACGCTGAGGGGCAATGGGTGGAAAGCATCGATATGAACCCGATGGTGCGCCAAGTGATGGATGGTGCCGAAGACCCCGCCTCTTTTTCCGAGCTGCTGGGCGGGGTTGATACCTTTGCCTTCTCATTGCGCCGCGATGATGGTGGGGCCAGCACTGTGCGGGGCTTTGACCGTCTGACTGGCAAAACCGTTGTGATTGACGGGATCAGCCTGCAAGAAACCCAGTTCGAATTTGCCGAGACCAAGGCGGACGGCTCTGTCGTACAGTCGCGCGGCAACGAATATATCAATGCTGACTGGCGTTTGTTTTTCGCGGGTCCGTCGGAATGGGATGATGGCAACGGCGGCGTGCCGATGGATGGCAGCCCGTTGCAGTTTATCTTTCCGGGCGAGCCGGGGTTTTTCAGCACCGAGCCGTTGTTCGAATGTGACGCAATCCTAAGCAGCTATTCCAAAGGGGCATCCGATGGAAATTGAGCTGGAGATAGGCGAGTTTTACACCAGTGAGCAGGACGGGTTTGACCCCGTGGTGATCTGGGTGGGCCGTATTGATTCGCCCGAAGATTTGGGCGGTGTCGCGGCGGAACCGACGCTAAGCCTGATGGTGCGCAGCCCCGAGGAGGGCAGTCAGGTCATTGAAATGGCACCGTTTTGGCAAGGCGTTGTTATAGCTGCCGAGTTTATGGAGGCCGACCCGTTCTATGTGGATGAGTCGGTTTTTGAAGATAACTACCATGTTTGGCGCAGTGCCTATGAACAGGGTGAGGCCTTTCCTTGGACAATGTCGCCCAATGAGGTCTACGCCAAAATGATGTCAGATTTTGAAGAGCCGGACGAATGAGCCGCGCGCCTTTGGGCCGTTTGCCCGCCACAGTTTTAAATTTCGATCCTTCCGAAGGAGTGACCCAATGACAAAGACACCGGTTTATGATGCTGCCTGGGTGGCCGCAGAGGAAGCAAAGCGCGCCTTTATGGACGAGCACAGCCTCTATAAAGCTGAGGAGGAGCATTCGTCCTGTGGGGTGGGCCTTGTTGCGTCGATTTCGGGAAAGCCTACGCGCAAAGTGGTGGAAAATGGCATCAATGCGCTAAAGGCAATTTGGCACCGTGGCGCGGTTGATGCCGATGGCAAAACTGGCGATGGCGCGGGCATCCATGTGCAGATTCCGGTTAAGTTTTTCTATGACCAAGTGCGCCGCACTGGCCATGAACCCGATACGAAAAAGCTGATCGCGGTGGGCCAAGTCTTCTTGCCGCGCACCGATTTTGGTGCCCAAGAACGCTGCCGGACCATCATGGAAACCGAAGTTTTGCGGATGGGCCATTACATCTATGGCTGGCGGCATGTGCCGGTGGAAACCACCGTGCTGGGAGAAAAAGCCAATGCAACACGCCCCGAGATTGAGCAAATCCTGATCCGTTGCGATAAGGATATTGACCAAGACCAGTTTGAGCGTGAACTGTATATCATTCGCCGTCGCGTGGAAAAAGCAGCAGCCGAGGCGCATATTGCGGGCCTGTATCTGTGCAGCCTGTCGTGCCGGTCGATCATCTACAAAGGCATGATGCTGGCCGAACAGGTTGCGGTATTCTACCCCGACCTGATGGATGAGCGTTTCGAGTCCGCCTTTGCGATCTATCACCAGCGCTATTCGACCAATACTTTCCCGCAGTGGTGGCTGGCCCAGCCGTTCCGCATGCTGGCCCATAACGGCGAGATTAACACGTTGAAAGGCAACGTGAACTGGATGCGCAGCCATGAAATTCGCATGGCATCCAACACTTTTGGCGACATGGCCGAGGATATCAAACCGATCATTCCGGCAGGCACGTCCGATTCCGGCGCGCTGGATGCTGTGTTTGAGGTGATGGTACGGTCTGGCCGCAATGCGCCGATGACCAAAACCATGCTGGTCCCCGAAGCGTGGAGCAAAGCCACGACAGATATGCCCAAAGCTTGGGCCGATATGTACGCCTATTGCAACGCCGTGATGGAGCCGTGGGACGGCCCTGCTGCACTTGCGATGACCGATGGTCGCTGGGTTTGCGCCGGGCTTGACCGCAACGGTTTGCGCCCGATGCGCTATGTTGTGACCGGTGACGGCCTGCTGATCGCTGGCTCCGAGGCGGGGATGGTGCCTATTGACGAAAATACCGTCCGCGAAAAAGGCGCGCTTGGGCCGGGGCAGATGATTGCTGTCGATCTGGTTGAGGGCAAGCTGTACCACGACACCTCGCTGAAAAATAAGTTGGCCGCAGCACAGCCGTTTGGCGATTGGATTGAAAAGGTCGTTGACCTGAACAACCTGCTGAATGACGTGCCAGAGACCGCGCAATTTACCGGCGCCGAGCTGCGCAAACGCCAGATTGCTGCCGGCTATTCGTTGGAAGAGCTGGAACAAGTGCTGGCGCCAATGGCCGAAGACGGCAAGGAAATGATCGCCTCGATGGGTGATGATACGCCAGCGGCTGTGCTGTCCAGCATCTACCGCCCGCTGTCGCATTTCTTCCGCCAGAACTTTAGTCAGGTAACAAACCCGCCGATTGACTCACTTCGCGAAAGCCGCGTGATGAGCCTGAAAACGCGTTTCGGTAACCTGAAAAACGTGTTGGATGAAAGCAGCAGCCAGACCGAGATTTTGGTGCTGGACAGCCCGTTTGTGGCCAATGCCGAATTCCACGCGATGATGGACCATTTCGGCGATACCGTGTCGGTGATCGACTGTACTTTTGTGCGCGATGCCGAACCCGATGCGTTGCGCAAAGGGCTGGAACGCATTCGTGCCGAGGCCGAAGACGCCGTGCGCTCTGGTGCGGGGCACTTGGTGCTGACGGACGAAGGCCAAGGGCCGGACCGCGTGCCGATGCCGATGATTTTGGCAACCTCTGCGGTGCATAGCTGGCTAACGCGAAAAGGCCTGCGGACGTTCTGTTCGTTGAACTTGCGGTCGGCGGAATGTGTGGACCCGCATTATTTTGCCGTGTTAATCGGCAGTGGTGCGACCACCGTAAACGCCTATCTGGCGCAAGACAGCCTTTCTGACCGGATTGACCGCGGGTTGTTGGAAGGCAGTCTGACCGATGCCACGTGCCGCTACCGTGATGCGGTGGATGCGGGCCTGTTGAAGATTATGGCCAAGATGGGGATTTCGGTGATCTCGTCCTATCGTGGCGGGTTGAACTTTGAGGCAGTGGGCCTGAGCCGCGCCATGGTTGCCGAGTATTTCCCAGGGATGCAAAGCCGGATTTCCGGTATCGGCGTGTCGGGTATTCAGCACAAGCTGGAAGAGGTTCACGCACGCGGCTGGCTGGGTGGTGCAGATGTGTTGCCGATTGGCGGCATCTACAAGGCGCGGCGCTCGGGCGAAAAGCACGCCTGGGAAGCGCAGACGATGCACATGCTGCAATCGGCCTGTGACCGTGCCAGCTTTGACATTTGGAAGCAGTATTCCGCCGCAATGCGGGCCAATCCGCCGATCCATTTGCGCGACTTGCTGGATATCAAAAGCTTGGGCAAACCTGTGCCGATTGAAGAGGTGGAAAGCATCACCTCCATCCGCAAACGCTTTGTGACGCCGGGTATGTCTTTGGGCGCGCTGTCGCCCGAAGCGCATAAAACGCTGAACGTGGCGATGAACCGGATTGGCGCGAAATCGGATTCAGGTGAGGGCGGTGAAGACCCCGCGCATTTCTTGCCCGAGGCGAATGGCGACAATCCGTCTGCGAAAATTAAGCAGGTGGCCTCGGGGCGCTTTGGCGTGACGGCGGAATATCTCAACGCCTGTGAAGAGCTGGAAATCAAGGTCGCACAAGGTGCGAAACCGGGTGAAGGCGGGCAGTTGCCGGGGATGAAGGTTACGGCCCTCATCGCGCGGTTGCGCCATTCGACCCAAGGGGTGACCCTGATTTCGCCACCGCCGCACCATGATATCTATTCGATCGAAGATTTGGCGCAGCTGATCTATGACCTGAAACAGATAAACCCGCGGGCCAAAGTGACGGTCAAGCTGGTGTCTTCTTCGGGTGTGGGGACGATTGCGGCAGGCGTGGCCAAGGCCAAGGCCGATGTGATCCTGATTTCGGGCCATAACGGCGGCACGGGTGCCAGCCCTGCTACATCTATCAAATACGCTGGTCTGCCATGGGAAATGGGCCTGACCGAGGCGCATCAGGTGTTGTCGATGAACAACCTGCGCGAACGCGTTACCCTGCGGACTGATGGTGGTTTGCGCACGGGCCGCGATATCGTGATGGCGGCGATGATGGGGGCCGAAGAATACGGCATCGGCACCGCAGCATTGATCGCGATGGGCTGTATTATGGTGCGTCAGTGCCAAAGCAACACTTGCCCGGTGGGCGTGTGTACCCAAAACGATGAGCTGCGCAAAAAGTTCACGGGCAACGCGGATAAAGTGGTCAACCTGATCACCTTCTATGCGCAAGAAGTGCGTGAGATTTTGGCCAGCATCGGCGCACGGTCTTTGGATGAGGTGATCGGGCGGGCGGACTTGCTGTCTCAGGTTTCGCGTGGCTCGGCACATCTTGATGATCTCGATTTGAACCCGCTGCTGATTACCGTCGATGGCGCGAACCGGATCACCTATGACCGGTCCAAGCCGCGCAATGCGGTGCCGGACACGCTGGATGCGGAAATTATCCGCGATGGCGCGCGCTTCTTTGAAGATGGCGAAAAGATGCAGCTGTCCTATGCCGTGCGCAATACGCTGCGCACCATAGGAACGCGGGCATCCAGCCATATCGTGAAACGCTTTGGCATGCGCAACAGCCTGCAAGAAGACCATCTGACGGTGAAACTGTCGGGGTCCTGTGGCCAATCGCTGGGCGCATTTGCGGTGCGGGGCATCAAGCTTGAGGTGTACGGCGATGCCAACGACTATGTCGGCAAGGGCCTTTCGGGGGCTACCATCACGGTGCGGCCGCATATGTCCAGCCCGCTGGATGCGTCTGCCAACACGATCATCGGCAACACGGTTCTGTACGGTGCAACGGCGGGCAACCTGTTCGCCAGCGGTCGCGCGGGTGAGCGGTTTGCTGTGCGTAACTCTGGCGCGTCGGTTGTGGTTGAAGGCTGCGGCACCAACGGGTGTGAGTATATGACCGGCGGTGTGGCGGTTATTCTTGGGTCGATCGGGGCCAACTTTGGTGCCGGTATGTCGGGCGGTATGGCCTATCTGTACGATCCGGACGGCGTGGCCGAAGAGTTCATGAACGTTGAAACCCTTGTCACCTGTGCCGTCAGCCACCCGCATTGGGAGGCACAGCTGAAGGGCTTGATTCAGCGCCATGCGGATGAGACGGGCAGCTTGAAGGCCAAGGCAATCTTGAACGACTGGGCCGATGAGCGGGTAAACTTCCTGCAAGCCTGCCCAAGGGAAATGCTGGTGCATTTGCCGCATCCGCTGTCGGATGAGCGCGAGGCAGTGCCTGCTGAATAATCAGGCGCATCTGCGAGCCTAATGTGAAGCCCGGCGGATATTTTCGCCGGGTTTTTTCTTTGCCGGGTTTGGGGTTCGTGGGTCAGTCCGCGCTTGATCGCAGCTGGCCTTCATGGCTAAACAGGGCATGGCAAAACGTACGAAAACCAAAACACCCGCAATCCGCCGCAACCCCGTTAAATGGGTGATGCGTTGGGTGTTGCGGCTTCTGGCTGGGGCGGCGCTGGTGCTTGTGGCGCTGGTGCTGCTGTTTTCCGTCGTCAACCCACCGACCACCTTTTACATGTGGCAAGAGGGCCAGCGTCTTGGCAAAGTTAAACAGGAATGGGCCAGTTGGGATGAGATTGCGCCCGTGATGGCGCGGTCGGTTGTGGCCGCCGAGGATGCCAATTTTTGCACGCATTGGGGTTTTGACATGGGGGCTATCCGCGCGGCGATTGACGCGGGCGGCAATCGGGGCGCGTCAACCCTGACCCAGCAAGTCGCCAAGAATGTGTTTTTGTGGCAAGGGCGCACCTATACGCGCAAGGCGTTGGAAGCGCTGATTACACCGGTGATTGAGATTATTTGGTCCAAACGCCGCATCCTAGAGGTGTATCTGAACGTCGCAGAATTTGACGAAGGTGTGTTTGGGGTCAAGGCAGCGGCGGCCAGCTATTTTGCTGTCGAGCCCGCCGATTTGACGGCTGTACATGCTGCGCGCCTTGCGGCTGTTTTGCCCGACCCAAAAGATCGCAATGCCGAAAAGCCAAGCGCGGCACTGCGCAAACGCTCAGCCGCCATTTTTGACGGCGCGGCCACCATTCGCAGTGACGGAAGATCCGCTTGTTTTGAACCTTAAGGCGGCAACTGGGATTGAAATCTCTGCGAATTGGCAGATAAGAGGCTATTCCTTTTGCTGAAAGTTTAGACGTAATGAACCGACTGTACCATTTCCCTCTCTCACCGTTTTGCCGCAAGGTCAGGTTGACGCTGGCCGAGAAAAAGCAGGAAGTGGAACTGATTGAAGAGCGTTATTGGGAACCATCGACCGATTTTCTGCGGCGCAATCCGGCGGGTAAGGTACCAATTCTGAAAACCGACACCAAGATGCTGACCGAAAGCCAAGCGATTTGTGAGTATCTGGAAGAAAAATACCCGACACCGGCCCTGATGCCGCGTGACATTGACGGGCGGTTTGAGGTGCGGCGCCTCTGCGCGTGGTTTGACGATAAGTTCCATTCCGAGGTGACGTCGAACCTGCTGTACGAACGGGTGAATAAAAAGGTGATGAAGCTGGGCTATCCCGATAGCAAAGCGGTAAAGCTGGGCGCTAATCGGATCAAATATCATCTGGATTATATGGCGTGGCTGCTGGATCAGCGGCGTTGGCTGGCTGGCAATGAAATGACCTTGGCAGATTTCACCGCCGCCGCGCATCTGAGCTGCTTGGACTATATTTCGGATGTCGATTGGAACCGGTCTTCCAACGTAAAGGATTGGTATGCCAAGATAAAATCGCGGCCATCCTTTCGGCCACTGCTCGCCGATCAGGTGCCGGGCTTCCCGCCGCCATCGCATTACACCGACTTGGATTTTTAACTGGAATTTTTAATCTGCACGCCAGTCGCTGAACCCGTACCCCATGTAGTCGCGGCTATAGGCATCGCGCGTTGCGGCTTCAATCTCGGGGTCATAAATCTGGGCCAGCAGATCGCGTGACGGGTCGGGCAGGGCAGGGATGGCAGGGCAGGCGGCGCCAATTTCGGCGGCGACAAACCCAAGACCCATCGGCAGGCTTTCTTCGCGCAGCACAAGATCGGGGCCTTGGAATTGTGCAAAACCCTGTAAAACGGCGGTTTGGCTGGCGAAATGTGGGTCAATGCGCAAACCCGATTGGCCCGCAACATTCAGTTTCAAAAACCGCAGAAAATCGAGGAACGCTTGTCGGTGATCGGCAACAGACATACCCTCGCCGATTTTTGGCAGCCCAACCTTGTAGGTTTTGATCAGGCCTTCGCGAATATGCGGCAAAGCGCCAGTCAGGATGTGGCTGCAAAACCCCGCATGGGCGCGGGCCACGGGGTGGCGCAGCACGGTAAAGCTGCGGTGATTGGTGTTTTTACGCAGCCATTGGCGCATAGATTTTTGGTTAAAATTGTCCATAACCGGGCCAAGACCTGCCAACCATTGGGTCACCGCATCCTCTGGGCCGCCGCGCACGGGCATATAAAGTGCGGCACCAGCGGCCAAAAACGATGGAATGGCGGGGGCGCGGCGGGGTTCAAAATTGGGCGTGCGTGACAGGTTGAAACGATCAAGCTGCGACAAGGCGGCGGCCATGTCTTCAAAATTTTCAACTTTTTCTGAAATATCCTCGGGGTTTTGCTTTTTCAGCGTGTCATCAGGGGCGGACAGCGTTCCCTGAACCCCCAGAAACCGCGCGAGGCCGTTGAGCACGTCGGTGTCGTTGATATCCTCATAGTCGATGTAGAACGCGGTTTGGCCGCTGGTTTGCAGCCCATGCATCAAAGCAAGCTGAAACTCCTGCAATTGCGCCAAATGGGTGGTAAATTCCGGCCCGTCAAACTGTGCTTTGGCCGTTTTCAAACGCTTGGCCTTCGTCAGCTTCCACTGACCGGTGGCTTGGGCGATTTTCCAGCTGACATAGCTTTCGACCGGATTGCGGGTCAGGATGATTTTGGCACAGCGCGCATCTGCCAAAACCAGCGGCAAAACGCGGGGGTCATGGTCGTGAAAATAGCGAAATCCGGTCAGCGCCGGTCCCTGCGCGCGCATCTGGCGCAGCAGCAGGATTGGGTCAGCCTCACGCTGTGCAAGGGTGACGCCAAACGCCGTATCTTGGTTCAGCTTGCCGATAAAATGCGGATTAAACGCCTCACCATAGCAGGCGGTATTGGGCAGGGTGTTCAGGTTGGCCTCAAGGAAATTGCTGCCGGTGCGCATCTCGGCCAGCAAGACAAAGCTATCGAATTTCTGTTCCAAGGGGCTACTTTACCAAATAGGGGCGGCCCCTGCGGGCGGCGTTTTGCTGTAGGTCATCATTCACGGGAAAATCGCCCATCAAGACGGGCTGCATGCCCTGATTGCGCAGATTTTGCAAGAATTGGCCAAAGCCCGCAAGGTCGGTCATATGCGGCGCCTCGGTCAGGCGGCGCAGCGCGCGCGGGCTGATTTCATCCACGATGGTTTGCAATGGCTCCATCGGGTTTTCGACAAACTCGGCAAGGTTCCAGATGCGTGTGCGCGCCTTGGTCCAAGGGCTGCGCAGCACGTTCAGATGCTCTTGCTCATTGCGTTGCAGGCGCGCGGCCTCTTGCCGGATTTCGGAAAAATTCAGGTTGGATTTGAACAATGGTACAGCCCACGCCCCCGAAATAACCGAGATTGTGGCATTTGGGTCGCCCGCAAGCTGCCAGTTGATATGCTGATTATCGGCGGGGCCGAATTGGAAACATTGCCGTTCCCCCCGCGTATTCCACAGCAGGTTCGACAGGAAACTTTTGGGGTTATAGTCGCGCAAGGCCGCCGAGGACGATAGTGCGCCGTTGTAAACGGTTTCGCCGCCCGCAAACTCAACCCGATCAAGCGAGAAAAGATGGCCATGCACCCGCGCGCCGGTCACTTTGCCCAACCAAGGCTCAAAGTTTTCAAACAGTTCGGTAAAGCCTTCAAACACCGAATAGGGCGACGCACTTTTACCGTTTTCCCAGTTTTCATTTGGATAGCGGCTTTGCATATAAAGGCCCGCACGGCCTTTGGTCCGCCGTTCGATCGCCTTGGAAAACAGACGGTCAATTTTGCCGGGGTTCGGCTCGGCTGCGGCTTGGCCCACACCGTCCTCGGTCATGAAAACGCGGTACAGCTTTTTGGCATGGGGCCAGATTTTGCGGGCGACAAAGCAATCGGACCGGCGCAAAAGCTGCAGATGGTCATCGTAAAAAATATGTGGTTTGCCCTGAAAATCGAATTTTGACAGGGTAAGCGAGCGGCTTTCCACATTCGCGGAATAACGCCGGACCAGCGTTTGAAAATAGGATTCGTCCGGTATCCAGACGCGGCGGAAATAGCGATCTATTTCCTCACGCTCGGGGTCTTCGAGAATGGCCGACAGGGTTTGGCGCGTCAGGCACCACCATTGGCTGCCCAGATGTGGCACGATGCCCGGCGGTATGCGGCGTTTAAAGCCAATACGGCGTTGTAGGTTGACATAGCCATCAAACAAACGCCGATGCTTGCGCCATGAAAACGGAAAGCGCAGGGTAAAGCGTTCAAGATCAAGACCCCCCACAGTCCAGCCGACATCCGCGGTGGTGACGGATTCGATGAAATCGGTGCGCGGGCGCTCATCCAGATAGGTCACCAATTCATGCACTGGGCGCAAAGGCAGGCACGAGCCCGAGGCAAGATAGACATGCCGCACGCCCGGAAAATCGCGTAGCATGGTTGCGGCGGCGGTTTGGGTGGCGGCAACAATGCCCCAAGTACCCCATTCGCAGGGATAGCGGCGCGAAAACCGCACATCCGCAACATCGGCCAGCGCGGCTTGCAGGCCGTTGAATTCGGATTTGCTGACGCGTTTATCAACGTGGATAACAACGGGGCACCCCCGCGATACCCAATGCTGCGCCACTTGGGCCGCCCGATCAAACGCCGTGTGGCACAGCATTACGACACCCAAGCTCATGCCCAGTTTCCCTTGGACATCAGGCCCAGAATTTCAAGCTGCCGCCAGTTGATATATTTTTCCGACCACTTGCACCACATGTCGGGGCTGTCATCCATCGCGGCCTTATAGGCCTTGTATTCATGGCTGTTGGCATAGTGCTGGCCGCGCAGCATTTCTTCCTCGGCCTTTGTGGCAAAGGTATCAAGGAATTTGGCGTGCAGCAGGCATCCGCTGGCTTTTTCGCCGCCCCATTCATCGTAAACAAAGTTTAAACCGCGCGGCAGCAGCATGTGGGTCGATGAGGCATAGGCATAGTCGCGATGCCATTTTACCAGCGGAATTTTATTCAGCGCCGGCGCGCGTTCTGGGGCATCGGCAAAGAACATGCGCCCGCGTGGCCCGCCCTGAATCCACAGGTTGCCAAAATAGCCGTTACGGCTGATCGAATAGTTCCCGCTATCAAACCATTGTGCAATCTCGAAAGGGTCTTGCCCTTCTTGGTAGGGCTGGTCGCCAATCGGGCCTTTGGGGTACATATCCAGCAGCATTGCCGAAAAGGATTTGATCGACGAGGCATCAAGCCAGTCGGTCAACGCGCGCAGAGGGCGGGTATCACAAAACGGATAGACAAAAAATTCATCCGGGTCGACGACCAGCGCCCAATGATCATGGGCATAGCGCCTTTGCAGCCAGTTCAGCCAATCCACCCCAAAGCGGGCCTTTTTATAGCTGCGTTTTGTGCGCCAAAGCGACACGTCTGGCTGGTCTTGCAGATATTCGCGTGATCCATCATCGCTGTCATTGTCCACGATCAGGAAATGATTAATCCCGAGATCACGGTAGTATTTTAGGAAAAATGGCAGACGCACCCGCTCATTGCGCAGGGTCGAAAATAGCAAAATATCGGTGGGCGTAATCGCAGCAGTGTGGTTCACAACAGGCTTCATCTCGCGCCGTTTGCGAAAGGCACGAAAAAGCCAGCGTTTGCGCGCCAGTCTTAGCCGATAGTTTGAAATTATGCTCACTCGTTGCTTTCCAGATGTGCCAGACCCAATGCGGTGCAGCCAAACCTACTCATAAATCTCTATCAAAAAGAGCTTAAGACAATCTTGAAATGGTCTTCCCAGCTCGGGGGATTAAACCCCTTACCTATGCTCTCCCCTGTTGTTGTTTGCCCCTTACGCCTATCTTTTAGGCGCATGATTGTTTCCATCCAAGAATAACTATCATCTAGCGCGGCGTAAACGGGGTAATTCCCCAGAGTTTCACGATAAATTGCCAAAGGTGGCACAATAACAGCAACGCCAAGGGTGGCGGCCTCAAACGGGGGCAGGCCATAGCCTTCGACATGGCTGGGAAACAGCAGCCCGCAAGAGTTGGCCAACAGGCCTGCCACGTCATCATCTGCCAAATCGGCCATCTCAAACACAGTTTGGCCAATGAAGGGCAGCGTATCAAGTCGTTGAAAAACGGCTTCATTCGACCAGCCGCGCCGCCCAAGGATAAGAAGATGCGGGATCGCATCAGGGGCAAGTGTGCGGTGCATTTCGGCCCAGAGGTCCAGCAGAAAGCCGTGGTTTTTGCGGGGCTCGATGGTGCCCAATGTTACGAAATAGGGGTGCGGCCGTGGTGCGGTTTGGTTGGGGTGCAGCGGCACAATCCCCAAAGGGGCCACAATGCCCGGCGGGGTGCGGCCAAGGCGGGCAAAATGGGCCTCGGTCAGGCCTTGTGTGGTGCGGGCGGTGTGGATCACCAGATCGGCCACAGCTGCCACCGACGCTAGTTTTTCGCCAAAACGGGTGATGGTATCGGGGCGGGTGTATTCGGGGTGATCAAGCGGGATGGTGTCATGCACCAAAACCGCAACCCGCCCGCCAGATGCCTTTATCGCCGTCAGGGTTTTGCGGGTTAGGTTGGCGTGGCCCGTGTTAAAATAGTCAAACTCGCCGGGCAGCTGGTGCCGCAAGGTTTGCGCCAAACGCCACGGGCTGGAACGGGCAAAGGCCAGCCTGCGCGTGGCAGTCTCACTGCGGGCAAGCACTGCGTCGTTTCGCCGTGTCAGCCGCGACAGCCAGTCGGGGGGCGGCAGGCGCTGATCGGACAGCAATTGTCGAAATCCGGCCATGCCTTGCTTGTTCAGCAGCAAAAAGCCCAGCCTGCTGCGCACAAGCCCGTAAACCGGCGTTTGTAGCGTCAGGAAATGGTCAAGATAGGCGGCCTCAACCCGGTCAATGCCGGTCGGCTGCCCTTTTCCCAAACGCTGTACCAAGCGCGTAAGATCAAGCAGCCGAGCGGTTGAGGCCATAGACTTACTTTGCCACCTTTTGCAGCTCGATCACGTCATGCAAATATTCCGCAAACTCGTCTTGCAGATCAGGGCGGGCAAGGCCAAAGGCCACCGTCGCCTGCAAGAACCCAGCCTTTGAGCCGCAATCGTAGCGCTGGCCGCGGAAACGGTAACCGTAAATCGATGATCCACCGTCAAGCTCTTGGGCGATTGCATCCGTTAGCTGGATCTCGCCACCGGCGCCTTTTTTCATTTCGTTCAAGTTTGTCAGAACGTTCGGCGACAAGATGTAGCGCCCGATGACGGCAAGGTTGGAGGGGGCCTCACCAAACTTCGGCTTTTCAACCATGCCTTTGGCGCGGACGATATCGCCATTGTCTTCGGCCACATCCAGCACACCATAAGAGCCGGCCTTTTCAGGCTGAACTTCCATTGTGGCAACCATGTTGCCGCCGGTTTCGGCATAGGCCTCGACCATTTGCTGCAAACAAGGTTTTTCGGCCGCGATCACATCATCGGGCAGCAAAACCGCAAACGGCTCATCACCAATCAAACGGCGGGCGCACCAGACAGCATGGCCAAGCCCCAGCGCCTGATTTTGACGGACATAAGAGATGGCGCCGCTGTCCATGTTGGTTTTATGCAAAACGTCCAGCAACTCGGTTTTGCCAGCTTCGCGCAATGTCATTTCAAGCTCGGGCGCGATGTCAAAATAGTCCTCCAGCGCGGATTTACCACGCGAGGTCACAAAAATGAATTCGGTAATGCCAGCGGCGCGGGCCTCATCAATCGCGTATTGGATCAATGGACGATCAACGAGCGTCATGATTTCCTTGGGGATTGACTTGGTTGCTGGCAAGAAACGCGTGCCTTTTCCGGCGACGGGAAATACTGCTTTTGTAATTTTTCTGCTTGTCATGGACTCGACCTTACCCAATTTGTTTCGTTGTATTGTTAACCTGTTGCATGCTTTCGCAGCCAATTGGGGTATAATTTCGGCAGAAAGTTGACAAATTGGAAACAATTAAGGGTTGTTTAGTTTTTTTTCATCATCATGGATAGAGTTAATTGGTCGCAACTCCCTAAGGCGACGGGCCTCGATCTGCCGACGCTCTTGTGCGTTGCACCAAACAAAGCGCTGACCGTTGCGAAAGGCGCGGCCAAAGCGGCCTCCGCTTTGTTCCCACCAGCCGTTTTCGGTAAAGCGGTGGGTGTGGGGGCGGATGCCGCGCGACAAAAGAATCAGGGTTACGATGTGTCCGTTGGCGCGGGCGGCCTGGGCCTGCTGTTCCAGCAGGTGGCGATCCGCGCTGCGGCCTATCAGCAGGCAGCCTGGGCGCGGGCCGGTGTTGGGCATCGGCAGAAACGGGGTTTGACCGGGCATCAGTGGGGCGTGGTTCGCGGGCTCTTTGGACAAGGCAATGCCTTGTTGCAGGCCAGCCATAAGGCGGCGCGCAGTGAAAGGCCCCATCGCACCGCGCAGCACAAGGCGAATTAATCGGGCGCGTTGATGGGCCACATGCTTTTGCAACGCCGCCGGGTTTCGGCCATGCTTGGTGATAAAATACGCAAGGCTGTGGCCGATTTGCGTAAGGTCGGTAGGCACGCGGTTCTGCGTCCGCATGCTGGATTGCGCAAAGCCGTGATGCACCACAGCCCCCGGCACAACCGCCGTTACCCCACCCTGGGCCGCAAGCCGCAGGTTCAGGTCGGTTTCATCAAGGTAAAAGGTATAGGCTTCATCAAAACCACCAAGCGCCAGCACGGCGTCACGGCGAAAGGCGCAGTTGGTGCCTTGGGTTTTGATCGTGCGCTGTGGTGTGCCTCTGTGCAGGCTGGTCTGGTGGCCGGCGTCAAACGGATGGTCAAAGCCGTCACTATCCACCCACATCGCCCGCCATTGCCACGCAAGCCCCGATCGCCCCAAAACATACCCCGCCGCCGCCGTGACCTGCGGGTTGGTAAAGGGGGCCGTCAGGCGCGACAGCCAGCTTGGCTCGGGCACCGCGTCATCATCCATAAAGGCCACCACAGGGGCCGCCGCCAATTGCAGGCCGATATTGCGCGCGGCTGAAATATTGGGCTGGTCATATTCTGTTAGTTTCACAGGCAACCCCAACCCGCGCACCGCCCCAGCCGAGGCTGGATCAGTGACAACGATCACCTCAAAATTTGGGTAGTCCATCTGCACCACGCCTGCCAGCGCCACCTTCAACGCCGCAGTCCGGTGGCGGCTGACGATGATCAGGCTGGCAGGCTGGGCGGTCATTTTTTCAGCGACACGCCCGGTGCATAGGCGATAAAGAACGGATTGTCCCAACCCGCTTTGCCATAGGCAAGCGGCGCGTGGGTATCAAAACGCACGACATGGCCGCCCGCCCCGCGCAACACCGCATCACCGGCCGCCGTATCCCATTCCATGGTGCGGCCAAGGCGGGGGTAAAGGTCTGCCTCACCCGTGGCTACAAGGCAAAATTTTAGGCTGCTGCCCGCAGACGTCATATCACGCACGGCATATTTTCCGATATAGGCATCGGTCGCAGCATCACGGTGCGATTTTGACGCGACAACCATCAAGGCGCTGTCGTCGGGAGTTGAAACGTGAATTTCATGTGTGGGGCCGACGACATCCTTGGCAAAATCGCCCGTTTCTTCAACGGCTTGCCCATCGGCGCGGGTATAAAACAGGCGGCCCTTGGCGGGAGCGTAGACGACGCCCAGCTTTGGCACGCCGTTTTCAACATAGGCGATATTCACGGTAAAATCGCCGCGCCGATTCACGAATTCCTTGGTGCCGTCAAGCGGATCAACAATCATAAAGGTCTGGGCTTGCAGTGCGTGGCTATCGGCTTGCTCTTCGGTGATCAGCGTCACATCGGGATAGGCCGCGCGCAACCCTGCAGAAATAATGGCATCCGCAGCCTCGTCCGCCTCAGTCACCGGGCTCTCATCCGACTTAGAACGCACGTCAAAATCGGGGTCAGCATAGACTTCCATGATCTTATCGCCAGCCTCTAGCGCCAGTTTACGCATCAGCGCCACAAAGGGGGGGAAATCCATAATACGCTCCATATTTTTGACCTGTTTTGATAATATTGTAAAAACACTTGTCGCCCCTTATCATCCGTACCTAAGGAATCATCAAGATTTCAAAGCTATAAAAACGACGAGGGCCACCACCGAGCAGAGGTAGGATCTACGATGTTTCAGCGCGAGGCCCGAAAAAATCGGGTAAGCACGGCGTTAGGTATGATGGAATTGATCTTTCATGCCACGGTAAGAAACGTCCGCAAGAATCACGGGAACCCCGCAATCGGGCTGTTAATGAACATCTTTCAGACCGTTATGCTGGTCGGTGTGTTCTACATTATGTTCCACGTTTTGGGCCTGCGTCGTAATGCAATTCGCGGTGACTTTTTGCTTTATGTGATGTCTGGCATCTTTATGTATATGACGCATATCAAGGCCTTGGGGGCGGTTGCGGGCTGCGAAGGACCAACCTCCGCAATGATGAAGCACGCCCCGATGAATACATTGGTCGCAATCGCCTCGGCAGCGCTCAGTTCGCTTTATATTCAGGTATTATCGGCGGGGGTAGTGATCTATGTCTACCACGCGGCGTTTCAACCGATTGAATTTCATGACCTTCCCGGCGCCATCGGGATGCTGCTTATTTCATGGTCCAGCGGTGTGGCAATCGGCACACTTTTTTTGGCGCTAAAGCCGTGGCAACCTGAAACAATGGGCATCGTGACCCAGCTTTACCAACGCGCAAACATGATCGCGAGCGGTAAGATGTTTTTGGCTAATGCGATGCCGACATCCAAGCTAAAGCTGTTTGATTGGAACCCGCTGTTTCACACGATTGACCAAGGTCGCGGGTTTATTTTTTTGAATTACCACCCGCATTACAGCAATTACATGTACCCGCTAAAGGTTACATTTGTGGTGTTTGTGATTGGGCTGATGGCCGAACACTTTACCCGCAAACATGCATCCCTGAGCTGGGGCTCCAAGCATTAGGCAGCCGTCATTCGGCAGCGGTGTTGCCGATACCTGGCAGCGTAGGTTCAGGTGCCAGCTCTTCAAAATCAAAATTATCCAGCTTTGCCGCGCGTTTGCCTGCGCGTTCTGCGGCTGTGCCAATCCCTTCAAGGTCGGCGCGGGCCTGATGAAAGTGGGTGTTCAGCTTATCCACACGCCCGACAATCAGTTCAACATCGCGGTGCAACAGCCGCAGGGTGGTGCGAATGGCGCCGGCCTGTTCGCGCATCCGTGCATCCTTTAGCACGGCGCGCATGGTGTTCAGCGTGGCCATGCAGGTGGTTGGCGACACGATCCAAACCTTTGCCGCAAAGCCGTCGCGCACCAATTCGGGGAAATTGGCGTGCAGCTCGGCATAGACTGCCTCGGACGGCAAAAACATTAGCGCCCCATCGGCGGTCTCGCCCTCAAGGATGTATTTTTCCGAAATCGCTTTGATATGCGTCCGCACCGATATGCGCATAAACCGTGCGGCCTCGGTCTGCTCGGCAGGCGTGCGGGCGCGGCGCAGCGCCTCATAGGCCTCCAGCGGGAATTTGCTGTCGATGACAATCGGGCCGGGCGGGTTGGGCAGGTGGATCAGGCAATCGGCGCGCTTGCCGTTGGAAAGCGTGGCCTGCATCGTATAGGCATCGGACGGAAGTGCCTTGTGGACGATATCATTCAGCTGAATTTCACCAAAGGCCCCGCGAGTTTGCTTGTTAGACAAAATATCCTGCAACCCCAATACGTTGCCTGACAGTTTTTCGATATTGGCCTGCGCTTTATCGATGGTTGCCAACCGCTGTTGCAGTTCGCCCAAACTATGTGCCGTGCGGGTTGAGGTGCCTTGCAGGCTTTCCGTCATGCTGCGTTGCACCTCTGCCAGCCGCTTTTCCATCAGTTGCAGCATGGCGGTCTGGCTATGGGTTTGGGTTTCCGACACATGGTGCAGGCCGCCCGCCAGCCGCTCTTGGCCCTCCGACAGGTTTTGCACGCGTTGCCCCAGCCAGCCCATTTCGCGCATTAGGGGTTCGGCCGCGCGTGCCGATTGCCCTGCCGCGCGTAAAATCAGCAGGAAAAACCCCAACACCACAAGCGCCGCACCCGCGATGATTAACACCAACGGGTCATTCCACGGGTAGGTTTGTCCTGCGATTTCAATCATCGGCGGCCAAACAGCTTTTCAATATCAGCCAACTTTAGTTCAACATATGTCGGGCGGCCGTGGTTGCACTGGCCTGAAAGCGGTGTCGCCTCCATCTCGCGCAGCAGGGCGTTCATTTCCTCGGCCCGCATTTGGCGGCCCGAACGAATAGAGCCGTGGCAGGCCATCCGCGACAAAACCGCATCCATGCGGGCTTGCAATCGGTCAGATGTGCCAAGGTCGGCAAGGTCGTCCAGAATATCACGCAGCAGGGCGCTCGCGTTGACGCGGCCTAAAATCGCAGGCGTTTCTCGCACGGCAATCGCCGTACCGCCAAACGCCTCAATCACCAGCCCAAGCTGTGCAAGCTCGGGGGCCACATCCAACAGGCGGGCGGTATCAGACGCAGAAAGATCAATGATTTCAGGGATAAGAAGCGCCTGCGCGGCAATGCCATTGGCATCGCGCTGCGCCTTTAGCCGTTCATAGACAAGCCGTTCATGGGCGGCGTGTTGGTCGACAATCACCATGCCATCGGCGGTTTGGGCGATGATATAATTCTCATGCACCTGCGCGCGGGCGGCCCCCAAAGGGCGGGCGGCATCGGTTTGCGCAATCTCTTGGGGTTCCATCCGTGCTGTCGGTGCCTCGGCAAAGCCCATGTCCGCACTTGGGGCCTGAAACGTATAAGCGCTTGAAATCGCGCCAGAGGACGGCCTGTCCATCTGATACACGCGCGGCGGCTGATTGGTTTCAGGCTGAAACGCGCCCAAGGTTTCGGCGCCAACGGTCGCAGATGCCCGATGCCCCGCCTCGGCAAGCGCATGGCGCAGGGTCGATACGATCAACGCCCGTGCAAGGGCAGGGTCGCGAAACCGCACCTCGGATTTCGCCGGATGGACGTTTACGTCAACGCTTTGCGGATCGCATTCAATGTTCAGCACGGCAGCGGGGTGGCGATCACGGCTGAGCACATCCATATAGGCCGCGCGCAAGGCCCCAAACAGCGCGCGATCTTGCACAGGGCGGCCATTCACAAACAGATATTGCGCGGCGGATGACCCGCGCGAATAGGTCGGCAGCGCTGCGTACCCCACAAGGCGCAGCCCTTCGCGGCTGTGGTCAATCGCCAAGGCATTGTCGGCAAAATCGCGCCCCAAAACCGAAGTAACGCGCCCGTGCAGCGCATCAAAAAAGTCGCCCGACACGGGGTCTGCGCGAAACATTACCCGCGCCTCACCATTTGAGACATCACGCAGGGTAAAGCCAACCTCGGGTTCGGCCAGCGCCAGCCGCTTTATCACCTCGGAAATCGCCATTGATTCGGCACGGTCCGAGCGCATAAATTTCAGCCGCGCAGGCGTAGCGTAAAACAGATCGCGCAGCTCAACGATCGTGCCTTGTGACAGCGGGCTGGGGCGCACGGGGTCAATCCGGCCACCGGAAACGGCGATCATCATCCCGTCATTGCCTTCTGGGCGCGAACTGATGGTCAGCCGCCCGACAGCCCCCAGCGAGGGCAGCGCCTCACCGCGAAAACCAAAGGAATGGATGTTCAGCAGGTCAGAGCCGTCAATTTTCGACGTAGCGTGGCGGGACAGTGCCAGTGGCAAGTCTTCGGCGGTCATGCCGCACCCATCATCGGTGACGCGAATCAGCGTTTTGCCGCCATCGGCATAGTCGATGCTGATCCGCCGCGCGCCCGCATCCAGCGCGTTCTCCACCAACTCTTTTACCGCCGAGGCAGGGCGTTCGACCACCTCACCCGCTGCAATGCGGTTGATAGCGGCCTCATCCAACTGGCGGATGATGGGGCGCTGGGTGGTGTGTATGTAGGGGTTTGCAGCAATCATGGCACCATTTCTAGCATGGCGGCAGCAGTCTTGCCACCATGCCGGAACAGTTATCCACCGTTTTTAAATCTCGTTACGGCTTGGGTAGGTTTTCGGGCAGGCCTTCAGGTTGGCCGACCACAACAAAGTGCAAATCATCAGGCTTCAGCAACCGTTTGGCGATTTTGGCGATGTCTTCCAGCGTCACCGCCTCAATTTTCGCATTGCGGGTTTGGGCGTAATCGATGGGCAACCCATCGGCCTGCATGCCAACCAAAATGCGGGCAATGCGGGCGTTGCCGTCAAAGCGCAGCGGGTAAGAGCCGGTCAAATAGGTCTTGGTTTTGGCCAGTTCCTCGGCTGTGACGCCGTTATCATAAAGCCGTTTCCATTCGGCGCGCACGATGTCAATCGCTTGGGCCGTGGTGGCATTGGCGCTGGAAAACTGACCGACCATCATCTCGGCATAATCTTGCGGCACCAAATAGCTGCTGATGCCGTAGGTCAGGCCGCGTTTGTCGCGTACTTCTGTCATCAAGCGCGCGGTGAAGCGGCCGCCGCCCAGAATTTCGTTCAAGATATAGGCGGGGAAAAAGTCGGGGTCATCGCGCTTGATGCCTTGTTGGCCGAAGTAGATTACCGATTGCGGGCTGGGAAAATCAATCACGGTAACGCCGGGCGTTAAGCCCCAATCTGCGCGCTTTGGAAAGGGTGCGCCTTTTGCAGGCAGGTCGCCCAACAATGTGTCAAGCAAAGCGCCCAGCTGTGCGCCATCAATATCGCCTGTCGCCGCCACATAAATCCGGTCACGGCTTAGCGCACCTTTAAAGGCCGCCTCAATATCGGCGCGGCTTAGGCCGGCCACGCTCATTTCATTGCCGTCGCCATTGCTGCCATAGGGGTGCGTGCCAAAGGCTAGGCGGTCAAAGCTGTTGGCGGCAATCGCCTCGGGGCTTTTCAGTTCGGCGCGGATGTTCGACAAAACTTGCCCCCGCACCCGTTCCACCGCATCGGCATCAAAGCGCGGCGCTGTGATCGCAAGGCGCAGCAAATCAACGGCTTCATCACGATTTTCGGTTAGAAACTGCGCCGAAATGCTGACGCTGTCGGTGCTCGAACCAAACCCGAAACGGGCCGCAAGCGCATCGCGGGCGTTGGCAAAGGCTTGGGCATCCAGATCGCCGGCCCCTTCCTCTAGCAGCGCTGTCATCAGGTTCACGCCACCGCGCTGTTCGGCAGGGTCCAACGAGGTGCCGCCGCGAAACTGAATTTCCAGCGCGGTAAAGGGGATCTCGTGATCCTCGACCAGCCAGGCCGTAATGCCGCCGGGCGAGGTGACCTTTTGGATTGGCAGTTCGGCATATGCGGGCAAGGAAAACGCAACAAGGGCGGCAAAGAAAACGCGCAGTATCATTGGTTTACCTCGGCTTTGGGGGCATCAGCATCATCGCGTTCCAGCCATCCGGTGACGGCGTTGTTGCGGCGCAGTACGTCTTGTGCGGCGGCCAGCACATCCTCGGGCGTTACCGCTTGCAAAATATCGGGCCACGCCTGCACATCGGCAACCGTCAGGCCGCTAGTCAATGCGGTGCCATATTCGCGCGCCAAACCATCCACGTTGTCGCGGGCATAAATCTCGGCCGCGCGGAGCTGACGTTTGATGCGGTCAAATGCAGTTTGATCGACGCCATTTTTCAAGAAATCTGCCAACACGTCATCGACCGCGGCCTCTAGATCGGCTAGCGAAGTCTCGGGCGTCGGCACCGCGACAAAGCCAAAATCGCTGATATCCAGCGACAGGCCGTCATAATAGGCGCTGGTGTAAATGGCCTTGGGCGCATCGCCAAACTGTAACGCGCGCGCCAGCAATGAGGTGGTGGAATTGCCGCCCAGCAGCTCGGCCAAAACGGTCAGGGCTGCGGCCTGTTCTTGTGCACCGCTGTTGCGCTCGGGGGCAAGATAGCTGCGGATAACATAGGGTTGCGCAACGCGCGGGTCCGTCATGGCCAGCCTGCGTTCGGCCAGTTGCGGCGGTTCGGTCACTCGGTTACGCTCGCCCAAGCCGGGGGTAGGGGCTACGGGGCCATAATGGGATTCGGCCATCGCCTTCACCTCATCAGGATTCACATCGCCCGCAACCACAAGCACCGCATTATTGGGCGCGTAATAGGTGTGATAGAACGACAGCGCATCCTCGCGGGTCAGAGCCTCGGCCTCATGCTTCCAGCCGATGACGGGGGTGCTGTAGGGGTGGTTCAGGTATTGTGCCGCACGGCGCTGCTCGCCAAACAATGACCCTGGGTCGCTGTCGGTGCGCTGTGCGCGTTCTTCAATAATCACGGCGCGTTCGGTTTTCACGTTATCCTCGGACAGGATAAGCCCGCGCATCCGGTCGGCCTCCATCGTCATCATCAGGTCAAGCCGGTCTGTGGCAACCCGTTGAAAATAGGCAGTATAGTCGTAATAGGTAAAGGCGTTGTCGTCACCGCCCTGCGCCTCGACTGTGGCCGAAAAGGCGCCGGGGGCCACCGATTCGGTGCCTTTGAACATCAGGTGTTCCAAGAAATGCGCAATGCCGGATTTCCCGCGCGGCTCATCCGCCGAGCCGATTTTATACCACATCATATGGGTCACAACGGGGGCGCGGTGGTCTTCGATCACCACAGCCTCTAGCCCGTTTTGCAATGTGAATGTGGTAACCTTATCGGCAAGCGCCGAAGTGGCGGTAAGCATCCCCAAACCAATGGGCATCAACAGTTTACGCAGCATCGGCAATCCTCCGTTCGGCGTTCAGGCCTACACCTAAACGCAGCAAGCGCAGGGTCAAGCCTTCAAAGCGTAAAGAGGCAGGCTGTTAACGCAGGTTTTACTCATCCGCTTTGGCGGGCGGGGCCGAGACGGTGCGCACACCGCGATTGCGCCACTTTTGCAATTCAGCCTGCTGATCAAGCGATTGTTTTGCATAGGCTTTGAAATAGACGTTCACTTTGAACACACGTTCCAACAAACGACCATTATTATCGCGGCGGAATTGCAGGTCGTCGGCTGCCAAATCGGTGCGGATCGAGGCCGAGCGACCATAGCGGGCGCTATGGTTTACAAGCGCAGAATCACCTGCTGGAATGCCCGTCCCATCGCGCAAACGGCCACCAAGGGCCAAGGCAATATCGGCCTCGGGCGTTGGGTCTGTCAGGTTGGTGCCACCAAGAGTTGGTTCTGGCAGGGTCTTCAAATCCGTCGGCATTTGTAGCGATTTTGTAGGAAGAATCGCAAATTCATCTGGTCCGTCACCCGAAGCCCGCAAATGCATAAGCTGCGGAGTGTCACCGGAACAGGCGGCAAGTGTTAGCATCGTCGCTGTTGCGAGTGCCAGTACCCCTTTTCCTGTAAGCATTTCCGCCTCCTTCAAATCATTCGTCCCCTGTTTAGCCGAAACTTATCGGCGCGTCACGGGGTCTTTCGCGACTTTGTCTTGCCATCGGCGGCGAAAAACACCAAGCCCGCCGCGCCGGCAAAGATTGCGATGTCCGCTACATTGAATGCATAGGGGTTTTCAAAGCCACAGCAAGACATATTCAGAAAATCGGCTACAGCACCATATGCCACGCGGTCAATCACATTGCCCAAGGCCCCGCCGATCAAAATACCGGCCGAGATTTGCGCCAGTTTCGGTTGATTGCCCCGCGCTATCCAGCGCCAGACCCAAGCGGTAATGGCCAAAGACACCACAACCAGCACCCAGCGCATCGCATCGGCGTTATGGGAGAACAGGCCGAAGTTAACGCCCTTGTTCCACGCCATGCGAAAGGTCAGGTAGGGCGGCCAGATGTCCATCTCGCCGATTTCGCGCAGGTTGAGGCCAAAGACCACGGCCAGTTTGCTGGCCTGATCCAATGCGAAAACAGCTAGGGCCGCCCAAAACATCCGCATCTTAGTGCCGGAAATGCCGCTGGCCGGTGAACACCATCGCAAGGCCCGCCGCATCCGCCGCCGCAATCACCTCATCATCGCGCATCGACCCGCCGGGTTGGATAATCGCCGTGGCCCCGGCCTCGGCCGCAGTGATCAGCCCGTCGGCAAAGGGGAAAAACGCATCCGACGCCACAACCGACCCGATGGTCAGCGGGTTCGGCAGGCCCATCGCCTCGGCCATGTCTTGCGCCTTGCGGGCAGCGATACGGGTACTGTCAACGCGGCTCATCTGGCCTGCGCCAACCCCCACGGTCGCCCCGTCTTTGACATAGATAATCGCGTTGGATTTGACGTGTTTCGCCACGGTCCACGCCATCAGCAAATCGCGCATTTCGGCATCGGTTGGGGCGCGTTTTGTCACCACGCGCAGATCATCTAGAGTCACATTGGCAGCATCACGGTCTTGCACCAAGAAGCCACCGGCGACTTGCCGGAACGCAAGGCCCAGCGTGGACGCATCGGGCAGGGTGCCCGTAGTCAGCAAACGCAGGTTTTTCTTGGTCGCAAACACCGCGCGGGCGGCCTCATCGGCATCGGGTGCAATCACGACCTCGGTAAAGATTTCGACAATCTTTTCGGCTGTTGGCCCGTCAAGCGTTTGGTTCAACGCGATAATCCCGCCAAAGGCAGAGGTGCGGTCGCAATCAAACGCCCGCGCATAGGCCTCGGCCAAGGTCGCACCCGTGGCCACGCCACAAGGGTTCGCGTGTTTGATAATCGCACAAGCCGGGCCTTTGCCCGCAAATTCGGCGACCAGCTCAAACGCGGCGTCTGTGTCGTTGATGTTGTTATAGGACAGCTCTTTGCCCTGCCATTGTTTGGCCGTAGCCACGCCTGCGCGGTCGGTTCCATCGGTGTAAAACGCAGCGGCCTGATGCGGGTTTTCGCCGTAACGCAGGGTTTGCGCAAGCGTGCCTGCAAAGGCGCGGCGGCGGGGTGCTGCAATATCCAACGCGCCCGCCATCCAGTTCGACACAGCCGCATCATAGGCCGCCGTGCGCCCATAGGCGATTTGCGACAGACGCTGACGGAACGCATAGGTGGTGTTGCCGCCATTGGTATCCATTTCGGCGAGCAAGGCGCTGTAATCTTCGGGGTCGGTGACCACGCTGACGAACGCATGGTTTTTCGACGCCGCGCGGATCATCGCTGGCCCGCCAATATCAATGTTTTCGATGCAGGTGTCATAATCGGCACCTTTGGCCACGGTCGCCTCAAACGGATACAGGTTCACTACCAGCAGGTCGATCGGCGCAATGCCGTGGGTTTCCATAGCGGCCTGATGGTCGGCGTTATCGCGCAGGGCCAGCAAACCGCCGTGGACCATCGGGTGCAGCGTTTTCACCCGCCCGTCCATCATTTCGGGAAAGCCTGTTACATCGGCCACATCGCGCACCACCAGCCCTGCATCGCGCAGCGCCGCCGCCGACCCACCAGTAGACAGCAATTCGACCCCATGGGCCGCCAGCGCCTTGGCGAGGTCAATCAACCCCGTCTTATCAGACACGGACAAAAGCGCGCGTTTTACAGGGGCAAGATCGGAAGTCATGGGCAAATTCCTTGGGGTAACTTGGGTCAGGACAAGATCTAGAACTCATCTCGTTCAAGATCGCGGATGGCCAGCGGAGTATCCTGTGCCTTCGCCAAGGTCCAGCCAATCACGGCATCATACTCGGCGACATGGCCAGAAAGGACGATTTGTTTCGACGCACGCGGGTTCAAACGGCCTTTTTCAAGGTAAACCGATGGTTCAAGCGCCAGACCCTGCGCGTTGGAATGGCGGAAAATCCAGATCTCGCCGCTTTTCAGGGCCAAAGAGACGGCGTTGCCGCCCAGATCAATCGCGGCATCCACATCAGGATGCAGGTGAAACCGGATGGCAAACCGAATCGCCGTATCTGATTTGCGCTGCATCACGGCAGCAAGGCGCGCGCGGTCTTTGGGCGATACGGCGCTTAGCTCATCCTGCCCGCCGACATGGCGGCCATCATGTGACAATAACAACAGTCGGGAATGGGTGAGGCCATGTGTGGCAACCCAGCCATCATGCGCAAGGCGCAAGGCATGGCCCTCGGCGGTCTCGGTTGGGCGGGTTTGGGTCACATGGGCGCGGTCGGCCATCACCTCGGGCGAGCCAAGGTTCAGGCGGCTTGACGAATACCCCTCAACCGTGAGGGTGGAATGACTGGGCGTCGCACGGCCCGCGCGAAGCCATTCGGCCCCAAAAGGCGCACCCGAGCCACAGTTCACAATCACCGGCCTGCGGCCCGACGTCATTTCAAACGCAAGGGTCGAGGCATGGGCCGAGGCCCCTGCGGCCCCGCCGGGCGGGTCTGCGGCATCTATGACGATAGATGTGCGGGCCGCCGCCAGACGCAAGAACCCCATCGCAGGCCCGTTGCCCGCTGCTGCCCGAATGTTTGACGCCGCAAGCGCGTGATCCAGCCGCCCGTCCATTCCGCGCCCGCCGCCGTGAAACCGCGCAAGCGCCCCATCCGCATGGCGCAGGCTGCGCAAGGTGGGCGCGATGCGTTCAATCGCGGCACGGTGGGCTTGGGGAACAGTTTTTCCTGCTTCGCCAATGGCTTGTGCAGCCCATGTTAGCAGGCTGAACACCTCCAGCAACTCTTCGGGGTTGCGGGTGGGCAGGCCGCCGTGGTCATCAATCTCGGCCTCGCATTCGCGGGCCAGTGCTATGATAGCGGGGGTGACCAGCTTTTCCATCCCAGTCAGCGCGAGGCCTGCGTAAATCAGGCCGGTCAGGGCCTCAAACCGCGGCAGTCCGGGGGCGGTTGCGTGCCAGCGCCGTGATAAGAATACCGTTTGCACCGACAAGGCTTTGAAATACAGCTTTGTCTCGTCCGGGCTGCGGCCATTCATCAAGAAAATAGCGTGGTTTATCCAGCGGATCAGGCGGCGGCCGGTTAAATCGGGTGTCCAGCCCGGTCCTTTGCCTGTGCCAAATCGGGCGATCCAGCCCCACGTCCAATCTTGTGCGCGGGCCTTGGCAATCGGGTCGCCCACGGCGGCCAGGTCATCTAGCCAGACAAAACCATGCGCTTCGGCCCAGAATTTGGCGGATGTGCTGGGCGCATCCCACAGTGATTCTCCGGGGGCCTCGATCAGGCGGCCCGCGAACAGGAAGTTGCCCGCCGTTAACTGTTTGCCGCGCGCGAACATGCCGATACTGCGCGGTTCGGGCTGTGATACAAACCCCGTTGCGGCATGGCTGCGCTGTGCACGCCAAGCCGCCAGCCGGTTCTGCCAGCGCGTTCTACGCGCCGCGAACCCATCTTTACCGGGGTTAGCCAAGGTGCCTCATCTTTACTGCCACTCAAACGTATGCCCGTTTAGGGTCTGCTTAGCCGCGATCATAGCCGCGCAGGCCCGTGCTGTCACCGTTAATTGAGCGCGGTTATGCAGGAACCCGCAAACGTGCCATGAAAAACCCGTCCATGCCGCCGATTTCTGCCCAATAATCAGGCCGCAGACGCAGGCCACCTTGCTCGGTAACCCATTCAGGAGCGATGCCTGGCAGGGTTGGCGGTTCTACCGTCAGGTTGGGGTGGCGGGCAAGGGTGGCGGCCAGTTGGTCTTCGCCTTCCTCGGCCAGCAGCGAGCAGGTGCAAAACACCAGCCGCCCACCGGGTTTCAGAAAGGTCAGCGCTTTGTCGATCAGTTGCGCTTGCAGGGCTACCAGCGCGGGAATGTCGCTATCATCCTTGATAAACGGCAGGTCGGGGTGGCGGCGCAGGGTGCCCGTGGCCGAACACGGCGCATCCAGCAGCACCGCATCAAACAGCGCAGGCGGTTGCCAATGTAGCGCATCGGTGGCGATGATGTCGGCCGCAAGCCCTGTGCGGGCAAGGTTTTCGCGCAAACGGTTCAGGCGGGGCGAGGAAATATCCAGCGCGGTCACAGTGGCACCCGCAGCCGCAAGTTGCAGGGTTTTGCCCCCCGGTGCGGCACACAGGTCCAGCACCCACTCGCCCGCTTGCGCATCCAGCAGACGCGCGGCAAGGCTGGCGGCGGCATCTTGGACCCACCAATCGCCGGTTGCAAAGCCGGGCAGGTTCGACACTTGGGTCGCATGGGCCAGCCGCGTGCTGCCGGTGGGCAGGGCGGTGGCGCCGTCAATCTCCGGCATTTGCGCCTTGGCGGTCAGATCAAGCGGCGGGGTTTGGCCCTGCACCGCCTCAATCGCGGCAACCACATCACGCCCCCAGCGGTGCACCAGCGGTTGGCGCAGCCATTGCGGCATCCGTTGTGGTGGCAGCTTGGCAAAGGGTTCGGGCGTGGCGGCGACCTTGCGCATCACGGCATTGGCCAGCCCTTTCATGTGCCCTGTGCGATTGCCACGGCTGACCAGATCAACCACAGCATTCACCACGCCATGCGCCGCCCCGCCGTCAACGGCCAGTTCCACAACACCCAGCCGCAAAGCGTTCATCACCAAATCCGGCGGCGATTTGCGCAGGTAGGGTTGCAGCACGCGGTCGGCCTGTTCCACATGGCGCAGCGTGGTTAGGGCCAGCCGTTGCGCACGGGCTTTTTCCGATGGGGGCAGGCCCGCAAGGGGGCCGTCGGGCGCGTCTATGACTTGGCTAAACTGCTGCCCCTCATCCAGAACCGCCCCCAAAAGGGCCACTGCTGCGGTGCGCGCTGCTGCTCCGTCGACTGCCATTGTGCTGTTCCTGTTGTTTGCTTGTTCATTGCGGCCTATATCAAACCCGATGTTCAGACAAGGAAGGCTGTGCGATGCCCGATGATAACAGTGACATGACCGACCTGCCGCCCGTAAATCTTCCGCCAGCAGCCCAGCGTGCGCTGGCCGAGGCCGAAGAACGCCGCAAAGCCGCAGATGCCGCACCACCACTGCCCACCGAATTGGGCGGACGCATTGGCCCCGAGGCTGTGCGCTATGGCGATTGGGAGAAAAAGGGAATTGCGGTCGATTTCTAAGGCCGCGATTTCTAAAACCGCGACCTAACCCGCGTTAGATACGGAAAAACGGCTGCACAAGGCGCGGGATGAACGCGTTGAACCGCAGCGGCGCATCGGTCGCGGCAAGGCAAATGCAATCCGCACCAGCCTCGGCAATCGGCTGGTGGTTCAGCTCTTCGTCGGCAATTTCCAGGTCGCCGGGGCCAAAGCGGTCTACCTCATCGTGAAACGCGCCTTGCAAAACCAAGGTCAATTCCGTTCCACGGTGTCCGTGGTCGGGAACTGGTTTGCCTGCGGGAATATACAACAAGCGCGCGGTCGCAGACTTATCTGTGGGCAAAATCGCCTGACGCACACCCGCGCCAAGGCTACGCCATTTCACCGCCGACAAATCGCCACCGATGTAATCGGCCAAGGGGGCTGGCAAGCTGCTTTGAACGCGAGGCGGTGTTGGCACAGGGTTGTCCAGCTTGGCCAAGGTTGCGGCAAGGCTGTCTGTGCCCATCGCGACCGCGTCACAGCCGCCCATCACCACGCCGCCAACGGCGTCAAAGGCGCCAAGACGCGCCTTGCAGTCGTCGCACATTGACAGGTGAACGGCCATAATCAGGCTGAACGCTTCGGGCAACTGGCCCGCAGAATAGGCCATAAGCAGTTGGTCGGAAATATGGTGGCGGATCGGCATATGCGTTCTTTCAGCTTAACTTATGGCGCAGGCGATCAAGCGCCAGACGGATACGGGATTTGATAGTGCCAAGCGGCAGGCCAGTCTCGACCGCGATTTCGCTATGCGACAACTCGCCAAAATAGGCGCGCGCAATCAGGTCACGCTGGGCCTCGGGCAAGTCGGCAATCGCCTCGGCCAGGCGCGCGGTTTCTTGGCGCAGCTCTAGCGCGTCATGCTGGTCGGGTTCGGCTTCTGGCCCCCAAGGCAGGTCTTCGGGTTCTGGCCTGCGCGATTTGCGCAAGGCGTCGATGCGGCGGTTTCGGGCGATGGTAAACACCCAAGTTGCCGCCGAGGCGCGGGCCGGATCAAACAGGTGCGCCTTGTTCCACAGCGTGGCCATGACGTCTTGGGCGCAATCCTCGGCCAGCGCGGCGCTGGCACCGGATTTCATTAAAAACCCTTTGATACGGGGGGCAAAATGCCGAAACAGCGCGGCAAACGCCGCTTTGTCTTGGCTGGTGCTGACCCGCTGGATCAGCGTACCCCAATCGTCTTGATTTGCCAGAGATTGATCTGGCACAGTTTGATCTGGCACAGGCTGCCCTTTCTGGCGCAACGCATTCCTTAACGCGTCGCCATCATAAGGCGGCGGCGCGGGCAGTGCAGCAATATTTTCGCGTGTCATGAGATCAAACATAAATCCATTACGCAGGCGGTTGGTGATTGGATCACCTTTACCCAGATTTTTTGGGGGCCTACACTTTTTGGGCGCTTGGCCTCAGACTTTGGCGCTATGTGTATCGAATAAGGTTTTCGCGCGGCCCCACACGCCTTTTGTCAGGTCATTCAGTGTTAGCAAGGATGGCAGCAAAAGCCCTGCAAAATCCTCGCTGCTTTCAACGGGCAAGAGCGAGGGCAGGTTATCAATCGCCGTCACGTCAAGCACGGGGTTTTCGGCCACACGCAGGGCAGGGGCGGCCCAATCTGTCGCGCGGTCATACACTTTGATGGGCGAAAACGCGGATGTCGGATCACAGGCGATATCGCCGATAACCGTCAGCGCGCGCGGGTCGATCAGGGCGGTTTTGGGCACGAACACAGGGCAACCGGGGCGCGCCAGAATGCAGTTCAAAAAGATCTCATGCGCCAGCACTTCGGGGAAGGGGCCGCCATGCGCGGTCTCGGCCATATCCCATTTGGTCACGGCTATGCCCAAGGCCTCGCACAGATCGGACGCGCCTGTGCCCACGCGGCCCAAAGCGCCGATCACAAGGGCACGTGGGCGGCGGTATGTGGCAAGTTCGGCGTGCAGGTCGGCCAAAAGCGCCTGCTTGCCGGTGTATTTCGCTACCGGCCCCGCAATTTGCCCGCGCTGCTGTGCGGCCCAGCATTTCAGCGCCACAGCGGCCCCCGCATAGCCCGCCCAATAGCCAAAGGCTGCAACGCGCCGCCCGTCCTCATCAACCAGATATTCAATATCATATAGCGTGCCGCCCCCCGCCTTGAACCGGCGCAGCAGGGTTTGGCCGTCGGGTTGGCCCTTGTAGGCATGGCCAAACAGGATGTGGCGGTGGGGCAATGGCGTGCCGTCATCGGGCAGCTCTTTTAACCCGAAAATAAGCGCATCATGCGGGGCGCTTGGCCAGCTGTTCTCAGCCGCAATCGCGCAACCCGTGGCGCGGTACCCGTCAATCCCAATGGCCCGAACCGAGCTCTCCTCGACCGTGACCTGAAAGCCTGCGGCCAACATGTCGGCTACGCCTTGGGGGGTAATGCCTACGCGCTCTTCATTCGGGCGCTGTTCGGCGCGGACCCAGATATGTGTCATCTCATGTATTCCTTAGTCGTTGATAAGGCGGTCATATCCGCGGCCCACCGCCCGCTTTTGCCACTTTTCAGCGGCAACGCAGGCATCGCGCAGGTTGGAAAACCAAGTGATCTGGCGGCTGCCAGCACCCGCGCCGGGCCTGCCGCGCAGCCCCCATTCGCGCAGCACCGAGTATTCCCCAAACAGGTTATAAGCCACATCGACGCGGTAATAGCGTGCGCGGCCTTTGTGGGTGCGCAGCAAATGGAAACCGATCATTTTTAGCCCCCCAGGCTTGGCTTCTGCCCCAAGAGATACCAGATTTATGGCCAAGCAACAGTGGAATTTGCCAAAGAGTGGGAAAGTTATGCACAGCCGAGTGAAGCGGCGGGTTATTTTGGCAGGCTTGGCCTGCGCGCTGGCGGGGATTGGTCTGTCGCGATGGATGTCGCCCAAGCGCATGGCAGCGGGGCCCTTTGCCGCGCGCTATGCCACACCGTTGCGCCCGCCGGATCATGGGCTTTCGGTGTATCACCTTGGTCACAGCCTTGTCGGGCGCGATATGCCGGTGATGCTGGACCAATTGGCGCAAGCGGCGGGGTTTGCGACCCACCACCACGCCAGTCAGTTGGGCTGGGGCGCCAGCCTTGACCAGCATCGTACCGGCGCGGTTCCGGGCTTTGCCGAAGAAAACGCCCACAGCTTTCATCAGCCTGCGCAAAGCCTTGCAAAGGCAGGGTATGACGCTGTTATTTTTGCTGAAATGGTCGAAATCCGCGATGCGATCCGTTACCATGACAGCGGTGCAAACCTTGCCCATTGGGCGCGGGTGGCGCGGTCTGGCAACCCCGACGTGCGGCTGTATCTGTATGAGTTGTGGCACAATTTGGATGACCCCGAAGGCTGGCTTGACCGTATTGACCGTGATCTTACGCAGGCATGGCAGGATGAGCTGCTGCGCGTGGCAATGGCAGACCCCGCCGTGGGCACCATCTACCTTATCCCCGGGGGCCAAGTTTTGGCCGCAGCCACCCGCGCGATTGAGGCAGGCAAAGTGCCGGGCCTGACCCGCCGAGAGGACCTGTTTGCAAAAACCCAAAACGGCCCAGTTGAAGACGGGGCGGTTGACCAAATCCACCTGAATGACCTTGGGACCTATATCATCGCGCTGACTCATTTTGCCGTGCTGTACCAGCGCAGCCCCGAGGGTTTGCCGCACAGCTTGCGCCTAGCAAATGGGCAACTCGCGATTGCTTTGCCACCTGCCGCAGTGGTGCCGCTACAACGGCTGGTCTGGCAGGCCGTCTCGGGTTATGCTTTCACAGGTGTTGCGGGCTAGGCCCCGTCACAGCTTGGTTTTGCGGATCATAAGGGACGGGTGCCGATGTCTTTGCTTACCCTGCTGACGAAAATTTTGCTTGTGGGTCACAGCCTTGTCGGGCCGTCCTTGCCGCCGATGATAGAGGCAGGCTTGGGCAAACAAGGCCAGCCTTCAGCGGTTTCCGCGCAAGTGATCAACGGTGCCCCTTTGCGCTATAGCTGGGATAACAGCGCTGAAGGCGAGCGCGGCGATGCGCGGGTGATTTTGCCCAAGGGCGAAATAGATGTGCTGGTGCTGACCGAGGCGACCCCGATTTTCGCCCAAGTGCAATGGAATGACACCGGCGGTTATGTGGCAAAATTCGCGGGGCTGGCGTGGCAGACGCGGCCCGATACTCAGGTCTATATCTATGAGACATGGCCCAGCATCCAAAGCGGGCCGGGGGTAGAGATAAAGGACGATCCCGACGCAGGCATTCCGTGGCGCGACCGGCTGACCAAGGACTTGCCCTTGTGGGAGGGCGCTACCGCCGCCGCCAATGCCGCCCGCCCGACAGGCGCGCCTTTGGTCCGGTTAATCCCAGCCGGTCAGGCGATGGGGCGGCTGGCCGATGCGATTGCCGCAGGTGGGGTGCCGGGAATTTCCAGCATCGACGCGCTGTTTGACGATGATATCCACCCCGACGACCGCGCCCTTTATTTCCTCGCGCTGGTGCATATCGCGGTGATTACGGGCCAAGACCCACAGGGCCTGCCCGCCAAACTGACCCGTCATTGGATTAGTCGGGCTGGGGTGATTACCGATGCCCAAGCCTCCGCGTTTCAGCGCATTGCTTGGGCGGCGGTTGAGGACTACCGCGCGACCGATGTGCCACGGATAGAGGCGTTGGCGCAGGCGTTTGCGACCAATGCGCCTGTTGTTGTCCCCGCCGTTGCCGTTGTTCCTGACCCTGTCGTCACACCCGCCACCGCTGTTCCTGAAATGGCGGTTCCTGAGGCGGCTGCCCCCGAAATCACCCAAACCGTCGAAAAAGCTACCCCCGCTGTGACCAAAGCCGTGGCCATAGATGTGCCGCGTGCGATCACCAATCCGCGCCTGTCCTTGGGGCTTGCCGCGGTCAATGATTGGTCGGTGCAGCAGCCTTTCTTGGATGTGATGAAAACCGCGCGGCCTTGGATCGGGCATCTTGCGGGCGGTTGGGGCGGGGTGGACTATGACGCATTGCTTGCAGGCGGATATCTGGATGCCAATGGCTGGCCAACCGCAATGCCGCCCGATGTGACCGGCATCTCTACGCTGGTGCTGACCGATCTGCCCGAGGATGCGGGCAAGGTCGCAGGCCGCTATGTGCTGCGCTATCAGGGTAGCGGTGAGTTGACCCTGACAGGGCGGGCCGAAAATATTGAGGCCGCCCCCGGTCGTATCAGCTTTGACTATTCGCCGGGGCCGGGCAGCGTTATCCTGACGGTATCGCGCTTGGAGGCCGCAGACCCGATCCGCGACATCACGATTGTGCGCGATGATCATCTGGCCGCCTTTGATGCGGGGGCGCTGTTCAACCCCGATTGGCTGGGCCGTATTCGCGGTGCAAAGGGGCTGCGGTTTATGGATTGGATCGCGACCAACAATTCCACGCTGGCCGAAATACAGGACCGCCCGAAATCAACCAATTTTAGCTGGGCGATCAACGGTGTACCGGTTGAGGTGATGGTGGCACTGGCCAATGAACTGCGCAGCGATGCGTGGTTTACGATACCGCATTTGGCCAGCAACGCGCTGGTGCGCCTTTATGCGCAAGTGGTGCGCGATGGCCTTGCGCCGGGGCTGCATGCGCAGGTCGAATATTCGAATGAGGTGTGGAACTGGCAGTTCGGGCAGGCCGCTTGGGCCGATGCGCAATGCCGCGCCCGTTGGAAAACCGCTGATTGCTGGATGCAGTATTACGGTATGCGCGCCGCCGAGGTGATGGATATTTGGGCCGAGGTGTTTGGCGACAGCGCCAAAGACCGCCTGACCCGCGTGATTTCCACGCAAACCGGCTGGATCGGGCTAGAGGATCAAATTCTTGATGCGCCGTTGTCGGTCGCCGAAGGGCATAAACCGCCTGTCGACAGCTTTGACGCCTATGCTGTGACGGGTTATTTCGCCGCCAGTTTGGGCAGCGATGACAAGGCGAATGTGCTGCGCGGTTGGCTGGCCGATAGCCGCAGGCTTGCCACGGCACAGGCCGACCAACAAGGGCTGACGGGGCAGGCCAAGGATGACTATATCGCAACCCACCGCTTTGATATGGCCACCGACCGCGCCGCGACCGAGCTGGAAAACGGCTTTGTCACCGGCCAATCGAGGGATACGTTGGTCGACTTGCTGACACATGTTTTACCGCACCACGCGGCCGTGGCAGAGCAGCGGGGGCTAACCTTGATGATGTATGAGGGCGGCACGCATGTGGTTGCCAATGGCGCGCTGGTGGATGACGACGAGGTCACCGCCTTTTTCCAACATTTAAACTATGCGCCACAAATGGGGGTGCTTTACGAAAACCTGCAAGAGGGCTGGGCCGCGCTGACGCCTGCGCCGTTTAATGCCTTTGTTGATGTCTATGCGCCGAGCAAATGGGGCAGTTGGGGCGGTTTGCGGCATTTGGGCGATGATAACCCGCGCTGGCAGGCGCTCGCGCATGGGTGCAAGACGTGCTGAGTGTTATCATCCCCGCCAGCAATGAGGCGAATTATATCGGCCCCTGCCTGACCGCGCTGTTTGCGTCCAATACCGTACTGGGTGCTGAGGTGATCGTGGTCGCCAACGGTTGCCGCGATGATACCGCCGCCCGCGCGCAGGGTTTTGCCGAGATTGCCACGGCCAAGGGCTGGCGCTTGCAGGTGATTGGCCTGCCCGAAGGTGGCAAGATCGGTGCCCTGAACGCAGGTGATGCGGCAGCAACGGGCGATATGCGGGCCTATCTGGATGCAGATGTGATTGTTAGCCCCGATGTGATGGCGCAGTTGGAACAGGCGCTAAGCACCTCGGCGCCGCGCTATGCCTCGGGGCGGGCGGTTATTCCGTGCGCCAAATCGGCGGTCACGCGGGCCTATGCGCGGTTTTGGCAAACCATGCCTTTCACGCAATCGGTGGCCCCCGGATACGGGTTGTTTGCGGTGAACGCGGCGGGGCGGGCGCGGTGGGGCGCGTTTCCCGATATTATTTCGGATGATACCTTTGTGCGGCTTCACTTCGCGCCCAGTGAACGGGTGGGCGTTGATGCCGCCTATCATTGGCCGATGATCGAGGGCTTTGCCGCCTTGGTCCGCGTGCGGCGCAGGCAAGATGCGGGCGTGGCGCAGCTTGCCCAAAGCTATCCCGATATTTTGGCAAAAGAAGGCAAGGCGCCGCTTGGCGTTTTGGGACTGCTGCGCCGCGCGGTGGCTGATCCGCTTGGCTTTGCCACCTATGCGGCTGTGTCTGTGGCGGTAAAGGCGGGGGCGGTAAAGGCGCGGCGTGGCAATTCAGATTGGACGCGGGGGCGTTAAACCTTTGCCCCCGAGAGTTTTGCGCCCCCGACTTTTTCGCCTGTGATAAGCGCTGTCAGCTTGGCAGCTTCGATATCAACATCGTGGCGTTCGAACACCCGATCATGCGCGGCTTGGCCCATTGCTGCAAGGGTCTGGGGCGGGGTGACGGCGAGGGCGGCAATCGCCTCGGCCAGCGCCAGCGGGTCACCTGCGGGCACAATCCAACCCGTTTCACCCGCGACCACCAGTTCCGGCACGCCTGCGATGGCTGTGGCAATCACCGGTCGGTTTGCGGCCATTGCCTCCATCACGACCATCGGCAGGCCTTCGGCAAAGGATGGCAAAATCAACGCTTGGGCGGCGGCAAGGGCTGCCTGCACGCCTGCCTCATCTTGCCAACCTGCCAAGATGACGTTTTGCGACAACCCGTTGGTGGCGATCAGGGCCTCTATTTCGGGGCGAAGCGGACCATCGCCGACCAGTGTTAACCGTAGGTTCGGGTGCAAAGGCAGCGCCAGTGACAGCGCCTCAATCAACATGGAAAAGCCCTTTTGTTCGGCCAGACGCCCGATCGCCACCAAATGCGGGCCTCCGCTGGGCAGTGGGCTGGTGGCGGTAAACTTTTCCTGCTCGATGCCGCAATGCACGACATGCAGCTTTTTCCAATCGGGTAGGGCGGCCCAACGGTACAGTTGACTGCGGCCAAAGCTGCTGATCGCCACGACAAACGCCGCATGATGGATTTTTTCATCGAGCATCAAGGCTAAAGGCGCGTCAAATTCCTCGGGGCCATGGACGGTGAAACTGTAGCGCGGGCCGCCAAGAAAATGGGCCAGCATCGCCACCGCGGCCGAGTTGGTGCCAAAATGGGCGTGCAAATGCTGAATACCCAAGGCATCGCAGCGCTGGGCGACATAGGCGGCTTCGATCAGATACACAAACTGGCGCAAGCGCCCACCCGTGCCGGCTGTTTGCCCCGCACCGCGCTTGCCCGCCCGCATTGCTGCCGCAAAGGCTTGGGCCAGCTTTGCCGGATGCGCCATGCACCAGCACAAAGCCACCCACGCAACAGGCAACAAACCCTTTTGCAGCACATGCTCGGTGCGGGTGTCTTCAGCCAGATCTGCGGGGTCGATCAGACTGCCCCTCTCGGACCGCATTGCAAAGCGGTGGACCTGATGCCCTAGCCGTTCTAGCGCCTGTACCTCGCGCCGGATAAATGTGTGCGAGGCGCGCGGGTATGTGTTGACGAGATAAGCAATTTTCACAGCAGCGGCTCCTTTGACTGTGTTCAGGTGTAAAGGGCGGCCGCGCCGTTGCAAGCCCGGAACCGCGCAGCCAAGCCTTTGGTGACTGCGGGCAATTGCTGGCCCTTGATGAGACACCGTCAATTTATCCTTAAAAGATTCAAGACGCCGCGTTGCCGCCCTAAGCTTGCCCAAGACTTGCCACACTCTGCCGACACATTAATTAACGTAGCGGCGGAGGAGCCACTGCCAATAAGTAACACGATCAAAAGCCAAGGCAATTTGGCGGGAAGGGTTTGAAATGGTTATCGGCGTTTTACTTTCGGGCATTGTTTTTGGCGTTTTTGCCACGTTGGCCTCTTTGCTCATGGGCGCACCATTGTGGGCCGCAATTCTTCTCTATCCGGTAGTCGGCGTTTTCGGCGCAGCAGCCTTTATCACGATGGCCGTTCTACGCTCTCGGGTGCAAAGCTATGGTCTGTCAGCGGCCTGGCAGTAGATTGCCAATAGGCACACTGACAGAGATTTATGCCTGTGTGGAACCAATAGCCTTGGGTGCGTCGTCACCCAAAGGCGCGGCGCAAAGCAACGGCGCGTGGGCTACCCTACAGGCCAAGACTAGCAGTTCTTGCGGCGTTTTTCGAATCACCCAAATGGTTAATGTCGATGCGCTGAGTTGGCGTTTCCTGCGCGGGTTGTATTAACCTGACGGCATAAAATTGCGCGTCGAATTTGCAGACAATTTTACGATAATATAGTGCACCTTTGACCATAATTTTCGCCAATCCCGCTTAAGATATGATAAAAGGGTAAGCGGGGGCGTAATTGCCGAGTGTGTGTTATGATCTGCTTTAATCATAAGTTTTGTGTTCTAATTGATGGTTTTGAGATGGCTTTGACCGGCCGCCCTAATCACAACATGTTTAATGCGCGCTTTTTGGGTGCCCAATTGTATTTTGGGTCGCAAAAATGACAATGCGTTATTCAGATTTACTTGCCGTTGGCCCGGAGGTCAGTGAAGATCCTGTTCGGGCCGCTGATCTTGTATTCCTACCGTTTGAGGCCAAGCCTCGGCGGCGCGGTGCATATCGAAACTTTTTTAAACGTGCGCTGGATGTCGTGGCTGTTGTTCTGGCAGGCCCGATTATTGTGCCGATCATTTTTGGCCTCGCGTTGGGCGTGCGCCGTGATGGTGGCAGCGCGTTCTATAGTCAGTTGCGTGTGGGTAAAGAGGGGCGGCATTTCCGCATGTGGAAATTGCGCAGCATGGTCACCGATGCGGACGGTCGGATGGCCGATTACCTTGCCGCCAACCCGCAGGCCCGCGCGGAATGGGACGCCACGCAAAAGCTGAAATCCGACCCGAGGATCACGCGTTTCGGCCAGTTTTTGCGCCGATCTTCGTTGGATGAGTTGCCGCAACTGTGGAATGTCTTTGTTGGCGAGATGAGCGTTGTGAGTTATTGTCAAATCTGGTGTTTGAGGCTTGTCGGTCATGCGGCGATCTGGTCTGGGGTTGTGGCTTCAATTCCGT
>NZ_JBGQOQ010000009.1:0-162413 GCF_052119765.1 Pseudorhodobacter sp. W20_MBD10_FR17 | reverse complement strand
CTTTCCAGTTCCTCGCCGTCACGCTTCAGATCGTTTCCAACCGTCTTCGTTCCGGTAAGGCAGCTTTTAGGTAAACACTTCACTGGCCGCAAGCACAAAAATCACTTCAACCGTCATTTTTCTGTTTCACCCAATGTTTATTGAGAAAAATTCCGCACCGCCGACAAACAAAACCCAAAAATCAACACCCAAAAAAACCCGCAAACACACAAACCGCCCGAATCTAAACCGAATCCCCAAAAGATTCGCAAAAACAGGAGGCCTCTGGGCACAGGCAATGCCCCAATCCTGTACGAAATCTGGTCACGCGTGCTGGAATCGCGTTTTCACATAGTTGCGCAAATGGGATTTGAAGTCAGACGTCAGTTTGCTTTGCTCACGGTCGGCAAGCGTGATCATGCTTACAACCTGTTCCCGGGCTGGCAGGGTGATTTGGAGGATCGCCAGCCCATCATGTGCGTTCGCCCGAACAGCATAGCGGGGCAACATCGTTAGGCAGTCAGTACTTCGCAGCAATTCGATCACGGCGCCCGCCGACTCGCTTTGAAAGGCCAACCGCAGATTTCGGATGCCCATTACCTTTAGCACCTCTTCCATGTCGTATCGCAACAGGCTCCGGTCTGAGTGACCTATCCATTTGGCATCGGCGAGGTCAGCCACCGATACCTTTGGGGTCCCGATCAGGCGATGCTTGGCGCTGCCCACGATAACATGTGCATCCGAGAACAGCGGTTCCAGATAAAATTCGGGATTTCCGGCCTCAACAAACTTTGCAGGGCCAATGATGATGTCGATCTGGTTTTGAAAAATACGCTCGTGCAACCCGGCCAGATAATCGGGCACAAGGTCAATCCGGATCTCGGGGCGTTCAAGGATGAAACTTGCAATGGCCTCGGACACTAGACGCTCACATAAGAATGGCGGCGCGCCAATTTTAAGAACGCCAAAAATCCCCCGCGTGCCGAAGTCGACCATTTCAGCGGCCCTTAGGCGCGCTGTTCTGATGGCACGCCCTTGATTGGCCAGCTCGGCCCCTAGCGCGGTCGGCCTAAGGGGGCGGCTGGACCGCTCAAACAGCAGCATCCCCGCACGCGTTTCAAGATTGCTGATCATCCGACTTAAGGCAGGTTGCGATGTGCCCAACTGCCTGGCGGCTTCGCGCAAGGTGCCCGAGACCACGATGACCGAAAGCTGCTCTAGGTGTCGGGGGTCGATGAACATATCAGGATCACATATTATATTACCAATATACTATTGGACTGATATATTTAATTCGTCAATGATCCCTGATCACTATGTTTGGGAGGACATCATGAAAGCTAATCTATGGGTTGCCGGCTTTGCAGCGGCAGCAATGACATCCATCATACCGGCCGCGGCCATGGCCAAGACCCGCCTTGTCGTAAACTGCTTTTGGGCGCCACAACACTTTGTCTGTGCTGACGTGTTGCCAGGCTGGCTTGCAGAGGTTGAAAAAGTCACCGAGGGCCGCGTTGTTGGGAACATTCCGCCAAAATCCGTGGCCCCACCACCAGAACAGTTGAATTCCGTCGAAAAAGGCGTGGTTGACGCTGCGGTGCAGTTCAACGGCCTTATTGGCAACCGTGTAAACGGCGCCTTGACGGCGATGCAGCCCTTTGCCGGTAATGGCAGTGCTGTCGCCCTTACGCAGGCGGCATGGGAAACCAACCAAAAGTTCTATCCTGATGAGTTCGACAGCGTAGAGCTTTTGGCGCAGTGGGTCATTACATCGGGCAGTCTTTTCTCAGACACCGATACCCCGATCGTTACCTTGGACGACTTTAAGTCCCGCAAAATTTGGGCGCTGCCAGGGCCACTGGCTAACATGGCCAAAGAACTGGGCGCTGGCGTGGTTTCCACCCCTGCGGTGCAATCTAACGAAGTTATCTCCAACGGCGTGGTAGACAGCCATATCGGCCTGAACGGCGAAGGTTTGACCTCTTTCCAGGTCCTGCCTTACACCAAGTCGATGACCCGCTTCTCGTCTTCTATATACCGGACCACGTTCTCGTTCTTCGTCAACAAAGACAAATGGGCCGAGATTTCACCAGAAGACCAAGCCGCCATTCGGGCGATCAGCCAAGACAAAGTTGGGGCTGCTGCAGCTGACCTGTGGGAAAAGGCCGACGATGTGTACGACACATTTGAGGCAAAAGGAATCAAAGTTGTTGATGCCGATCCTGCGCTTGAGGCTGCACTGGTCGAACGTGCCACAATCGTAACCGATGCTTGGAAGGCAAAAAGCAAAGCGGCTGGCATTGATGCCGATGCGGCGCTGGCCTTCTATCTGCAACGCGCAGCTGAGCTTTCAAAATGAGCAGCGCGCCCGAAACATCGCCCGGCATTAGGACCGTTCTTAACAAAGCGATTTGGATACTTGAGACGATTTCAAGCGCCGTAATCCTGATCATGATGGTCGTGACATTTGCCGATGTGATCGGGCGCTATGTTTTCCACAAACCGATTTTCGGCGGGACCGAAATTGTCGCGGCGCTGCTGGCGTTGTCGATCTTTTCCGGTCTCGGCGTTATCAACGCCCGCGATGATCATATCGTGGTCGAGCTTTTCGAGAGCCCAGCGCGAAACCTTGTTGGCCCTCTTGCCTATGAGGTGAGCATCCAGATTTTCTCGGTCGCATGTATGTCATTGATCGCCGTGGTCCTGTTCACGCAGGCGCTGGAATCCTATGAATACAACAAGCTGACCGTCGTGCTTGAAATGCCGGTTTATTATGTGACGGGGACTGTGGCTGTCTTGGCGGTCATCAGCGTCATTTCGCAGGTCACGGGCGTGGCGCTCAAGATCTTGGACCTTGGAAAACAGAAAAAGGCAGATGCACTATGATGACGGCTTTGCTCGGCTTTGCCGTACTTTTGACCTTGTGCTTTTGGGGCTTTCGCGTGGGGTTTGCCACGCTGATGGTCGGGTTTGTCGGCTTTGGCCTTGAACGGGGTTGGACGGCATCCCTGACAATGGTCGCGCAGCAAGTTATGGAGGATTCGCAGAACTACAACCTGTCTGTGATCCCGCTGTTCATCCTTATGGGCGTCTTTATCTATCGGTCGGGCGTTAGCACCGATCTTTATGATGCGGCGTCAATGGGGCTGGGCAAGTACAAAGGCGGGCTGGCGCTAGCAACGGTTGTGGCTTGCGGTGGCTTTTCGGCTGTATGCGGCTCAACACTGGCAACAGCGGCAACCATGTCGAAGGTGGCCATGCCACAGATGAAGGCCTATAACTATTCTGACAGGCTTGCTGCCGGAACAATCGCTGCGGGTGGCACGCTCGGGATCATGATCCCGCCCTCTGTGCCACTTGTCATTTATGGCATCATTTCCGAGCAAGATATTGGCCAGTTGTTCATTGCAGGCATATTGCCCGGCATCCTTCTGGTGATCCTGTTCTTGTTGACAGTTGTGATAACGGTTCGCCTGAACCCGGACTCTGCGCCAGCAGCGGCCGAGCTCCCGACAGATCGCAAACGTGCGGCATTGCGTGGCACAACGCCCGTGTTGGTGCTGTTCGTGATCGTGCTGGGCGGTATTTACGGCGGCGTCTTCACCGCGACCGAGGCCTCTGGCATCGGCGCGTGTGGTGCGGCGGCCATCTCATTCCTGCGCGGCCATTTGCGCAGCCTGACCGACTGGCGGGACTGCCTTGTCGATGCGGCAATGACGACAGCCAAGATATTCATCGTCTTGCTGGGCGCTGTTGTTTTCACCCAATTCGTCAACCTTTCGGGGCTGCCGTATGACTTGCTCGACTTTGTCGATGAATGGAACCTTAGCCCGGCTGGTTTGGTCGCGTTCATCTGCGTCATCGCCTTGCTGATGGGTATGGTGTTTGAAACGATCGGCATCATCGTTCTGCTGGTACCGGTGTTCCTGCCCGCGCTCTATGCGTCAAATGTTGATATGATCTGGTTCGGCATCATCGTCGTTTTGGTTACCGAGATTGGCCTAATCACACCACCGATCGGGATGAATGTGTTTGTCGTCAAGTCAGTGCTGCCGCAGGTGCGTCTGGCTGAAATCTTTCATGGGGTGCTGCCGTATATTGCCGCGCTCTTTATTGGTCTGCTGGCTGTCTATTTTGTGCCCCAGATCGCAACACTTCTACCGTCAATTACGAGATAGATTATGGCAAATATCAAGAACATCCTGTTTATCATGGCTGACCAACTGCGTTGGGACTACCTATCTTGCTATGGCCATCCGCACCTGAAAACGCCGAATATCGACCGCCTTGCGGCAAAAGGCGTTCGGTTTGATCGGGCCTATGTGCAATCGCCGGTTTGCGGGCCGTCGCGGGCATCCTATTATACGGGCCGGACAGTGTTCAGCCACGGGGCGACATGGAACCAAGTGCCGCTGCCAATTGGCGAGCTGACAATTGGCGACTATTTGCGCCCCCTTGGCATGACCACCGCTGTCGTCGGCAAAACCCACATGACCGCTGATATCGAAGGCATGGCACGGCTGGGGTTGAATAAGACAACAGATATCGGCTGTATGGTTAGCCAGCCGGGGTTTGACCCGTATGAACGTGATGACGGGCTGCACCCAAACAAAGGCCTTGCCAAACGTGGCGGCAAGCTGCGCTATAATGATTGGCTCCGGTCTTTGGGGTATGAGGGCGAAAACCCTTGGAACGATTACGCCAATGCCGCCGATGGCCCGAAAGGCGAAATACTGTCGGGCTGGTATCTGAAAAACTCCAACCTGCCCGCGCGCGTGAAAGAAGAGCACTCTGAGACTGCCTATATGACCATGCGGGCCAAAGAGTTCATCACCGAAATGGGCGATATGCCGTGGCTGTGCCACCTTAGCTTTATCAAGCCGCACTGGCCCTATATGGCCCCCGCGCCCTACCACAACATGTACGGCCCCGAGACCTTTTTGCCCATCAAGCGCGCCGCCCACGAAAAGCAAGATCCGAACCCCGTTTACGGTGCTTTCATGGATATGGAGGTCAGCGAAACCTTTTCACGCGATGGTGTGCGTGAGGTCGTGCTACCTGCCTATATGGGGCTGATCAAACAAATCGATGACCATCTGGGTCAGCTTTTTGACTGGCTAGAAAAAACGAACAAGATGGATCAGACCATGATCGTGGTCACATCCGATCATGGTGACTACCTTGGCGATCACTGGATGGGCGAAAAAGAGCTGTTCCATGAGCAATCGGTGCGCGTCCCCATGATTATCTTTGATCCACGTCCAGAGGCGGATGCAACGCGCGGCACCGCCTCGGATGCGTTTGTCGAAGCCATAGATCTGGTGCCAACCTTTATGGAAGCTGCCGGTGCGCCGCCCCAATACCACAGGCTGGAAGGCCACTCCCTGATGCCTTTGCTACAGGGTGCGACGCCGGATGATTGGCGCGATGACGCATTCTCTGAAATCGACTACGCCTTTTATACTGCGCGTCAGGCATTGGATCTGGGGGCCTCGGATGCGCGCGCCTATATGTTGCGAACCGATGAATGGAAATACGTTCACTTCAAAGGCTTCCCACCGCAGCTATTCAATCTTATCGAAGACCCGGATGAGTTTAACGACCTCGGGCGCGATCCGGCCCATGAGAGCATCCGTCAAACCATGCACCGCCGCCTGACGGACAGGCTTATCAACCGTAAGAACCGCACGGCGATGACGGACGAGCAGGTGATCAACATGCGCACCAAAGAGAATGCGGTGGGTATTATCATCGGCGTCTGGGATGACCCGCAGGCCACCGCCTAGCGCAACAAGATCACGTCCCGTGCATATCTTGGCTTGCCGTCCAATGATGGCAAGCCGCTTTAGGGTGTCTGCCGTTTAGGCGGGCCCTGCTGAATGCCAACCTGCTCGATGACTGTTTTACAAAACAGGTTCGCCAAATTGCTTTGCATCCGGTCGTTGCGCGTCAAAACACCAAAGACCCTTGGGGCGAGTGGGTGATTGAGCTTGATGCACTTCATCAACCCCAGCTCTAATTCATCAAGGATAAGTTGCTCAGACAAAAGCGAGATCGCATCGGTCAACCTTACTATCTTTAGCAAGGTTGCAATAGATGCGGTTTGGATGACCCGCTTTGGAAACGTCCACCCGTTCGTCACATAAAGCGCCTCTATTTGCTTGCGAAACGTGCCACCACTGGGTGGCAATGCCCACATTTCATCTTGCAACGCGTCAAGCGACAGGCTGCTGTGTTTGGCAAGCGGGTTGTCGCTGCGCATGGCAACGACGGTTTTTGCCTCAAACAGCGGCGTGAAAGAATGGGCCGCATCATTTTCGAATTGCGCACCGGCACAGATGACAAGATCAAGCAACCCTCGGTCCAGCAAGTCCAGAAGGTCCTCATCCGTAGCTTCGACAATCTCAAAAGCGACGTCTTTGGTCTGCTCTAGAATAAGGGAAATTGTTGCCGGAATGATGTTGTGCGTGGCCAGAGGCGTACCACCGATGCGCAGTTTGCCTTTGATGCCCTGCGACGTCAGCTCGATTTCCCGAACAACGGCTGCAATCGTTTCATCCATTTCCTCGGACCGACAGGCCAGCAAACGGCCCGCCTCGGTCAATATCGCGCCATTTCTACCGCGTTCGACAAGAGGCACCTTTAGAATATCTTCAAGCCGCTGAATGCTCAGGGACAACGCCGGTTGCGACATGCCCAAAGCCTTTGCCGCACTGACAAAGGTTCCATGACGCCCGATTGCGGCGAGATGACGAAGTTGACGCGACTCAAGGTTCATTGGTTCTACTTATGGAAATGAGCAATATTTCTATTGGCGCAAATACTTCGCTTCATGTCAAGTTTCATGCGTTGGACCAGGATCAGACGATTTCACAGCTTTGGCAGGTCACCAACAAGGCTCTGGTTAAGTCTGCTTCTTTGCCAGACAGAAGTACCACATTTCGGGAGGATAGCGTGGATTTTAGAATATGTGGCACTCGCCAAAGCCATAACGCGATTGATTGTGCAGCAAGCGCCCCCAGATTGGCTGGCAGATCGGTTGTACGCACATGAGCAACGCTTTCAACAAAACCGTTCTTATCCGCGACGTGGATGCAGATTGGTATGCGGGGCAGCTTCGCGAACTTTGCCCACAATACACCTATATCCCTGCAACCGATAGCGAGGCCGCCCTTAACCATGCCGCAAAAGCTGATATCATCATCGGGCTTGCGCCTTATCTCGATCAAAATTTGATCGCCGCCGCATCGCGCCTGGAATGGGTGCAGGCCCTGACTGCGGGTGTCGACAATCTGCTTGCCATGCCAGCCCTACGCGCGGACGTGACGTTGTCCAATTGCAACGGATTTCACGGGCCACAAATGTCCGAACTCGCGTTCCTGATGATGTTAAGCCTGAACCGCGATGCACCACGTATGCAGCGCAACCAAGACCAAAAGAAATGGGAGCGCTGGCCGCAACGGTTGTTGTTTAACAAGACCGTAACGGTTGTTGGTGTGGGGGCTATCGCCGAAGGACTGGCAAAACGCTGCAAGGCGTTTGATATGACAATCATTGGCGTTTCGGATGGCCGCGCTACGGCACCGAATTTCGACAAAATGGTCAAACGCGACGCGCTTTTATCAGCCGCGGCAGAGTGTGACTTTCTAATCGCGCTGACGCCGTATGACGCCAAGACACATCATATCATTGACGCCCAAGTGTTTGATGCCATGCCTGCGCATTCCTATTTGATCAACCTGTCCCGTGGCGGATGTGTGGATGAGGCCGCGCTGCTGGCCGCATTGCAGAACGGCGACATCGCAGGCGCAGGTCTGGACGTGTTCGCCAAAGAACCGCTTCCTGAAAGTGATCCGCTTTGGGCGGCGCCAAACATTCTTGTCACACCGCATATCGGTGGCATGGCCGACATCTATAAACAGCAAGCACTGCCGTTGGTGGCCCGCAACCTGAACGCCTTTGCCACCAGCGGGCCCTCGGGCCTGAACGGCTTGGTAAAACGCAATTGAAAGAGAATGATATGACCACGATTTCCCCTGTCTCGAATGCTGAAATGGCCCGCCGCTGGGACGTAGCCCGCCAAGTCATGCAAAAAACGGGCGTAGATGCCATAATCATGCACGCACGTGAGGATTGGATGGGCGGTTATGTGCGCTGGTTCACGGATGTTCCTGCCCTGAACGGCTATCCAAAGACCGTGATCTTTTATGCCGATGCCCCAATGACTGTTGTGGAAATGGGGGCCTTTGGGGCGGTGCGCGATCTGGCTGCCACGCATGCGGATTTGCGCGGTGTTGGCAAGGTTTTGGGCACACCGTCCTTTGTGTCTATTCTACAATCGCTTGATTATGACGCGGAATTGACTGTCGAAGACCTAACAAAGCACGGCGTCAAAACCATTGGTTTGCTTGCAAGCGCCGCGATGCCGCATTCGCTGGTAAAAATGCTGGGCGACCGCCTGCCCCAAGCCACTGTGAAAGACATCACGGATGAGATGGACCATGTCAAAGCGATCAAAAGCACCGAAGAGGTTGAGCTGATCAAAGCAACGGCTGCGCTGCAAGATCAGGTTTTTGCCGAGGTCTGCGATTTTATCCACCCCGGCCTGAATGACCGCGATGTAATGGCCCATGCCGAGGCTGTAGGTCGCCGTCTTGGCAGTGATCAGGGCATTTTCCTTGGGTGTTCGGCAAAGATGGGCACACCTTCGCGTTTTATGGGGCGGCATTTCCAAGATCGGGAACTGGCACAGGGCGACCACCTCTCCATGCTAATCGAAATCAACGGTCCGGGCGGCATCTATCTAGAGATTGCCCGCACGATGGTTCTCGGAGCGGCGGATGATCATCTGTTGCAGGCCTTTCAAAACGTGCTGGATGCCCAAGACTATTCCCTCTCACTGATGAAACCCGGCGCGAACCCTGCTGAGATTTTTGCCAAGCACAACACATGGATGGCCGATCATGGCTTGCCCGAGGAAACCCGCCTTTACGCGCATGGGCAAGGCTGTGAAATGGTGGAACGACCACTGATCCGCCAAGATGAAACCCTGCCATTGGCCGAAGGTATGCTGCTGGCGGTGCATCCTGGGTATGATGATGGTCGTGTGTTTGCTGTGATCTGTGACAATTACATGATCGAAGCTGGCGGGCCGAGTGCCTGCCTGCACAAAACCGAGAAAAAGATTTTTGAGCTGTAGCCAGAAAAGCGGCGCAATACACTTTATCCAACCGGAGGAAACTATGATGAACGCGACTGTAAAGAAGATGCTTGCCGTATCGGCGGTAGCAGCTTGCGGGCTGATGCCTGTGGCGGCGCTCTCGGCCGAAGGCTTTGCCCTGACATCGCCGGCCTTTGCCGATAATGACATTCTGAGCAGCAAACATGCCGGAAAGGGCGGGCCGCGCAATTGCGATGGCGAAAATATCTCGCCTGCGCTGGAATGGTCGAACGCCCCCGAAGCCACGCAATCCTTTGCCATGGTTGTGCATGATGCCGTTGGGGGGCATGGCTTGAGCATTACGCATTGGGTCGCTTATGGCATTTCTCCGCAAACATCCTCATTGGCCGAAGGGGTGGCAAGCAACCCAGCCGTTGATAACGCCTATATTGGCGGCACAAATGTCATCAAAAACCCAACCTATCTTGGCCCCTGCCCCGATGTTGGCGATGTGCCGCATCATTATGAATTCATTCTGATTGCGACCGATCTGGCACCGGACGCTTTGGCACCGGGCCTGACCCGCGACGCCTTGTTTGCGGCACTGGCTGGGCATACCCTTGGCGCGACCAGTCTGGTTGGGCGATATGCCCGCAACTGATAAAGCCATGTTAGTTTTAGCGAAAACGCGCTAACACTTAGACGAAACCAACACGGCATTTCGCAAGCAGTAAACTTGTGATGTGCCGTGCGACAAGATTGCCCTTTCCCATAGAACCCACGACTTCACACCGCATTGGATGGCCTTATGCTGAAACTATACCACACACCGACAAGCGTTTGTTCCATCAAGGTCCGCCTTGGAATGGCCGAAATTGGCCTCGATTATGAGAGCGAGATTCTCGACTTCTCAAAATCCGAGCAACATGGCGAAAGCTACCTTCAGATTAACCCCGATGGCGTGGTGCCAACGCTTATTGATGATGGTTTTGTGGTGGTCGAATCCAGCCTCATCCTTGAATATCTGGATGCCTATTACAACGACGGCAAGCTGATCCCCAAAGATCGCAAACTAGCCACGACCGCGCGCCATTGGCTGCTGCGGACATTGGCCATACACTCGGCGATCAACACGATAACCTTTAGCACTGGCGCGCGAGACCAGATTTTGGCGAGCAAAACGTCCGAAGAAATTGCCGCGTCCATTTCGAAAATGCCTGATCCCGTCGCGCAATTGAAGCGCAAGGAATTGCTGGCTAACGGGTTAAACTCTGCCTATGTGAACCAAGCCTTTGGTCAGCTGCAACGGGCTTTCAAAGATATGGAAACTGCCTTGGCGGACCGGAAGTGGGTAACGGCTGCAGAGTTCGGCATTTCTGACATCGCGCTGCTCTCCTACATCGACCGCCTTGATCGGCTTGGGTTTTCCGGCCTTTTGGGTGATGAGAGTTCAAAGATTGTGGGTTGGCTTGCCCGTATGAAGGCGCGCCCAAGCTATGACATCGCCATTGCCCAGCATATCCCGCAGGCAGTCGCCGATAAAACCCGTCAGGCCGGCGAAAAGCATTGGCCCGAGGTAGAGCGCCTATGGACCGCACGCCTTGGCAAATAGGTGTATCCCCAAGCGTTTCGTGGCGCGCGTTTGACACAAGATAATCAGGAGGACATTGGATGATAGTCGAGTTGGTGATCATCAAAAACCGCGAAGGGATTACCTTTGAACAAGAGTATTCAGACGCCCAGAAAGGCGCGCAGGCTTGGCTTGCCAATTCTGATCTGATTGCAAAGCATTTTATTCGCGACGGCGAGTATGGCGGCGCCGTTTACTTTTGGCCCTCGAAAGAAGCCGCACAGCGCGCGCATGATGACAAATGGCGCGAAGGTGTCTTGGCGCGGACAGGTGGCAACCCGCCAGAGATCAGATATTTCGACCTGATGATGTCATGCGAACCACAAATCCAGACGGTCACAGAATACGGCCCACCAGCCTCGGCTGACAACAGCGCCGGTTAACGCAACTGCAAGGATTTTAATGACCAAAGGCAGCGCAAATTCCATTAGCTTTACCTATGGATATGCGCTGCATTCCGATTGGCGCAAATGGCAAACTTCATGTCAAGTTTCTTGTGTCGGATCCTCATCACGCATGGGGCGGGCGATCAGCGGGCCAACATGCTGTTCGCACAGATTCGCGAAACCTTAGGGAGGAGACTATGAAAATGAAGAAAATACTTGCCGGGATGCTTGCAGCAACCCTTGCAACGGCGGCTGTATCAGCTGCCAGCGCGCAAACCGTTACGATCGTGACCACCGCAGCCGGCGGGTTTACCAACTCGACTGGGGCCGCCATTGGCAAGGTCCTTGGCGATGCGGGCGGGGTCCGCGCGGTGATTACACCACAGCAATCATCGGGGCTTACAGATATTAACGAAGGTATTGCTGACTTTGGCATTACGACCATTCCGGATGTTATCTTTGCGGTCGCGGGCACCAATGACTATGCCGCAAATGGCCCCCAATCCAACCTGCGGATTGTGGCGCGTATGACAGCGCTTCGCGGCGGGGTCTTTGTGCGTGCAGACTCGGACATCAAAGCTTTGGCAGATCTGAAGGGCAAACGTATGCCTTGCGAATACGCCGCACAGGTTTCAGGCAACCCGATGCTTGAAGTGGTCCGTGCTATCGCCGATATTGAGGTGAGCGACCTTGAATGCGTGCCGACCCAGAACATTCCCGGCTCGGCGACATTGCTGGGCGAAGGTAAAATCGACGCGATGTATTTTGCTGTTGGGTCTGGCAAAGTAAAAGAAGTGGCGGCCAGCATTGGCGGCGTCCGCGCTTTGCCATTTCCAAAGGATGAGGCATCCCTAGCCAAGGCGCAAAGCATCGTCCCCGAAATCTATGCAATGCTGGTTGAGGCCAATCCAGCCTTGGACGGGTTTGCAGAGTCGACATATGTTCTGACCAATGATTTGGTTCTGTTTGCGAATGCAAATGTACCAGACGCTGTTGTAAAGGAAATGACGGCAACGATTTATGCAAACCGTGCCGCGCTTATTGAAGTGTTCCCCGGTTTGGACCTGTTCGACCCTGCCCAAATGGCCAAGCCTTATGGCGGCGTCACATATCACCCCGGCGCCGAAGCGTTTTACCGTGAACAAAAGATCTGGCCTTAAGATCTAGCTTAGACCCTGCAAAGGGTATTCCTTAACCTAAGCAAGCGTCGGAATTTCGGTTCCGACGCCTCTATTTGCTGGAGAATTCGGTGACAAAACTGACGAATGCCATGGCCGCACTGATGACATTGATCGCTTTGATCTGGGCGTCTGATGCACTGCGATTGGTGGGAATTGCCGTCTACACAGAGCAGTATATAGCGCTGCTCTTGGCGTTTGCTTTTCCGCTAATCTTTCTGCTGCTTCCAGCGACAAAGCCGAAAGGTGCTGAAATCAGCGATGAGAATGAGTTCAATCAAGGGCAGCGCCATGTTCCGTGGTATGACATCTTGGCAGCAGTGATAGGCTGTGTGCTGTCTTTATATGTTATGGTTCGTTTTCCCGATCTCTCGCAATTGACAGCAAAGCGCCCGCTTGACGGGTTAATCCCAGCAGTCATCATGCTTGCAATGTTGTTAGAGGGCGTAAGGCGCACATCGGGGATGATCATTACCTTGGTCGTCGTCGGCTCTTTGGTGCTGGCATTTGTTGGCCACCTGCTTCCAGCCGAGGTTTCGGGACGGCGTATCCTTCCGGATCACTTTATCTATTTTCTGCTATGGGATTCCACGGCTATCCTTGGCCCCGTTCTGACAATCGTGACGAGCATTGTTGTGGCGTTTGTCTTCTTTGGAACCGTTCTTTTCAAAACAGGCGGCGCAGATTTCTTTACCGATGCATCAGCCTGTTTGATGGGTAAGTACCGCGGCGGTCAGGCAAAAATCGCCATTTTGGGGTCTTCGCTCTTTGGCTCTATATCGGGGTCGGTTGTCGCCAACGTTGTGACCACGGGTGTCGTGACCATCCCGATGATGAAAAAAGCGGGGTTTAGGCCACAGCTCGCAGGGGCGATTGAGGCTGTTGCCTCGACCGGTGGTCAGTTGTTGCCACCCGTGATGGGCGTCACGGCGTTTTTGATGGCCGAGTTCTTGCAGGTCGAGTATTCGGCCGTTGCTCTGGCGGCCTTGGTTCCGGCCCTTTTATTCTACATCGCGTTGTTCATTCAGGCCGACCTAGAGGCCGCACGCGCCAACATGAAAGGGCTTGACCCCAGTGAAATTCCAAACGGACGAAAGCTGCTTAAAGCGGGGTGGTATTTCCCTGTCCCCTTCATCGTGCTGATCATTGTGCTGTTTGTCCTAAAGTATCGCCCAGAAACCGCCGCCCTGCTGGCAGCCTGTTCCGTTTTCCTGACGGCTACGATTTTCGGCTTTCGGGGCAAGCGCCCAGGCCTCGCGGACTGGTTCTCTATCTTTCGTGAGACGGGCCTAAAGGTGCTTGATATCTTTATGGTCGCGGCGGCTGCGGGGGTTGTTATTGCCACTCTCAACTACACGGGTCTGGGGTTTGGCCTAACGCTTGCTATGGTCAAGCTGTCTGGCGGCAACCTTATGGCCTTGCTTGTTATTTCTGCGGCTGCCTGCATCGTTTTGGGAATGGGAATGCCAACAACAGGCGTCTACATTCTTCTTGCAACGCTTATTGCACCAGCCCTCATTCAGATGGGCGTAGCACCGATGGCAGCCCATATGTTCATCCTCTATTTTGGCTGTCTGTCGATGATCACGCCCCCCGTTGCAATCGGGGCCTTTGCCGCCGCCAGCATCGCGCGGGCAGACCCCCTTGCCACAGGGTTTGAGGCGGTTCGCTTCGGCTGGGCCGTGTTCGTCATACCGTTTTTGTTCGTCTTATCGCCAAGCCTGTTGTTGGAAGGCCCGGCCTGGCTCATCGCGGTTGATATCTCGATGGCCGTTGCGGGCGTGTCTTTGGGTGCGGCGGGCGTCATTGGCTACGGTCTGCGCCGCCTTGGGCCGGTTGCACGCGGCATTCACATCCTTGCAGCCCTATCTTTGATGACACCACTCCAAGGTATCGACTGGGGCAGAATGGTGAATATTTTCGGGGCAATCCTCGCGGTCTCAATCGTCGCGTGGGAGGTCTTTGGCCCAAAGAAGCAAGTTCAATCCAGCCGCAGTTAACACAAGAGATAAAGAAATTTAGCGGCGCCCTTTCACAGGACGCCGCCAAATTTTATTTAAATAACACCTATCGACAAGCGCCGTCTCAGAAAACGCAGTGTTAGAAATTAACCTTATCGCCGCCCTTCAGATCCAGAATTTCGCGGGCCTCATCCGGGGTGGCCACGGTGCAGCCCAGATCTTCAACGATGCGGCGAATTTTGGCGACTTGCTGCGCGTTACTTTCCGCCAGTTTGCCGCGGCTGATCAGCAAGCTATCCTCTAGCCCCACGCGAATATTGCCGCCCATCTGGCTGGCCGCAGTCGCAAGCCCCATTTGCGCACCGCCAGCGCCCAACACGGACCAGCGGTAATTGTCGCCAAACAGCCGGTCCGCTGTGCGCTTCATAAAGATCAGGTTGTCAATTTCGGGGCCGATGCCGCCAAGGATGCCAAAGATGAACTGAATAAAGATCGGCGCTTTGAACAGGCCCGTGTCCATGCAGAACTTCAGGTTATACAGGTGGCCCACGTCATAGCATTCATGCTCGAACTTAATGTCATGCGGGGCCAATGTTTCCGCCGCCTCGCGGATATCACGGAACGTGTTGCGGAAAATATTGCCTTCCGAGCTTTCGACATAGTCTTTTTCCCAATCAAACTTCCACTCGTCATAGCGTTTGGCAAGCGGATGAAAGGAAAAGTTCATCGAACCCATGTTCAGGCTGCACATCTCGGGCGAAAACGTGGTGGCGGGTTTCACGCGGTCGGCGATTGACAGCGTCAGACTACCGCCCGTGGAAATGTTCACCACAGCATCGGTGGCTTGCTTGATGCGCGGCAGGAAGGCCGCAAAATCATCGATATTCACCGACACACCACCATCATGGGCACGCCGCGCATGCAGGTGCAAAATCGACGCGCCAGCCTCGGCAGCCTCTACAGCCTGCTGCGCGATGTCATCGGGCGTATACGGCAAGGCGTCTGACATTGTCGGCGTATGAATCGCCCCTGTAATGGCGCAGGTGATGATGGTTTTCGTTTGCTTGGCCATGGGTCAGGCACCTTTCTTTTGAATGCGCTTTGAAACGCGATATCCGAGAGGGAAGAGTTGTAGATCAAACCGCGCGCGGATCAGGCCCCACACGCCTTTGGGCGCTTTCAACATCACAACAATCGCGACAAAGCCGAGGATGATAAGGTAAGCCGTGCCCAAATCGGCCAACGTTTCGCGCAGTGCGAAAAAGACCAAGGTGCCGATGATCGGGCCTTCGATAGTGCCAATCCCGCCAATCACGACGATGAAAATCACGAAAGCTGTCCAGTCATTCACGCTAAAGGCGGCATCGGGCGAGATGCGCAATTTTTGCAGAAAAATCAGCGCGCCAACCATCGATGTCAGGGCGGCGGTGACGATATAAACCACAAATTTCGTGCGCCAAATATCAATACCCAGCGACCCCGCCGCCAGTTCATTGTCACGAATGGCCATCAGCGCCAGTCCATTGCGCGACCGTAGGAACAGGTAGACCGCAGCAATCACCACCACCACCGCACCAAGGGCCAGCCAATAACTGACCGCCTCACGCCCATCCTTATTTGCGGCAAGGGATCTGACCACGGCGACCGGCAAGGATGACCCAGACCCACCCCCAAGCGAGGATACTTGGGCAAAAGACAGGCGGAACACCTCGGCAATGACCCAAGTACCAATTGCGAAATATGCACCGCGCAGGCGGAAAATAAGCAGCGCGACCGGCACCGCGATCAGCCCACCCAAAACACCCGCCACACCAATGGCTGCGAATGGCGACAGCCCGCCCGCAATGGTCATCGCAAACAGCATATACCCGCCAAACCCAACAAAGGCCTGCTGCCCGACCGAGACCAACCCTGCATAACCAGCCATCAAATTCCAAAGGCTTGCCAGCGCGAGGTAAAGAAAGATTTCTCCCAACAGCCGCATCATCGCGCTGCCTGCCCACCAAGGCGCTGCAATCAGGAAAATAAGGCCAATCGCGCCGAAAATAGCAGCCATTTGCGCAGCTTTTGAGGACCGTGTGACGTGATAAAGCGCGTTCATGCTGATATCCTTGGGAACAGACCATTAGGGCGAACGGCCAGAATGACCAGAAAGGCGATGTGACCGGCAAGCAGTTGCCAGCCCGGGTCGATCTTGGCACCCAATGTTTGGGCCACGCCCAAAATCACGCCGCCCGCCAAGGTGCCCCACAGGTTGCCCAGCCCGCCAATAATAACCGCTTCAAACCCGAAAATCAGGCGACCACCGCCGATGGATGGGTCAAAGCTGGTGCGGATGCCCAACAAAACCCCTGCCACTGCCGTTACAGCCAGCGCCAGCGCCATCGCCAAGCCAAAGATGTGGCGGCGGTTCAGGCCCATAAGCTGCGCGATATCGGGGTTATCGGAAACTGCCCGAAACGCGCGGCCAAGGGCGGTGTGGTAAAACACCCATTGCAGGCCCCAAATCACCGCGACAGCGATACCAAAGGTTAACAGCGGCAACACGCCCAGCGACAAACCACCAACCTGCACGCTTGCCGTTTCCAGCACGCCTGCATTAATCTTTTGCGGGTCGGCGGTATAGATTTCCAACAGCCCGTTTTGCAAAATCACCGACAGGCCAAAGCTGACCAACAACGGCGGCAACAGATCATCGCCCAGCGTTCGGTTCAGCACGGCACGCTGCAGCACATAGCCAAACACGGCCATCACTGGCACCACGATCACCAGCGCCAGCAACGGGTGCAGGCCCAGCATTGTGACCACCGTCAGCCCCAGATAGGCCGCCATCACGATCAAATCGCCATGCGCGATGTTGACCAACCGCATCACCCCGAAAATCAACGATAATCCGGCAGCAAACAACGCATAAAGCCCGCCCAGCAAAGTGCCTTGCACCACTGCATTGGTCCATTCCATGCTTATTCTACCCCGAAATAGGCGCGCGAAATATCGCTGCGCGACACAGTGCGCGAGGCACCTTCCAAAGACACGCGGCCCTCTTGCAAACAGTAAACGCGGCTGGAAACGGCCAATGCTTTGCTGATGTCTTGCTCGACGATCAGCGCGCTCATGCCTTCGCCGATAATGCCCGGCAGGGCTGCGTAAATGTCTTTGATGATGATGGGCGCAAGGCCGAGGCTGATTTCGTCAAACAAGATCATTTCGGGGTTGGCCATCAACGCGCGGCCAATCGCGACCATCTGCTGTTGCCCACCCGAAAGCGAAGTTGCAGGCACGGCGCGGCGTTCCTCAAGTATCGGGAACAACTTAAAAACGCTGGCCAAGTTCCACGGGCCTTTGCGCCCGATTTGCCCGCCGATAATCAGGTTTTCCTCAACGGAAAGAGAGCGGAACAGCTGCCGCCCCTCGGGCACCAATGCGATGCCCAAAGCCGCGATCTGATCGGCGCGCAAGGTGCTAATATCTTGGCCCTTATAGCTGATTTGGCCCGCACCATTGGGTAGCAAGCCCGAAATAGACCGCATCAACGTGGTTTTGCCTGCGCCATTGGCGCCGATAATCGCCAAAACCTCGCCCGCATGGACCTGCATTCCAACGCCATAGAGCGCCTGGAAATCGCGGTAATGGGCGTTTAGCCCCGTGATCTGCAACATAGGCTCAGGCATCTGCTTCAATCCCCAGATAGATTTCTTGCACTTCGGGGCTGGCCATAATCGCCTGCGGTTCGCCCTCGGCAATCTTTTTGCCAAAGTCGATCACGATCAAACGGTCAACCACGGCCAACAACGCATGCACCACATGTTCGATCCAAATGATCGACACGCCAGATGCGTGAATATCCTTGATGGTTTGCACAAGTGACCGGCATTCGCCTTCGGTCAGTCCACCTGCAATTTCGTCTAACATCAACAGCTTGGGCTTGGCGCACAGCGCGCGGGTCAGTTCCAGCCGTTTGCGTTCTAGCAACGTCAGCCCACCCGCCAGCGTGTTGGCCTTGCCGATCATCTGCGTTTGTTCCAGCACCTCAAGGCACAAAGTCTCGGCGGCGCGACCATGCAAACCGGCGGCTTGGGTGGCCGCGATCATTGCATTTTCAAACACCGTCATGCCGGAAAACGGCTGCGGCACCTGAAAGCTGCGCGCCATGCCCGCACGGCAGCGGCCGGCCGCGTTCATCCGCGTCACATCACGACCGTCAAAGATCACGCTGCCCGAATTGGGCTGCAAAGTGCCCGTGATCAGGTTGAACATTGAGGTTTTACCCGCGCCGTTTGGCCCGATTATTCCCAACGCCTCCCCCTTTTGCAGCTCATAGCTGAGCGCATCGGCGACCGTGACGGCGCCAAAGGATTTGGTCAAACTTTCAAGCTGCAAAAACGCGGTCACATCGGCCCCTTTAGATAAGTGGTGGGGGGCAGCGCAGGTATACGCCGCCCGCGCCGGATTAGAGCAGTTTCATTTCGCCGGTTTTCGGAATGTTCGGCGCGGCGGCGTTTGCGACGATTTTAAGGTCGAACGCATCGCCTTCGCGCTGCCATTGCCCAGCAACCAGCGGCGTTTTGGTGACGTTGTTGATCGGGCCGTTTGACCAATCAATAGCGCCCACAATCGTGTCCAGCTTGGTGCTGGCGATGGCCTTAGTGATAGAAGACGCATCCTCAAGGTCCTCAGACCGTTTGATCACATCTGCGACCACTTCGAACAAAGCATGTTTAAAGCCAATAGGTTGCGTCCAAGGGCGACCTGTGGCAGCAGTATAGCCCATCGCCAGATCATGCGCGCTGGCGCCTGTCAGTGACGAAGCGAACGGGTGGTGCGGCGACCACCACACTTCCGAGCTAAGCCCATCGCCACGCGCGCCGAGCGACTCAATCACCGAAGGAAACAGCAACGCCTTGCCGATGGTCACGATTTTCGGCGAGAAGCCCTGCTGTGCGCATTGTGCCCAGAAGGTTGCGAAATCTGGTGGGATCATGTTGCCGGTGACAATCTCACACCCGGCCGCTTTGAACGCCGCGATCTGGTTGGAAAAGTCATCCGAAAGCGGCTGATAACGGCCCGGATCGGTTAGCCCATATCCAGCCGCGGCAAACGGTTTTGGCAGGCCGTTTTCGGCATCGCCCCACGCATTGCCATCGGCATCATTGGGGAACAAACCGCCCACGTTTTTCGCAACGCCGGTATTGCTCCACATATCAAGGAAGGCACCGATGACATCCTCTAGCCCCCAAAAGAAATGGTAGGTCGATTGGAAACCTTGGCCCGGCACGCCATTGCGGCCAAAGAAATAAGGCTGCCATGGGCAGTCGGTGGTGATGCAAGGGATCTCGTTAATCTCGGCCTGATCGGCAACGGGATTGACCGTGTCTGGGGTCGAGGCCGCAAGGATAATATCGACCTCATCGCTTAGGATCAGGTCGGCAGCGACTTCGGCGGCACGGTTGGGGTTGGACTGGCTGTCTTTGGAAATGATCTCGATGTTCCAAGTCTTGCCGTTGTTTTCAATCCCGCCGGCAAAGGATTTGGTGATCGCGTCCAGCACATAGTCATCCGCCTCGGTAAAGCTGGCAAGCGGGCCGGTGCGCGGGCCGACAAGACCAATTTTGATCGTTGGCGTCGCACCATACGCGCGGGTGGACCGCAAAATGGCGGGTGCGGCAAGGGTTGCTGCCCCTGCCATCATAAACCCACGCCGAGATGTCGAATTTTTCGAAAAAGTCATGGTATCCTCCCTAAAGCCCAGCCTCCCTGCCAGGCGAGTTTCAATCAATCAAAATGCCGTCGAGCCGTTTCAGATGCCGCGCCACGCGGGCGCGCACAGCATCGGCCTCGGGCTTGGTCCATTTGCGAAAGCCTTCGCCCGATTTCATACCAAGCCGCCCTTCGGCGACCAGCTTTTGCAAATAGGGCGAAGGGCCCTTGCGGCTTTCCAAGTCAAACAGCACGTTTTCGTGGATATCGAGCGTCAGATCAGTGCCGACCAAATCGGCATTTTCCAATGGCCCCAGCACCGAAAGCCTGCGGCCAAAGCTGGCTTTGATCACCGTATCCACCGATTCAGCGTCGCAAATTCCGTTTTCTACAAGGCTGATCGCCTCGCGCCACAGCGCATGCTGCAAGCGGTTGCCGATAAAGCCGGGCACGTCCTTGGCCACCAAAACCGGCGTTTTGCCCGCGTCATCCAGCAGGTCCATCATATCATCGGCCACGGCGGCGTCAGTCCATTCCGTTTTCACCACCTCGACCAGCGGGATAAGATGCGGCGGGTTCCACCAATGGGTGCCAAGCGCACGGGATTTCAGGCGCAAATCGCCCATGATCTGGGTGATCGGCATGACCGAGGTGTTCGACGCCAAGATGCAGGTGTCGGGCGCGTGGGCTTCAATCTCGGCGAATATCTTGCGCTTGAGGTCCAGCTTTTCGGGCGCGGCTTCAAACACCACTTCGGCCTTGGCAACAGCGCCTGCGGTAGTGTCGAAAATCTCAATCTTTTTCAGGGCGCGGGCGATTTCGGCCTCGCCGATGCCCATGGCAACCATGCTATCACGGATGCGCCCCGAAACGGTGGCCCGTGCATCGGCAAAGGGGTCGGTGATGGCCACATATTGCCCCGCCCGCGCCAATGTAAGCGCGATGCCGTGGCCCATAAGCCCTGCGCCGATTACGGCGATCTGTCTGTTTTTCGCAGTCATTTGCTTTATCCCGCCGTATAGCCGCCGTCGGCATACAGAATATGCCCGGTGTAAAAATCAGACGCCTTGGACGCGAGGAACAACAGCGGCCCTGCAAGGTCCTCTGGCTCGCCCAAACGGCCCTTTGGCACGCGGGCAAGGAAACCCGCACGCACCGCATTGGCCTTTTCGTTATCCTCAAACATCCACGCTGTTAGTGGCGAGCGGAATACCGTCGGCGCAATCGCGTTGACGGTAATGCCGGTTGGCCCCAGCTCACATCCCAGCGCTTTAACCATGCCATCGGTCGCCGCTTTGGACGCGCAATAGGCGGTGTACCCCGCCGGATGCCCCAGCAGCCCCCGCGCCGAAGAAACCAGCACGATTTTGCCGCCAGTATGCGTGCCTGCGGCCACTTGGGCCTTCATTTGCCCTGCCGCCGCACGAGCCAAAAGCCAGCTTTGCGTGACATTGGCATCCATCACATCGGTAAAGGTTTTGGGCGCCATATCGTTGATAAGGGCGACCTTGTTCATGCCCGAGGCAACCACCAGAATATCCAGCCCGCCATAGGCCTGCACGGCAGCGGCGACCATCGCATCACAGGCGGCTTCATCCGAGGGACGCGCATTTACGGCCGTGACCTCGGCCCCCAGCGCGCGGCACTCATCTACAATGCCGTCGAGTGCTTCTTGGTTACCCGCAGCCAAGACCAGCTTGCAGCCAGCCCCCGCCAAAATCCGCGCGGCAACCATGCCAAAGGCACCAGAGGCCCCTGTGATCAGGGCCGTTTGGCCCGAGACTTCAAACATAGACAGCGGGTTGGAAAGGGTCATGGCTTTGGCTCCGGTGGGTATGGGATCACGACGAGCATTTTGCAGGTGTCGTTGCTGCGGTTTTCCAGCTTGCGCACCTCATGCGCTGGGATGGTGCAGCTGTCATAGCGGTGCAAAACGGTCTCGACCCCGTCGATAATGACGGTCATTTCGCCTTCCAGCACGACATAGACTTTTTCAAACGGGGTTGCGTCTGGCCCTGCGCCACCATCTGGCAGGAATTGGCTGAAACCAATCCACTGATTTTTCGGGCCGTTCTCCTCAAACCCTTGCAGGCGCAGGCCGTGGCAACCGAAATGATTGGGCGCAACATAGGGCTGCGCGTCTTGGAAACGCTTGATGTGCATAGACTCCTCCCCAGGAATATGCGGTGTTGGCGCGCGATCTTGCCGCGCGCCTCTGTTTTAGGAGGTGGTTGCCTTAAAACTCGGCGCCGTCGTCGATGCGGAAGTTCTGGCTTTTGTCGATCATCGCAACAAGGCGGATGATACAGCCGTCGCCGCGGTCCCAGTTCCAAGGGAAGAACGCGAATGTGCAACGTTTTCCAGTGACAGCATCCAGATCGCCGCCCACGTTTTCGATGCCCAGAATACCGGCCTTGAACAAGATCTGGTGAACCGGCTCCCAATCTGGGAAGTCGTCTTTCCAGTCATTGCCACCGGACCATTCCTTATACTCTTTTTCCAAATGCGGCAGCAGCGGGCCGTTGCGCTGTGGGCCGATCGCGGTGGCCAACGGGTGGTCGTTGGCTTGGGTATCGTGGCCCACAACCTTGACGCCCTTTTTGACCATCCATTCGCCAGCCGAGGCCACAAAGCCGGGGCAATAGGCAAAGTAATCACCGTCTTCATAGTCATGGTGCCAGCCGGTGTTGATGATCAGCACGTCGCCCTTGCGGATCACATGACCGCAGGCCTTTTCAAGGTCTTCACCTGTGATCGGCTCCCACTTCTTTTTCGGCAAGGACACAACGATCCCTGTGCCAAAGAAATGCGGCAGCGGCACTTCGTCAATGAACGGCGTGCCCTGAACAACGTGCGCTGGCGCGTCGATGTGGGTGGTGGCGTGCATCGTGGTGGTGATGCGCTGGCTTAGAACGCCAGATTTGGCCATGTAGTGGATACGCTCGATCTTTGTATCCTGAAAATAGGGCCAGTTCGGGTTTTGAAACCCGAAGCGGTGGCTCAGGTTGTAAAACTCCAACCCCATATCGTTATCAAGGTTTCCTTGAAACTCAATCCCACGAACAACTACCATTTTGACAAACCTCCTCCGTTCACCGGCGCACCGATGTTTGCTGATTTAAAACTGTCAGGGGTCCTCCACCTGTTCCGCATGAAGGTACACATGCACCACATGGTGGTCAATAATTTTTTTAATTATGATACAACTGTACCGCATTGCGGTTTTTTATGAATACTCTATGCTTCTGGCTATGTCCTACACGTCCAATTAAACAAAAGATGAAAATGGCTGACATTAAAGATAAATCAGAGCGTGGTGGCATTCAGGTTATCGCGCGGGCCGCATCGATTTTGCGGGCGCTGCGCGAAACGCAAACCGGAATGAGCCTTGGCCAGATTGCCGAGCGTGTTGGCTTGGCTCGGTCTACCGTGCAACGAATCGTCGCGGCCTTGCAAGAAGAACAGTTGGTTATCAGCGATTCAAACGGCGGCGGCCTGCGCTTGGGGCCAGAGCTGCACGCGCTCGCCGAAGCTGCGCAATACAACATCGTTGAACATTGCAGGCTGCTTCTGACCGAGCTTACGCAAAAAACCGGCGAAACATCCGACCTTTCCGTCTTGCGCGGTGCCGGGATGATCTTTCTGGATCAGGTTCCCGGCACGCATCGTTTGCGCACGGTTTCATCCGTGGGTGAGGTTTTTCCCCTCACCTCAAGCGCGAATGGCCGCGCCTGTCTTGCGCAATTGCCGATCGAAGAGGCTACCAAACTTATTCTAAACGAATGGGAACGTAACAGCATTGACGGCGACTTAGACGCTTTGCTGGAAGAGCTTGCCACCATTCGCCAAACAGGCCTTGCCTATGACCTGAACAATCATACGCCGGGCATTTCGGCCATCGGCCTTGCCTTTCGGGACTGGTCGGGTGACCTGCATGCGATTTCTGTTCCTGTGCCGTCCACCCGTTATGCGCAGAGCAAAAGTCTGGTCGAAGCTGCCTTGCTGAGAACAGCAAATAACATCAAAAAAATTATCACGGTGCGGGTGCCATAGCGCAGGCCGGTTTGGCCGCAAAAGGCGTGTGCTGACCGGCCGAGGTTCACACGAGCGGCGAATATGACCGCAACCGCAATCCACTTGGGGGCAAAATGAAGCCAGCGCTGAACCTGCGAACCGCGCGCCACATTCACCGCTGGATCGGTGCGGTTTTGGCGTCATTTCTACTAATAATAGCTTTGTCAGGCACAGCTCTCATCTGGAAAGACAGCTATCTGCGGTTGGTCTTTCCGCAACCCGAACATCACTTTGATGCTAATTCCGTGACCCAGCTTGCGCTGGCTGCCGAAGCGGCATTTGGTGACGAGAATATCATTCTGGGTCGTATAAACGAGCGCACAAATCTGATGCGATTGTCGTTGCGCGACGGTCGCGCAGCTTATCTAAATGCCGATGGCGCTGTTTTGGAGGTCTGGTTGCCGAACGTACGGATCGAAGACTGGCTTCTGGATCTTCACCACCGGTTTTTAAGTGGCACGCGCGGTCTTTATCTGTCGGGTTTCATTGGCATTGCAGCCTTGGTTAGCATCCTTTTTGGTGTGCTAGCCTTTTGGCCCGCACGGCGCGCGTGGCGACAAGGGTTTCGCCTGCGGGGCACCGGACGTATGCATATGCTGACATCGCATCGCAACAGCGGGATTGTGCTGGCCGCGCCGCTGTTCATCCTTATTCTATCTGGGGTTTTCCTGACCTTTCCCACCATCTCGCGCAACGCGCTGCTTTGGTTCCATAACCCTGCGCACTATGGCGAGACATTCGGAGACGGGGTCGATGATTTAGAGGGCAATGCAGAATCGACGTGGGGCCGTGCCATCGCCCGTACATTGGCCGTCTTTCCCGATGCACAAATCACGGCACTCACTTGGCCGATCGGCGGCAATGAGCGCGTTATCCACATCCGCACCACGGGCGAATGGGCCGATGCAGGCAACAGCAGCGTGCAGATTACGGTGCCCGACGGTTATATGGATATACGCATTGATGCCACCCAACTGCCGGCTGGCGAACGCACCTACAATCTGTTGGCAGCGCTGCACACATCGCAGTTAGGTGGCAGGCTTTATGACATCATTCAAACTGTGCTAGGCCTTGGTGCTGCGTGGCTTGCGCTGCTTGGTCTGGTGTCGTTCATACGCAAGCCACGGGGCTAACCCCTCGTTCAAAAGGCCGCGAGCTAACTTAAAAGGCGACTTTGGTTATGACCTGCCCATCCACGGCGCGGTACATTTCTTTATGCTCCTCAAAGAAACCGCTGATCGTCAGCTCAATCTGAATTGGGCCTTCTTCAAGGTTCATAAAGTAGAAGCCGTGATAGCCCGGAAATGGCGCTGTAAACGCGCCGCTTTGGCCCACGCCCTCACCTTTGCTATAGGCCTGTTCAAACCCAGCGGGATAGCTGGGGGCGTCAGCACTGGATGGGTGACCGTGAAAGTCGTAGTAAACCCCCTGCCCCGTTGCGTTCAGAACACGCCACGAATACAGCAGCGTCTCATCCTGCTTCATAATGAATTTGTGCTCGACCTCGCCCAAATCCTCGATATCAATTGTGATGGTTTCTGACTTGAACGGCGCATCTTGCAGGTTCAACAGACCCCGAATTGACTGGTTAAGCACGGCGGCATCAAGGTCATATTTCTCGATATTAAAGGACAGATTTTGGCCAAAATCTGCCGCCGCCGCCGGAGAGACAAGTCCCGAAAGGGCGGTAATGCCCATCGCCCGACCACCACCTGTCGGATCGATTCCATATTCGGCAGGAAGGACAAAAAACGTAAGCAGCGCACCGGCGCCAACCGCCGCCCCTGCAAGTTTGAGGCCAAGGCGGCGTGGGTTCTTTGTTGAATCTTCCATATTTACCTCCAAGTAATGAAAAAGCCGGTCAACTGATACCCGAACAAAACAAGCCCGGCACCGAACAGGCCAATATTGATATATTGCGCAATGCCATCATAGAACCTAAGGCCACGCATCGACGTAGACAGGGAAAATAAAGCAACCAAAGCAATCACTTGCCCAATCTCAACCCCGATATTGAAAAAGATCATATTGCCGACCAAACCGTCAGAGGGCAGCGCCAAATCTTGCAATTTGGACGACAGGCCAAAGCCGTGGATCAGCCCAAAACCAAAAACAGCAATCCGCGCATCCAGCCAACGGATCACAGTCAGGTTTTCCAACGCCTTGTAGCAAATCGAAAGCCCGATAATCGCGTCGACCAGATACACATTGACTTGGGTGCCCGAGAGAACCCCATACAGCAAGGTTATCGAATGGCCGACCGCAAACAGGCTGACAAACTTGGCAACATCACCGATGTGCCGCAGAAAAAAGATAACGCCTGCCAGATAGAGCAAATGATCGTAACCGGTGACCATATGCTTGGCACCCAAGTACATGAAAGGAAACGGGTGGATGCCTTGGCTTGCAATCATGTAGGCTTGGTCGCCCCCCGTCACACCGTGCCCCCAAGCCGCACCTGCGGCCATGATCACAATAAGCGTGAAGACAGGGCCGCGAAGCATCGTTTACAAATCTTCCACGTAGGGAATAAAGCGGCCCAACACGATGATGCTAATCCAAAGAGTCAGCGATAAGGCTGTCGACAACCGCGCATTTAGCCCAAGTTCTGAAAAGTTGTTGGCGCCCGCCTCGATCTGGGGTCGCACCCTAAAGGTGAAATACAGCGCGTTCAGACCGGCGATCACGATAAACACGATCTTCATCCGAAAGGCAATATTGACCGCATAACGGCCTGGATCACCAATAAAAAACAGCGTTCCCGTAATGGCGTTCACAGCAAAGCCCATCAACGTAACGATGATAAATTTGTCGACGATTTTCAGTGGGATATCGCGAGCAAAACCGATCACACTCAGATCGATAATCAGCAATGACCCAATCAGCATGCACAGGCCGGCAAAATGCAGCATCTCCATGGTCGGCCAAACCCAAGCGTGGTTCTGGATATAGGCGTGGATTGCCGTAGAGCTTAGGAAGTCAATAAGCGCTTGTTGCATTGGACTTTCCTCCTAAAAAATATAGCCGATAAGGCGGCCGAAGATGACAGTAAGAACCCAACTTGCCAAAGCGGTTGAGGCGAGGATCACATGCCCGCGGGTCACCTCACCCGTGCCGTGGATGCAGACCCGAACCATTTGATATGTCAGGAAGAGTGAGACAATCAGCATCCCGATCTTGGACAAAAAGGCCCAGTTCTCGGCCAGCGTTGATGCGCTGCCAAAAAATAGCGCCGTGCCCGACAGCAGGTTGACAATAAAGCCCGCAATCGCGAGCCGCCAATACGGCGCAATCGCCGAGACGGGCACCGCATAAGCAACCCCCATCACGCGCAGCGCAAACATAACGGAAATGCCCACAACGATGCCCATGCCAATTGCGTGGAATGAGAGGAAGATTGGATAGCCCCAGATCGTACTCGAGACCAGTAGGCCGAGGCTTGTGTTTTCTAGCATAAGGAAAAATTCGTGCATCATGACCTCAAAAGTTAGCGACGCGGGCGGCCGTATTCCCAAGTGCCCGGCCTGAATCTGTTAGGTCGCGTGCAAGAGAGGGTTTACTTGGCAGGAGCTGTCTGAACTATTTCAACCCGTTTCGGGCGCGCAAAGTGTCGCGCCCGAAACGTCTTACTTTGTACAGATTTACTTTTTCTCGACCGTCAGATCATCACATTGGAACGGTAGGTACTGACCATTTTGGCGTACCGATTTGTCCAAATGCACATAAGGCGTTGCCAGATAAGTCGGGTCGGTGATCGTGTATTCACGCACCAGCTCGCCAGCGCCGTCGATGTAAAACACTTCTGTGACCTCCATTTGGTCACTATGCGGAACCGAACGGGTCGAACGGCCGCCGATGACTTCAAGGAAACCTTTCTCAAAGCCCTTGGTCTTTACTTCAAGCTTGTCGCCGTTCCATGCGCCAACCGAATACCCTGCTAGGCTTGGCTCAATCTTATCGGGGAAGGTCCCGCCAAGGTGGATTGTACGCTCAAGATCCATAAACCCGTAGGTGAGTTTGATCTCATCGGCCGATTGTTCAATCTTGTTAACCATCTGATCGAAACGGTAGTCGAGGATGATGTTCGTCGGCTTGCACTGGAAGCGTGGGTTATCTTCCGGCGTCCAGTCATCCCCTGCCTCTACTGCCGCAAGCGTCAGGTCATAGTCTGGGCCGGGGCCAGCGTAAGCCAAAGGAGGGCCACTTGCGACAGGTTCGCCCCATTCACCGGACAAATCGGCCCCAGCGACAACGGCCTCAGGCTTTGCAGGTGCCTCGGCAGCGGCCGCAGCATCTTTTTCATTGTTGAAGCTTCCATCCGCTTCAACGCTGCCATAGCGTGCCAGGACTTTTCCGTCGGCGAACGTAATTGTTTCGGTATAGCAGGTCGTTGGCTCTTCGCGCGCAGGGCTGCCGAAGATCTTAATCTCGGTGCCCTCGGCAAACATGTCAACAGTCCAGCCTTTGCGCCGCAAAAGGCTGCCAGAGCGCAGTTCGCAGCGCCATCCCTCTGTTGCGCCGGCTTCATTCTTAACGTCAAAGTAGACGTAGGAATGTGGGTTAACGAACTTCACGCTCGTCACTGTTCCCGTTTTTTCTAGCGTTTTTGACAGGTCGAATTGACCGTTCACACCGTGGTGGGCGTATGTGACGCTGGGCATAAATGCCGCCCCGCCAATGGCAAGAATAGTCCCAAAAATAATGTTTTTCATTTTCTCTCCTCCGCGCTCAAGGCTGCTGTACAGCCTCCGGTTGCTTTCTGCTGACATGCTTACCTAAGCTGGTCTCCTCCGCACTTGGGCGCATCGTCTTTCTGCAGATAAAGCCAACAATGGCCATATTAATTTAAAATGCAATATATAATCGATATTATTACTAATTTTGCAAAAGTACCGATCAATTTTGACAAAATCAACACGCCTAGGCTGAAGGCGCCCTGCACAGGAACCGCCCCGACACAGAGACGCCCCGTAAAACGGCCTGCATAGGCATAAAACAGCGGCTGTGGCCCGCCCCAACAGCTAAATTAGGCTCGGCTACGGACTATAATCTCCACCGCGAAAAATGCCGCTCGGCGCGCCTTAGGATTTCGTTCATCACAATACCCGTCACCGAAACCAACAGAACCAGCGCAAAGAGGTTATGGCTCTCAAACGTCTCGGAATAGTGGCGGATGTAATAGCCAACCCCGCGCTGGCTTGCATAAAGCTCGGCCAAAATAACACCGATCAAGACCGCAGACATGCCAAGCCGCATTCCCGTAAACAGGCTGGGCACGATGAACGGAAAAACGATTCGCTGAAAGATCTGCCTGCGCGAAGCGCCCATAGAATGCGCCGCCGTAAGAAGCACCGGATTGATGTTTTGCGCCCCCGCGATCACGCAAACAACGATGGGAAAGAACCCGTGCGTTAGGCCATAAACGATTTTAACCTCGGTCCCGACCCCAAACGCAAGTACGAACAATGGCAACAGCGTCACCTGCGGAATCGTGTAAAGCAGCACGATGATAGGGAAGAAGGTTAAATAGGCGGTTCTGTTACGGCCAATAATCATGCCAAGCACAGTGCCAAACACCATCGCGATGGCGAACCCGACCAACAACGCCCCAGCCATATAGCCAAGCGCGCTCCAGATTGTGGGACGTTGCAAAAGCTCAACGACCGCAAGCGCGGTTCGCGAAGCGGTGGGCAAGAAATCGTCGTCACCGTACATATGCGCCCCGATTTCCCAGACCGCGATGCCTGTCGCAATGACAGCCAAACGCGCCTTGGCGGGTGTTTTAAACAGGCCTTTGGCACCTGTTGTTTGCATGGTCTGGGCGCTCATTTGTAATGCTCTCCCTGTTTCTCAAGCCGTTGCACGACAAAGTTCAGGGCCAGCGCGATTAGGACAATAAAGATGATCCAGGCAAACATCCCGGTTGTATCCATCGACTCGGCGTTAAAGACGATTTGGTGGCCAAGCCCGTCAAGCGACCCCAGCGTCTCACCACCGATGATCGACAAAAAGCAAATGATAAACCCGATGCGCAAGCCAGTCAGAATCACCGGAAACGCCGCCGGCACCAAAACCCGCCGCACCAGCGTAAACCCCGATGCCCCCATCGAGCTGGCCGCCCGCAGATAGATCGGATTTACATTTCCAAAGCCGTTGATCGTACTCAGCACGATCGGGAAAAAGCTGATAATGCTGCCCAGCGCGATTTTTGACCCTGCCTCTAACCCGAAAAACAGCATCGCCAGCGGGTATAGAATGATCAGCGGCACCGCGAAAAGCGACGAAAACAATGGCTCAAACACCCGGGTGGCAAAACGGGTGCGGCTGACCAGAAAACCAACAAGGATACCGGTGATTGCGCCAATCGCATAGGCACAGCCCACCTCATACAGCGTCAGCGTTAATGGCTTGACCCAATCGCCCGAGGACAAGAGCGAGATGAATTTGCGCCCCAAATCGGGCAAGGTTGGCAAGAAAAGGCGGCTGATATAGCCGGTTTCGGTAACGATGGCCCACGCCAACAGGATGACGCCGAAAAATGTGAGCTGATACAGCCGTACTTTGATGCCCTGTGTCATGCCATCACGTCCGCTTCGCGCTGAGTGCGCTTTCTCTCTCAACCGCTTTGCGTATCTCGTCATGCAGCAGGGCATAAAGATGATTGCGCAGCTTGTTAAACTTGTCCGACATGATGAAATCGGGGTTGCGTGGATGCGGTTCATCAATCTCAATGATCTCTTTGATCTGGCCCGGAAGCGATGTCATAATCGCCACGCGATCAGCCAAGAACACCGCCTCAACAAGGCTGTGCGTCACGAAAACGATGGTCTTTTCGGTTTTGGACAGCATGACCGATAGGTCCTCGCCCAATACCATGCGGGTTTGTTCATCCAGGGCACCAAAGGGTTCATCCATCAAGATAATGTCGGTGTTCAAACTTAGCGCGCGGGCCAATTGGGCGCGCTGCTTCATCCCGCCCGATATCTGGCCGGGGAAGTGGTTGCCAAAAGGCTTTAGCCCCACGGCCTCTAGCGCAGACCACGCGCGGCCGTCGCGTTCTTCTTTTGGGACGCCCCGAAACTCTAGCCCGACCTTGATATTTTCAACAATCGTGCTCCACGGAAACAAAGGGCTTTCCTGAAACACAAAGGCGATATCATCGGGTTTTGGGCCTGTAATCGGTTTACCATTAACCAAGAGCTGCCCCGATTTGGGCATAGCCAAGCCGCCCATAATGTTCAAAAGCGTGCTTTTACCGCAGCCGCTGGGGCCGATCAGGCACAGCAATTCGCCGCGCTCGGCCGTAATCGACACATTATCAAGCGCGGTGACGCGGTTCTCGCTTGCCGCATCACCGTAATATTGGGTTAGATTGATCGCCTCTATTGCAGGCGTGGAATTGGCGGTTGTCATGGGTTTCTTTACCGTTTCGTTCATATTTCACAATGCCGACAAGCTGCCGCCAACGCCTGCTTTAGGTGTCTAAAGTGCCTACACCGGTTACTTCGGTAGATATTCTTCGGTGTAGAGCGTCTTCATATCGGGGATGCTGTCCATGATCTGGGTATCAACAAGGCCCTGCGCGATCTCGGCCATCGCGGCATCGTCAAACTTGCCGTCATCCTTAATCATCGCGACTTGTTCGTCATAGGCACGGTTCAGGATAGCTTCCGGCATTTCCAAAACGCGGGCACCGGTTTTGACCATGATGCTTTTATCAGCCTTAATCAGGGCCACCGTTTCAAAATAGGCGGCCAGAAAGCGGCGCAGCACGTCTGGGTGCGCGGCGCGGAATTTGTTGGACGCATAGATGATATGGGCGTGGTAATCAGCCAGATAATCGCCAGCCTTAACAATGGTACGGCCTGCACCCCGCGCTTCCATCCCATAGCCAATATCGGTCGAGTTCATCATAGCGTCGATGTTTCCGGTCTTCATCGCAGCCATCTGCGCCGAAACGCTGCCCAGCGGAACCGGGATCATGCCTTCGGGGCCCCAACCTTTTTCAATCGAAATCCGGCGCACCAGATAAAAGGTTTGCGAAGACGGCGTGGCAACGCCGACTTTGGCGCCCTTCATATCATCAATCGTTTTGTCGGATGGAAAGAACTTGGAATCCGCTGACACCACGATCCCAAGGTTAAGCGGCGCACCATGCGTGGCGGCAACCGCAATTGACGGCGCGCCTTTGGCGATAAAGCCCAGTTCGGGGCCTGTCCCTAACCCGATATCAGCCGCATCGGCCGCCAAAGATTGCTGCAACTTGGCGCCACCGCTGGAACCGGTGATATCCAGCTCCAGATCGTATTTGGCAAAGATGCCTTTTTCGACGCCCACATCCACAACCGTTAATTGAAACGCCTGCGGCACAACTTTCATCACGCGCACCAAATCAGTCGCGTTTGCCATGTTGGCGGTTGCAATCAGGGCTACAGCTACGGCGGCCCTGCGCATAAAGTTACTCTTGCTGACTGTCATGTTTTCCTCCCAGAAGTATTACAGTTTTTTCAATCCATCACGGCCTTTGACTTTGGTTTTAGCCGTGACGGTGTTGTGATTTTAAACCCGTTGCAGAATGTGCAGCCCCCGATGCCGATCCAGCAGGTAGATCAAACCGTCATCGTCGACCGTCACATCATTGCTTGAAACCCGCTTCGAGCCTTCGGGCAGATCGGGAATGTAATGCGCAACTTCGACCGGCCGGTGTGGATCTTTGATGTCGATGACGCGCAGGCCGTTTGAAAACCAAGCCATCGGAATCTCGGTGCCGTGGAATTTTTCAGACGGCTGATGCAGCCCGCTACACATCGGCACAACCGCGCCAGCCAGTTCGGGAATCTGGTATGTAGAAACAGGGATTGGGTGCTTTTCATCGGTGATATCGATCATCCACATGAATGCCGCGGGGGCATCGGGTGCCCGATCGACATCTTCATCCCCGACCAAAAGATACTTACGCCCGTTAATATCAAACGGAATCGGCAACGCGGTATGGATCGGGCAGGCGAATGGCGGAACCCAATTCAGACCAGAAACCAGCGTTGGCTTGGTCATGTCTTCAATATCAAGAATGACAAAACCGCCCTTCCAATAGCTGACATACAGCCGGTTCCCAAGGCGCAGCGGGTGGTGGCAACGGTGCTGCGTCCGCTCAAAGTTCGGCACCTCACCCCCGGCAGTCCATTGGCCGGGCATCCACCAGCGGCCAACTTCGGTTGGGTTGGTGGGGTCAATCAAATCCATGATCATGACAAACGGGCTGACATAGCCCTCGGCCGAGCTGGACATATAGATATAGCGACCGTCAAAGTCATAACGGTGAACGCCGGTTCCTTCGGTTTTCCAACGCGCCAATTCGCGCGGGTTTGACGGGTCTTTGACGTCATAAACGACAATGCCACCTTTCCAGCCCTCGGGCACGGGTGAGCTATCGGCGTCGTTCAATTCTTGGTTAATAACCATAAGATCATTGGCAACGCGTACCTTGTGCGAATGCGTTCCGGGCGGCATGCCAAGCGAGGCAAGCTTTTTCGGGTTTTTAGGGTCGCGAACATCATAAATGCTTGTGCCATCTGGTGCATTCACATGGCCAATATAGGCAATGCCATCAACAACGACGATCTGCCCCCCACCGACGCAATCCACATATCCGACTTCTTTGATGTTATGTGCCGAGGGCATCAATCGTTCCTTTTAGCTTGCTGTTATCTTCTGTGTTTTCGTCTCGGTCGGCCTTGGCGCGTTTGGTCATTTGGCCACGCGACAACCACAACACGCGCAGAACCTCTATTCCAACGCCTGTGTGAATGTTTAGGATTGGGGCCAACCTGTCCAATGCAATCACCCCCTTGCGCCATAACTCTTGGTTATCCCTCTGCGCGATGCTGGCTAGATCAATTCCAATTAGAATTTCAAAGCATCGTACCGTAAGAGGCATCAAAACGCGCCGCGGCCACCCGACTGCGTTTCAACGAAATTATTGGGTTCTGTTGCGAAAACTCTGCCCTTTTCAGCGTCGCGCAGACGGAATCGGCAGCCTTGGCTTTCGGCGTAAAGCGTCTCAATCAGCGGTCTCTGGTCGTCTATGCAGTACAGCAGGTATGTTATGGATTACCAAGCCCCGGAAGCCAAAGTGCCAAGGCGGGAAACACAACGAGAAGCACGATACGCGCAATATCGCTGATCAGAAATGGCACGATGCCCACAATAACGCTTCGGGCCGAAAGGTCCTTTACCACCCCTTGCAAGACAAACAGGTTCATCCCGATAGGCGGCGTGATAAGGCCAATCTCGGCCACGCTGACGACCAAAACGCCAAACCAGATCGGGTCAAAGCCCTGTGTTTGGATTACAGGAAACACGAATGGAATGGTTAGGAAGATCATCGCCATCGAGTCCATAAAGCACCCCAAGATCAGGTAAAATACGATAATCCCGACAATAACCTTGCCGGGCGTCAAACCGGAATTGGTGATCCAAGTGACCAAGCCCTGTGGCAGGCCCGATGTCTCAATAAAGTAGTTAAAAAGCCCCGCGCCAATCGTGATAAAAAAGATCATTCCCGTCAGACTAACGACCTCTTGCATACCGCTCCACAGGGCTGTTTTGGTCAGGGTTTTGCGACCAAGCGCCACCAATGCGGTACCAAACGCGCCGACCGAGGCGGCCTCGGTCGGGGAAAATATGCCGAATTGGATGCCGCCAATCACGACCCCGAAAATCATCACTGCTGGCCAAGCGGCCAACAGATCGCGCATGTTTTGCTGTCTTGATTGGGGTAAAATTTGCGCCCCTTGCGGGACAAGGTCAGGGATCAGGCGGACCTGCACCAGAACGGCGATCACATAAAGCAAAACAGCAAGCAGGCCAGGAATAAGCGCCGCCCCAAACAAGGCGCCAATGCTTTGTTCGGTTAGGATCCCGTATACGATTAACAAAATCGATGGCGGAATCAGAACCCCCAGCGTCCCGCCTGCCGCGATAGACGCTGCAGACAGGCGATCATCATAGCCTGCCTTTCGCATTTCGGGCATCGCGACGCGCCCAATCGTTGCGACCGTTGCCAAGGACGACCCACAGATCGCGCCAAACCCCGCACAGGCCAGAATGGTTGCAATCGCAAGCCCGCCGCGGAACCTGCCGACGAGGACGTTCGCCGACCGGTAAAGGTCACTCGACAATCCACAATTTGCGGCAAAAACCCCCATCATCAAAAACAGCGGGATGACCGATAGCGTGTAGGAAAAGATCGACTCAAACGGACCACTGGCCAGAATAAACACCGCCCCCATCGCGCCGTTTAGCAGCCAAAATCCAAACACGCCAATAAGACCCAAAGACACAGCAACGGGCACCCCCAGCGCAATCAACATTAGGGCGGCCCCAAACCCCAGCAGGCCGATAATCGCATCAGACATGCGCGTTATCCTCGGTCAGGGATGTATTGCTGACATATTTAAGCAACGCATACAGTGCCCCCAAAAGCGAACATGAAAACCCAGACAAAAGCGCAAGCCAATACCAAATATATGAAATTCCCAAGGTGGCAGAGCGGCTTGGATATGCGAATTGCGCCTCTATCTCCCCAATCCCCGCCCACAGAATTGCGGCCACCAGCCCCAACCCCAAAACACCCGCCAAAATCGTCAGCAAGTTTCGAAAAGGCGCGGGCAAGAACGTTGTAACCAAATCTATATTGACGTGGTTTGAACGCGAGAACGCAACAGCAATACCAAAGGACGCGCAGGTCATGACAGCCAGTTGCGTCAAATCTACAAGCCCGTTCACCGCCCAATTTGTACCTTGGCCAGTGACCGCCCGCATCAGACCGGATGCCAGCCGCAGGCCAATATCGGTGATCGTTAACAACACGGCAATACATGCCGCAACAAATGACACAACAGTAGCGCCGGCGAAGATGCCATCGCAAACTTTGAAAAAATGCCGCATCTTCGCCTCCTCGCCCTGTCTTATTTCTGTGCCGCGGTTTTCATCGCGTCATAGATTTCATGGGCGTTTTCAACGCCATTTGCGACCAATGCGTCAAGCTGGGTGTCGATCGTCGGGGTTAGCTTGTCGATCCAAACCTGCCGTTCGGCATCGGTCAGGGTGACAATTTCATGGTCTGGGCCTTGGACAGATTCGTATCCAGCGGCTTCCCACGCATTCCACCAATCGCCAAACTTGGGTGCCAACGCGTCACCCGACAGCTTGTCGACACAGGCGCGCACATCGTCTGGCAGACCGGCATAGGTGCGCTCGTTCATCGCAAACCAAAAGGTGGTAATATAGGCCCGCACATCAAGGTGGTGCTTCATCACTTCGGCAAGCTTGAAGGAGTCCATCGCATCCCATGAAAACACAGCACCGTCGATGACGCTTTTCTCGGCGTTCTCATACACCGCGCCGGGCGGCAGGCCGACGGGCGTGCCACCAAGGGCCGCGATCATTTCGCGTGTCGCATCGGTCGGAAAACGAATGCGCAGGCCGATCATGTCATCAGGTACTTTGACGGACGTGCTGACTGTGTTGATTTCGCCGGGATTATGGCCGTGAAGGGCAAGCAGCTTAACACCGTCAAACTCGGCGTCAAAATAGGCCTCATGCATCGACCAAAGGATTTGTGATGCTTGGGCCGCACTGCTGAAAATAAACGGCAGCTCGGCAATGCGCAGCCGTTCAAAGCGCCCGCTTGGCACACCGCTTAGGCCATGCGCAATATCAACCACGCCCGAACGCACTTCGTCATACAGCTTTGCCGGATTGCCAAGCTGCGTACCAGCCGGAAAGATTTGCACCTCGACCTTGCCACCCGAACAGGCCTCTAAATCGCGCGCCCATGGCTCTAGGAAATCCTTATGCATTCCGTTTGCGGTGGGCAGAAAATGGGCCATTTTCAATGTAATCTCGGCGGAATAGGCGGTCGAGCCCCATACACTGCCCGCAAGCAATACAAGTGTTGTTATCAGTTTTGTCATTTCGTTTTCCTCCCTCAAGGTTTGGTTAAGTCGCAGGCAACAGCACCAGCATTGACGCAGGCGCGTTGGTTTTGTTGATTATCGAGCGCTCTTCTCCAGACGCGAGATAACAACTGTCACCGGCGCCCAGAATGGTCTCTCCGTCTTGGGTTATGATGCAAACTTCACCTGAAACGACAAAATACAGCTTTTCAATCGGCGATGCCGAAGACTGTGCCCCACCACCCGGCAAGAAATGCGAAAGCCCCATGGTCGCAAAGTTGCAAACCCCTGCTTCCGCGCCCTGAAGCCGCAGCCCGACCATGCCGAAATGGCCTTTTGCGTCATAAGGCTTTGCATCAGCAATGCGTGTCACCTTCATTTTGTATTCCTTTCTAATTGCGCAATATTTTTGGCTTCATCGCCCAGAAAATCAGCCAGCCGACGCCGCACGTCTCCTGCCGTTTCATCTGTCCAATCGCGAAAACCACGACCCGCTTTCATGCCCAAATCGCCCGCTGCAACCTTTGATCGCAACACTGCGTGTGACGCGGCGGCGGCGTCAGGCACAGGCACAGGCATAAGGTGTTCGTGGGCGGCAAGTGTAAGGTCCAAGCCAATCAAGTCCGATTCCTCCATCGGCCCTAAAACAGCAAGGCGTTTGCCAAAGCCGTATTTGACCGCGTCATCAATCGCCGTCGCGTCGCAAACGCCGCTGGCAACCAAGGCAATCGCCTCGCGCTTTAACGCGTGTTGCAGGCGGTTCCCGATAAAACCCGCGATGTCTTTGCGCACATGAACAGGGTGTCGCCCCGCCGCCGCCAGCACAGCCATAACCGGCGCAATCGCAGCAGAATTGACACCTTCAACCTCAATCACCTCGACCAGCGGCACCAGATACGGCGGATTCCAGAAATGCGCGCCAACGATCCGCGTTTTGGCCGGATTTCCCTGCGCGATCTGCGCAAGTGGCACTGTCGAGGTGCAAGACGCGAAAATAGCATTCGCAGGGGCCAATTTTGCAAGTTGGTCAAAAAGCGCCCGTTTCAACGCAAGGTTTTCGGGCGCTGCCTCAAATACAAACATGGCAGAGGCGCAGGCCTCTGCCAAAGTTTCACAAAGCTGCACAGGTCCGGTTGTTGCCAAAGGACGGCCCAAAAGCTCGCAAATATCTGCAAGGCTTTGCGGCACGCGGCACAGCATTGCAGGGTCGGGATCATAGACCGAGACAGAATGCCCCGCCGCAGCAAAAAGCCACGCAATCCCGTGCCCCATAAGGCCCGCGCCAAGCACCGCAATCTTGGGCTTTGCCACCATCCGTCAGCCTGCTGTCAGCCCGCCATCAACATACATGATCTGCCCAGTGCAGAAATCAGATGCCGGTGACAGAAGGTACAGCGCCATACCCATAAGATCTTCAACCTCACCAAGCCGCCCCAAAGGAATACGCGCCAAAGAGCGGGCGCGCGTGGCTTGGCCAACCTCGCTATCCGACCACATCCACGCCGTAAGTTTGGACCGGAAAACGGTAGGCGCGATAGAGTTGACGGTAATCCCGTATTTCGCCCATTCGGTGGCCAAAACGCGGGTCAAAGCATCGGTCGCCCCTTTGGACGTGCAATAACCGGTATAGCCCGACACGTTGCCATGACGCCCACGCACCGACGACATCATCAGCACCTTGCCGCCACGCCGGTTGTTGTCGATCCACCACTTGCCCACGGCTTTGGCCATCAGCCAGTTGCCACGGACATTGGCGTTCATCACGGCTTCCCACTCTTCCAGCGGCTGTTCATGGATATAACCCGCCTTGTTAAAACCAGACGCAATGACAAGCCCGTCGACGGTGCCAAACTTATCAAGCGCCGTTGCCAAGATCGCTTCTGCATCTTCCAGCGTATCGGGGCGGCGTTGAATGGTCACACATTCGCCGCCCAACTCGGCCACCTCAGTGGCAACCTCGGCCAGCTCGGCGCCCGAACCCGCCGCAAGGCACACTTTGGCCCCCATTGACGCAAGCGTCAGTGCGCAGCCGCGCCCAAACGTGCCCGACGCGCCAGTGATGATGTAAACCTTACCGACCACATCAAAAGCCGACAGCGGGTTGCGCAACTGGTTTGAAATCTCGGCCATTATGCATCCCCCCCGAAACGGAAGGTCTGATCGGGGTCGATCACAGCAAGGATGCGTACACCGCAGCCCTCGCCCTCATTCCAGCGCCAAGGAAAGGCCATGAAGGTGCAGCGCTTGCCCGTCACCATATCCAGATCGCCGCCCACGTTTTCGATACCCGGAATGCCGCCTTGAACCATCAGCGTTTTATGCGCGGCCTCCCAATCGGGGAAATCCTCTTTCACATCGCGGCCGGTATAGGCTTTGTATTCATCGATCAAATGCGGATGGGTTGGGCCAAGCCCGTGATCGACCATCTTGGTCGCCATCGGGTGATCGTTGGCCTGCACATCAACGCCCACCATTTTCACGCCACGATCCACGCACCATTGCGCGCCGTCGCGGTACATGCCGGGCGAATAGGCGTAATACTCATCGGTATCGGCCATTTTATGGTGCATACCAGTGTTGATCATCACGATGTCACCGGGCCGAATTGCGGGGCTTGCGGCCTCTAGGTCGGCGGCGGTGATCACCTCCCATTTACCTTTGGGGATAGAGATCGCAACGCCGGTGCCAAAGAAGGTTGGGATCGGATAACCCGTCAGCGTTGGCGTGTTTTCTGTCACATGCAGGGGGGCATCCACATGGGTGCCACGGTGCATGATACCTTCAAACTCGGCCTGATAAATGCCGTCTTTGGCATGAAATTTCTTTACCGAGACATTGATGCCCGGTGTCGAAGGCCATTCCGGCATGCCATGGCCCCAACGGTGCGTAAGGTCATAAATTTCAAGCGCCATGTTAAGCTTCCTTCTGCATTTTGCCGGATTCGATGCGCGCAGCACCACTTGGATCGGTGATCGCTACAAAACGGATGACGCAAGCATCCCCTTCCATCCAACGCCAAGGGGCTGCGTGCAAACAGGCCCGCTGACCCAAAAGCGCATCAACCTCGCCGCCAACATTTTCAACGGTCGGAATCCCTGCTGCCAGCAAGGTACGGTGGGCGATATTCCAATCCGGATGATCGGTCTTGGCATCACGGCCCGTTTCGCTTTTGTATTTGCGCTCTAGCCGGTTCATCAACGGGCCACCGCGATGGCTGATCAACGACGTGGCCAGCGGGTGGTCAATCTGCGGCGTGTCAATCGCCACCAGCTTAACCTTGCGCGCAACCAACCACTCTGCCGCCGCCTTGGACAGGCCCGGCGCATCGCCGAAATATTCCAGCGAATCCGAGTATTTGGCGTGCCAACCAGTGACGATAACAACACGGTCACCTTGCTGAATCTCAGGGCTCGCAGCCTCAAGATCGGCAACCTCGATCACGCCCCATGGCCCTTTGGGAATGGATAAGATCACACCATTACCAAACAACAGACCAAGGTCGACTCCGCCAACCCCAACGCCATTTTGAATCATATGCATAGGCGCATTCAAATGCGTCCCCGAATGCATAACCATCTTCATTCTATGCGCCATAACGCCATGCTGGGCATGCTTTACGCTGCGGTACATAACCACATCTGCATCCCCGGGCATCGACGGTGTGCCGTGCCCCCACTCATGGCTAAGCTCATAGAAACAAAGACCCGAAGCCGCCTCGGTTACCCCTGCCATACATGTGTCCTCCTAATTTTCAACCGCGACTTTGGATGATTAAGCGGTGGAAACCCAATTCATTCGGGTGTAGCAGGTATGACTTGTGGTAATGTCGAATTGCTTGGGAGGGCACGCGATGCAATCGCAGTACATGCGCTATTTCTTGGCGGTCTATGAGCATCTGAACCTTACGGTGGCGGCCGAGGCGGTTCATGTGTCGCAGCCTGCCCTCAGCCGGTCATTGAAACGGCTTGAAGATCAGTTTGGTGTGCCGCTTTTTGTGCGGCATCCGCGCGGATTAGAGGCGACACGCTTTGCCGACATTTTGGCGCGGCACGCGCAGCGCATGGATATGGAATACCGGCACGCATTGGCCGAAATTGAAATCGCGAACGGCGGCACCGAAGCCATGTTGAAAATAGGAGCGGGGCCGATTTGGTATTCGCAGATTTTACCGGATGTATTTTCAGACTATCTGAGCCGCCACCCCAGCGCGCGTATCCGCGTACAATCGGGTGTTATCAGCACGTTGGTGCCGCAGCTTGTGGCCGGTCAGGTTGATCTCATTTGCTCGACTCTGGATTTTCCGGCACAGGCAGGGCTGATCCGCGAGCCGCTGTTAAAGGTCGAGCATGTCGTCGTCGCCCACAAAGACCATCCTTTAGCGCGCGGCACGGATGACGTTTTGGAACCATCTGATCTGGCAGGGTTTTCGTGGATTGTGCTGGCCGATGATCAGGTTGGATCTAGCAGGATTTTGTCCTATTTCGCGGCCCATGACCTAGCTTTGCCTGTGTTTTCTATTGAGACCAGCTCGCCCACCCATATGTTTGAGATGCTGCGGCGCGGGACCAGCTTGGCGCAAATCCCAACGCTGCTGTTACCCACCGCCGCACGATTTGATCTGGTCCAGATTCCGCTGCGCGGTAACTTTTGGGCGGCGAATGCGGGCATTTGCTACCGCTCAACCGATACACTTTCACCAAGATTGACAGGGCTTATCAAGGCGATCCGCAGCTTCTTGTCACAAGAGCCCGCTTAGGGCTGCCAGATATGGCCCGATGACTTTACACACCGGGCCCTTTTTATTACTGCGCGATCGGGAAATGCAGGTTCAACCAGCCACGGATAATGTGGTAAATCCGCGCATTTCCTGCCGCCAATGGAAAGTGGTCCAGATCGGACAGCAGCATCATATCCTTGGGCAATTTGGCATAGCCAAATACCTCAATGCTCGCCTCGGTTGGGGTGACACGGTCGCGTGACGCGTGAAGCAGCAGCAGCGGGCGCGGCGACAAGTTACCAATCACGTCAATCGGGCGGAAATCATGGATGGCCTGCGCAGTATCAGCCGGAAATTCCATAATCGCATCCGTGGGCAGGCCTGCGCGCAGATGCTCGGGGATGGGCACGATGTCAAAGCGCGACACCTTGATCGACTCGCCGGTTTTTTCCTTATGGGCCTTATTGCGCGCCAGCATATCAAGGTACTTATCGTATTCGCCGGGGCCTGCGTGTTGCAGCTTGATCTTGGCCGCACCATTGCCCCAACCACCAACCGCAATCACAGCGGCGACATCGTCGTTCGTGCCGCCGGTATACAGCGACACCGCCGCACCAAGGCTATCGCCCAGAATGATAATCTTATCCGGATCAACGCCATCTTGCTGTGCCAACCACTTGATCACGTTGCCAAGGTCGGAAACCTGCTCCATCGGGATAATCCGGCCCCGCTCGCCACCGCTTTCACCACAACCGCGAGAGTCAAACCTGACGGTGGGATAACCCCATTCGCACATTTGCGGCGCAACAGCCGCCATAGACCCATCAATCCGCGAACCGCCAAAACCGTGGGTCGTAATAAACGCAGGGCGCTTTTCACCGGGCTTCAGATCATCCGGCAAATGCAGGGTGCCGATCAGTTCAATATCCCCCGAAGGGATGGTAACTCTTTGTTCCATTGGGTTTTCCTTATGTCGTGTGAATGTGAGAAACAGGGGCCACGTTGGGCCTTAGTTTTGCGGTAAGGGCGCAAAGCGATAGCCCTCGGCAGTGCGCTCAATCCGCCCAATCCCCGGCAGATGCCCACCGGCAAGCAAGATGTCACTGTCTGCAACCCGCTGCAAAATAGCGCGGCGGGTTGCCTGCGCCTGCCCTGGGTCGGCATCAAAAACGACCCCGACATCCACCTGCGCCAGTTGCAGCGTCGATGCGTGAACAATATCCGCCCAAAGCATTACCTGCGCATGTCCCACAGGGCCAAGTTGCAGGCCTGAATGCCCAGGCGTATGCCCAGGTAAATGCATCACAAATGCCTCGGGTGCGATTTCGGCACCGTCCTCAAACAGCACAATACGGCTGGCATAACCCGCCAGAACCGCGCGCGCGCCATCAATCACCGCTTTGAATGGCGCAGGGGCGGCAGCATACAGCGCGTCTGCCCCCCAAAATGCCACCTCTTCACGGTGCAAATATAGTTGCGCATTGGCAAAGACGCAGGCGCCATCATCTAGTAAGCCACCGATATGATCGGGGTGAAGATGCGTGCAAAACACAGTATCAATCTGCGCAGGCGACACGTTGGCCGCAGCCAATAACTGCTGCAAATGGCCCGCATCCGAACTAGGGCCTAGGCCGCTATCAATGAGCACATTGCGGCCAGCGGTTTGGTACAAAAAGGCATTGATCGGAATGGTCACATTTTCGGCGGCAGGCTGTCGCACGTTCAAAAACATCGCCATAGGCAGGCAATCTGTGCCGTCCTGCAAGACAGTCAGTATCCCTGCCCCAGTCGAAATCTTCACAACGTTGGTCATTCGGCTGCGCCCCGCGCGGCCTTTGCTTGCGCCGCCAGAAATTGGCTTAGCCGGTCACGCACAGCCTGCGCCTCGGCTGGCGTCCAGTCGTAAAACCCTTTGCCAGTGGCCATACCCGTATGCCCCGCCGCAATCAGCGCATCAAGATATGGGTGCGTTGTCGCGGTGCAGTCCAAATCGGGGATCAGCACATCGTGGATCGCCTTGGTCAGGTTCAACCCCACCATATCCGATTGTTCCAACGGCCCCAAAACCGCAAGCCTCTGCCCGAACCCACATTTGACCACATCATCCACCGTGCGCGCATCGCACACGCCATCGGCCACCAGCGCGATCGCCTCACGTTTTAGCGCGTGTTGCAGACGGTTGCCGATAAACCCCGCAATGTCTTTTTTCACATGCACCGCGCGATGCCCTGCGGCCTCAAACAACGCGATAGAGGTTGCGACCGTTGCGGCACTGGTTTTCTCGCCCTGCACAACCTCGACCAAGCGAACCAGATGCGGCGGATTCCAAAAATGCGCACCAACAACCCGTTCAGGGTGGCAAGCCTGCGCGGCGATCTGCGTGATCGGCAAGGCCGACGTATTGGTAGCAATGATCGCGCTTGGCGAAACAATCGTCTCAAGCTCGGCCAAAATCTGGCGCTTGATGTCTAAATTCTCAACTGCGGCTTCGATAATGTAGTCGGCACCCATTGCGGCCTTGGTCAAATCATCAAAGGCCGTAATTCTTGAAGCTGGCTCCACGCCTGCATCCAACAGCTCTGCGATAGCGGCGAGGCGCTCGGGCAAGCGCGCCAAGGCCTCTGTAGATTTGTCAAAGATGCGCACGTTATGACCCGCACATGCCAAAACATGCGCGATCCCGTGCCCCATAAGGCCAGCCCCGATAATGGTGATCTTTTGCATCATAGGGCGAACAGCTGTGCGTCCAAGGGTGCCACGATAAACGCACGTTCCTTGGCCCCACCCAAAATTGCAGATTTCAAACCTGTTCGCATCCTAACCCCTCCCAAGACACAACACGGCGCAACCGTATTGCGTGCATCTATTTGGACAAGCCATGCGACCCAATCCAATGCAATCTGCACCCACACCCATAGTTTTTGGTTATGACGGGGTGAAAACGTCAGCTTGAGAAAACTATGTATCGGGAAAAAACGGCTGGCAGGCCGTAAATCTGGCCTGCTTCCATACCAAAAAAGCATGGTTGACCCGCCCGAAGCCAGGCTGCCGAGGTTCGGATCGATACTTAATGAGGTTTGAGTTTTCGTCGGTCAGCCGGGCATAAAGGTAACGTCAAGCACGCCGATACCCCCGATTGAGACGGCAACATGATCACCAGCTTTGACAGGGCGCACGCCAAGCGAGGTGCCGACCGCGATCACATCACCCGCATTTAGCGTCATATCAAAGGACAAACGCCGCACGATCTCGGCTGGCGAAAAGATCATATCCGACGCTGGATAGCACTGGCGCTCGCGGTCATTGACCAAGGTGCGGATGGTCAGGTCGCGCCAATCAAGGCCGGTCGCGATGACTGGGCCAATGGCCCCAAACCCAGCAAACCCCTTGGCTCGACTCCATTGCGCAAAGGCCGGATCGGCATTTAACACGTCTAGCGAGGTCACATCATTGATGCAGGTATAGCCGAAAATCGCCGCTTCAGCCTCGGCTTCGGTCACGTTGTGGCAAGTCTTGCCGATCACGACCCCCAACTCGCCCTCAAAAATCACACGGCCAGCAGCGGGTGTCAGCGCAACCTCGGCACCCTGCCCCACCACCGAGGAATCAGGCTTTAGAAACCAAAGCGGATGGTCGGGGATTGTTGTGCCATTCTTAGCGGCGGCGGCGTGGTAATTGTTCCACAATCCGATGAACTTGCCGGGGCTGCAGGGCGCAAGAAGGGTGGCGCCATCCACCGCTACAGGTTCGCTGCAAGGGGGCCCGCCCAGCGTGTTGCTTGGCGTCAACATCCCCTCCCGAATCTCGCCGGACAAAACGATGCCCTTTGCCGTTTTTATCCGTCCCCAGATCATAGAGCGCCCCTTTTTAACAAAAATTTGGGCCGACAGGTCACCCCATCAGCCCAAGAAAAGCCGATTTAAACGACCTTAACGGTCAGTGTGCCAACGCCTTCGATCGTCGCGTCCATCGTGTCGCCTTTGACCACGGCATTCACGCCCGAAGGTGTGCCCGCCATAATCACATCGCCTGCGGCAAGCTCGAAATACTCGGACAGGTACGAAATCATTTCCGGCACTTTCCAGATCATCTGGTTCAGGTCGCCCTCTTGGCGGACCTCGCCGTTAACCTTCAACTCGACACGGCCATGATCGGGATGCCCAACTTCGGACACGGGCAGCACAGGGCCAACCGGGCCAGACCGTTCAAACGCTTTGCCGATTTCCCACGGGCGGCCCGTTTTCTTGGCCTCGCCCTGCAAATCACGGCGCGTCATGTCCAGCGTGACGCCATAGCCCCAAACATGGTCCAGCGCGCTTTCCAGCGGAATGTTCGACCCACCCGATTTCAGGGCGACCAACAGTTCAATTTCGTGATGCACGTCTTTGCTATGCGGCGGGTAAGGGAATTCGCCCGAAGCATCCAAATTGTTGGGGTTTTTCTGGAAAAAGAACGGCGGCTCGCGGTCAGGGTCGTGGCCCATCTCAACAGCATGGGCGGCAAAGTTGCGGCCTATGCAATACACGCGGCGGACAGGAAATGCCCCACCGTCTGCGGTCGGGATCGTATGCACCTCGGGTGCAGGAATCACAAGTTTGGACATCTCTTCCCTCATATTTTGCGTGGCAGTGACTTGGTAATCCTTAAACCGATAGCCGAGCCAAGTTTTAAAATCAATCCAACCAATCACAAATAAATTCACATTTCGTAAACCAATTTTGATTGATTGCTGTAAATTATGTGCTTAAGGTTGATTCTATGGCCAAATTGGTCAACCAATTACAGGAAATGGTTGATGCTAGAATACGACGATCCAGCAACAGACCCGGCCGAGCGGCTTCGCTGCTTTATACGGGATCATGAGTTGGGCGTTGGCTGCAAATTGCCCGCCGAACGCCAGCTTACAGAACAGTTGGGCCTAACGCGGGCCACGCTGCGCAAGGCGCTGGACGTGCTGGAGCGCGAAGGCCAGATTTGGCGCCACGTTGGCAAGGGCACCTTTATCGCCGATTCCGAGGCGCCAAAGACACCCTCAATTGCGACGTTCGAGCTGGGCCGTCAGATCACCCCGTTTCGGATGATGCGCGCCCGCCTGACCATTGAACCTGCAATTGCCCGCGAGGCTGCGGTAAATGCCTCGGCCGAGGCGCTTGCCGGAATGCGGCGGACGATTGAGCGCGCCAAGGCCGCAACAACTTGGCATGAATACGAAATTCAGGATGACCTGTTTCATCACGCTGTTGCCGAGGCCAGCGACAACCTTTTGCTGCTCGCGCTGTTTGACCAGCTCAACGAGGTGCGCCGCGCCGTCGCTTGGGGAAGTGTCCTGCGCGAAACGCCCCGCCCTTCGGCAGACCATTCCAGTTTTGCCGAACACGATGCCATTCACGCAGCTATTGCGCGGCGCGATCCGGCAGAAGCACATGACGCGATGCGGCGCCACCTTGGGTCGGTAGCGCGGCGTCTTTTCGCAGAGGAGTAACGATACAGCATTGGACCGTAACCGATCCTTTGCAGCAAGGCCCAGACGGAAATGACTGGAATTCTCAGGGAGGAGAACCACGATGAATTTTTCCAAGACACTTGCAGGGTTTGCCCTTGCAGCCGGCCTACTGGCCTCGACGGCCAATGCAGAAACCATCCGTATCGCTTTGGCAGAGCCGCCGTCGGATGAACTTGCCGCCTTCTTTGTTGCCCTTGATCGGGCCAAAGCAAATGGCCTTGATTATGAATGGACCGCCTTTGCCGAAGAAGAGCTGGCGATTCAAGCTGTGCTAAGCGGTGATATGGATATTGCCTTTGGTACACCTTATGCCGTTATGCAACGGTCCAAGGCGCCGATCCGGATTATCTTTCAGCTGTCCAAACTGGTGTTCTTTCCTGTGACCACCAAAGAATTCACCACGCTGAAAGAACTGGACGGAGTGCCGATCATGCTGCATTCGCGCGGCGGCGGCACGGATTCCATCGCCAATGTGATCGAAGAGCGTGAAGGCATCAAATTTGGCCAACGTTCTTACGTTCCGGGGTCAAGCAACCGTGTGGTTGCGATGCTGGCAGACCAAGCCAAGGCGACAATCCTTGACCTTTCAAACCGCAACAAGATCATCGAAGAACAAGGCGACCGCTTCAACTCGCTGCCGATGTTTGAGGTGAAAGCCAGCGACGAAGCCCTGTTTGGCAATCTTGACTGGATGCAGGCACATGAAAAAGACGTCGGTATCCTTGTGAACGCGCTGCACGGCGTTTGGGGCGAAATGACGGCTGACCCAACGATGGTTGCCCGTGAAACCGACCCAGCTGGCCCGATTGGCAGCCTTCCGCCCGCCGTTTTGGGCGATTTGGATGCCTTTTACACTGCTGCGGTTGCAGGTGGTCTTTATGACCCCCATGGCGGTGGCCGCGATGCCGCACGCGCCGACCTTGAGTGGTATGTAGGTGCCGGCCAGATGGAAGGCGACCCTGCAACAATGAACCTAGAGGACTATTGGTATTTCGCCCCGCTTGATGCGGCCAAGAAATAAACCCGATACCAAAGGCGGCCTTGCGCCCTTGGCCGCCTTCGCACTTGCCCCCATTCGGGGGCAAGTCTGCCCTGCCGTTTCTAGCTTCATCGCTACAGAGGTTATCCAATGATTGACCGCTCACTTCTTCTTAAATTGCTTTCGGCCGCGATCGTGTTTGGCGCATGGGAAATCGCCGGTCGCGTACCACTCTCCTATGCGTTTCCCACCTTTCTCGACTCTATGTCCGCCTTGGTACGGATGACGTTCGACGGTTCGATCTTTGTCGCCTACGCCGAAACGCTTAGCCCGCTGGTCATTGGCATTGCCATTTCGACCTTTATCGGCATCGGAACGGGCCTGTGGATCGGGCTTTCAACCCGCTTTGAATGGCTGTTTGCCCCGATATTTGTGGTGATGCAGGCAGCGCCGCTTGCGGCCCTTATCCCCATACTTGTGATGGTTTACGGCATCGGCCTGTCGTCAAAAGTCTTTGTTGTGTGTATTATGGCGATGCCCGTCATCGTGTTGAACACAGCAGCGGCGGTGCGAAACACGCCAACCTCGCTTAAGGAAATGGCGAGCTCTTTCCTTGCCAAAGACCATGAGATTTTGTGGCGGATCATCCTTCCTGCCGCGTCGCCTATGATCTTTTCGGGCCTGCGCCTCGGCGTATCAGCAGGCTTCATCGGGGCGATCTTGGCCGAACTTAAGATCACACCAACAGGCGTGGGCGATATCATCACCTACAGCCGCTCTATCGCCGATTACCCAAGCATGTATGCGGCGATTTTCTCGATCATCCTTCTGGCGGTCTTATTCTTGAACCTGCTCGGAACTCTCGAAAACAAACTCTTCAAAGGGAATAACCGTGGATATGTCTCAGATTAAGCTCGACACTCACAAAACTGCGCAGCCTGTTGATGTCGCGGTTTCCGTCCGCAGCGTTTCGAAAAACTATGGCGATGTTCAAGCCTTGAAAGAGCTGAGCCTCGACTTTCCAAGAGGCGAACTGACCTCGTTGCTGGGGCCATCGGGTTGCGGAAAAACAACATTGCTGAAAATCATCGCAGGCCTGCTTCCTGCCTCATCCGGTGAGGTGTTGGTCAATGGCAAGGCCGTCACCAAACCGGGGCCTGATCGGTCTTTCGTATTCCAGGATTTTGCTTTGATGCCTTGGGCCACGGTCATTCGCAACGTCGCCTTTGGCCTAGAGCTGAAAGGCGTTGCGAAATCGGAACGTGAAGCAATTGCCGAAAAATACATCCGCGAAGTTGGCCTTGCAGGGTTTGAGCAAAAGTTCCCGCATCAACTGTCGGGCGGTATGCGGCAACGTGTTGGCTTGGCGCGCGCACTTTCGGTAAATGCCGATGTGTTGCTGCTGGATGAACCCTTTTCCGCCGTTGACGAACAAACGCGGCGCAAGTTCCAGGAAGACCTGCTGCAACTGATTGCGAATGAGAAAAAGACCTTTATCTTCGTCACCCACTCGATCGAAGAAGCGGTTTATGTGTCGGACCAGATCGCGATTTTGTTGCCACGCCCCAGCCGCGTGCATGAGATCATTCGCCCGACAAGTTTCCGCGACAAAGGTGTCGATAACATTCGCCGCGATCCTGAATACCTCGACATTGTCGATGGCATTTGGGCCTCGTTGCGCAGCTATGTGGAGTAGGTCATGACAGCCTTTGGATACAAACTACCGGCCTTGTCATCGCTGCTGGTCTGGGCGCTTTTATGGGAAATATTCGGCCAGTTGGACGTGACCTTCTTTATCCCACCATTTTCCGATGTGCTGGTGGCATTGTTCATAATGCTGCCAACACCGGCGTTTATAAACGCGCTTTCAATTACCGCTTGGGCCTTTGGCGTCGGGGTGTTCTTTTCCCTGATTATCGGGATTCCGGTTGGAATTTTGATGGGCAAAAGCCGGATTTTGGATGAGCTGCTGTTGCCGTGGGTCAACATCTTTATCTCGGCCCCGCTCACGGCTTTGGTGCCGGTTTTGATGGTTTTGTTCGGCTTTGGCACCAAAACCGTCATCATCACCACCGCGCTATTCGCCATCTGGATTGTCATTCTGAACGCCCGAACAGGCGTGCGGCAAATCAACCGTTCCTTGGTGGAAATGGCGCACAGCTTTGGGGCCTCACCGTTAGACGCGTTTTTCAAGATCTACTTTTGGGCCGCCTTGCCCGAGATTTTGGGCGGCGTGCGAATCGGGATTATTCGCGCTGTAAAAGGCGTGATTATCGGCCAGCTGTTGATTTCTATCGTTGGCTTTGGCGCATTGTTTGAACTTTATTCGAGCAAATTCCTGATGGCGGAATTCTGGGCGGTGCTGCTTGTGCTGTTTGGCCTTGCCTTCACCCTGTCCGAATTTTTGGCCTATCTTGAACGCAAAGTCGCCTATTACGCAGCTGCTCGCTAGCCCCCAAGATCACCTTTAAAATGAGATATGACATGACCCTAACACTCGCCGCATTGCTGGCAGATAAAGACGCGCAATCCCCAGCAATCGGCGCCCTTGGCCGAGAGTGGTTGACCTTTGGGGCGCTGCACGACCTTGCGGCGGGTGTGACCACAGACCTGCGCCGTTTTGGCATTTCGGCGCAGGACCGCGTGGCCATCGTGTTGCCCAACGGGCCCGAAATGGCCACAGCCTTTGTAACCATCGCGCAGGCAGCCACAACCGCACCGCTGAACCCCGCCTATCAGCGCAGCGAATATGAATTCTACCTGCAAGACCTGAACGCCAAGGCCTTGGTTGTGCTAAAAGATCACGATGGCCCCGCGACCGAGGCCGCCACAGCCCTTGGCATCCCGATCTTGCGGTTAGAGCCGCTTTTGGACCAACCCGCAGGCACATTTCGCCTGACCGGCCCGCAGGCCACCCCTGCCCCGGACGGGATGCCTGATGCGGGGTCGGTAGCACTTATCTTGCACACCTCTGGCACCACATCGCGGCCCAAAATCGTGCCGCTATTGCAGTCGAACCTTGCCGCCTCGGCACAGAATATCAAAACCGCCTTGGCGCTGACGCCTGCCGATCGCTGCCTGAATGTGATGCCCCTATTTCACATTCACGGCCTGATCGCCGCGCTGACCGCGTCACTGTCGGCGGGGGCATCGATTTGGTGTGCAACAGGGTTTGACGCGCTAAAATTTTTCGGCTGGATGAAAGAGGCCAAGCCGACATGGTACACCGCCGTGCCGACGATGCATCAGGCGTTGCTGGCCCGCGCCCCGCGCAACCAAGACGTCATCGCGGACCATCCGCTACGGTTTTTGCGCTCGTCTTCGGCATCCTTGCCCGCGCAGGTGATGCTTGAACTGGCCAGCACCTTTAACGCGCCGGTGATTGAGGCTTACGGCATGACCGAGGCCACCCATCAAATGGCCAGCAACCCCCTGCCCCCACGCGCACAAAAGCCGGGGTCGGTCGGGCTTGCCGCAGGGCCAGAACTGCGCATCGCGCATGAGGTGGAAAACCGGCTGATCGATGGCACGGGCGAGGTGGTGATTTCCGGCTCTAACGTCACGCTTGGCTATGAAAACAACCCGGACGCAAACGCCAAAAACTTTTTTATGGTTGGCAATCAACGCTGGTTTCGGACCGGCGACCAAGGCGCGCTGGATGCCGAGGGCTATCTTAGCCTGACGGGCCGGTTGAAAGAAATCATCAACCGTGGCGGCGAGAAAATTAGCCCGCTCGAGGTGGACGGCATAATCCTTGACCACCCCGCCGTGCAGCAAGTGGTAGTCTTTGCCATGCCGCACCCGAAACTGGGCGAAGAGGTCGCCGCCGCCGTGGTCTTGCGCGAGGGCCAAACCGCGACCGAGCGCGAGATCCGCGATTTCGTCGCCTCTCGTGCTGCTGATTTCAAGGTACCACGCCGCGTGATTATCCTCGAAGATATCCCCAAAGGCGCCACAGGCAAGCTGCAACGCATCGGTTTGGCCGAAAAACTTGGGCTGGGCGGTGACGCATGACAGGGGGACAGCCATGAAAATTTGCATTTTTGGCGCGGGCGCGATTGGCGGATATATGGCGGCCAAGCTGGCACTGGCGGGGGCCGACGTCAGTGTTGTCGCCCGCGGGCCGCATCTTGCAGCCATCCAAAACCGCGGCCTGACCTTGATCGAAAACGATGTCGCGGTAACGGTGCCAGTGCGTGCCACCGCCTCGGCCGCCGAGTTGGGGCCGCAGGATTATGTGATTGTCACGCTAAAAGCCCATTCTGTGCCATCTGTTGTACCCGCAATGCAGCCCTTGATCGGCCCGCACACCACCATTGTTAGCGGCGTGAATGGCGTGCCCTGGTGGTACTTCCATAAGCTTGGCGGCCCACTTGAGGGCACGCGGCTGACCAGCATTGACCCGAACAACGCCCAATGGGATGGTTTTGGCCCTGACCGCGTGCTCGGCTGCGTTGTCTATCCCGCTGCCGAAGTCAGCGAGCCCGGCACCATTCGCCACATCGAAGGCAACCGGTTTTCACTTGGCGAACCGGACGGCTCTAAATCCGCGCGGGCGCTCGCGCTGTCGGCGGCGCTGGCTGCGGCGGGCCTGAAAGCGCCCGTACGGCCAAAGCTGCGCGATGAGATTTGGGTCAAGCTGTGGGGCAACCTGTCGTTCAACCCCATTTCGGCATTGACACACGCCACTTTGGATGTGCTTTGCACCGATCCTGGCACGCGTTCGGTTGCGCGCCACATGATGCAAGAGGCCCAAACCATTGCTGAAAAGCTGGGGGTCAGCTTTCCGATTGATGTGGAACGCCGGATTGATGGTGGCGCGGCAGTGGGTGCGCATCGCACCTCGATGCTGCAAGATCTGGATGCGGGCCGCCCGATGGAGATCGACGCCCTTGTCGGCTCAGTACAAGAGCTTGGCCGCCTGACCGCGACACCAACCCCCACCATTGACACAGTGCTTGCGCTTATATCACTGCGCGCCAAGGTGGCTGGGTAAGCTGCGGGAATTGGCACCTGTCCGATCTTGGGCAAGGGTGTCGTGATTATAGGGCATAACGCCTGCTCCGCGCTTGAAAAGCGCCAGTCTGCGCTTGGCCAAACGTTAGCAGGTTTAAAATTGTGTGGGACGCCACTAGACGACCGGTCTAATTACGCCTATACGACCCCTATGAACACACAAACCAAAGACACACGCAGCCATATCTTATCTGTCGGGCGCGGCCTGACGGCGCGGCAGGGCTATGCTGGCGTAGGGCTGAATGAACTGCTCAAGGCGGCAGAGGTCCCGAAAGGGTCCTTCTACCATTACTTTGCCTCGAAAGAGGCCTATGGCTGCGCATTGCTAGAGGATTTTGTCGAGCAATATCGCCAAGACCTATCCAACACGCTGTTCAATCCGCAGCAGTCGGCCCATGATCGGTTCTTACAGTATTTTCAGGGTTGGTTTGCCAAACAAACCGGTCCTGCTCTGCAAGATCGCTGCCTAGTGGTCAAGCTGTCTGCCGAGGTGGCCGATCTCTCGCCCGATATGAGCAGCATCTTGCGGCGCGGTGTCGTGGCAATTGTGGCAGGACTGGCCGAGGTGTTGCAGCAAGGCATAGACGACGGCACTATCGCCGCACTGCCAGACCCGCAAGCCGTAGCCGAGGGGCTGTATCACCAATGGTTGGGCGCAAGCCTGATCGCAGGCCTATCGCAAGACGATGCCCCATTACAGGCCGCAATGAAAGCGACCATCGCTGTGATCACGCCCGCCTAAAATTTTTCCCCGCCCGTTAGACGACCGGTCTAATCGGCAGGCAACACACAGCGATAAACGGCAAGGAGCCGAGACTATGAACAATTTTGATCTGCACAACCCGACGCGCATCCTGTTTGGCAAAGGCCGCATTAGCGACCTTGACGGCCAGGTTCCGGCAGACGCCAAAGTGCTGCTGCTTTACGGCGGCGGCAGTGCCGAACGGACTGGCGTTTTGGCGCAAGTGCGCGCCGCATTGGGCGACCGTAAAGTGGTTGAATTTGGCGGAATTGAGCCGAATCCGCGCTATGCCACAGCCTTGAAAGCCGTTGATGTTATCAAAGAAAATGACATCACGTTCCTGTTGGCCGTTGGCGGCGGGTCAGTGATCGACGCCACCAAATTCATCGCAGCAGCGGCAGAGCTTGAGGGCGATGTTTGGGATATCTTTACCTCTTGGGGTGGGGCGATTAAATCGGCGATGCCCTTTGGTACCGTGCTAACCCTGCCAGCGACCGGATCTGAAATGAACCCCGCATCCGTCATTACCCACGCCGAAAAAGGCGCGAAACTGCCGTTTATGAGCTCGCATTGCTATCCCGTTTTCTCGATCCTCGACCCCGAGCTGACCTATACTTTGCCACCGCGCCAAATCGCCAACGGTGTTGCCGATGCCTTTGTGCATATCATTGAGCAATACCTGACCTATCCAGTCGCCGCAGCTGTACAGGACGGCTTTGCCGAAACCCTGATGCGCACCCTGATTGACCTTGGCCCAAAAGCGATGGAAACGCCAAACGACTATGACACCCGCGCCAATGTGATGTGGACAGCGACGCTTGCCCTGAACGGGCTGATCGGTGCCGGTGTACCCCACGACTGGGCCAGCCACATGATCGGGCATGAAATTACGGCGCTGAATGATACCGACCACGCCCGCACCTTGGCAGTGGTTCTGCCCGCTCTGATGCAAGACCAACGTGGCCCGAAACGTGAAAAACTGCTGCAATATGCCGCCAATGTTTGGAACATCCGCGAAGGCAGCGATGACGCCCGTATTGATGCCGCGATTGATGCGACACGGAACTTTTTCCACGCGATGGGCATTGACACACGGCTTGGTGACTACGGCGTCGGCCCCGCCGAAGTTGACCGTATCGTCGCGGCGCTGGAAAGCCACGGCATGGTCGCGCTGGGTGAAACCAAAACCATTACCCCAGATGTGGCGCGCCGCATTCTGACAGCAGCACTTTGAATTGGAACTGACATGACACAGACAACCACAACCAACCGCCAGCTTGTTTTGGCCGAACGTCCCAAGGGCGAGCCGACCAAAGACACGCTGAAGCTGATTGAATCCGCTGTTCCCGTTGCGGGTGCAGGCCAGATGCTGTTGCGCACCGAATTTCTGTCGCTTGACCCCTACATGCGCGGCCGGATGAGCGACGCACCGTCCTATGCTGCGCCGGTCGAAATCGGCGCGCCGATGGTTGGCGGCACAGTGGCGCAGGTTGTATCAACCAACCTTGACGGTTTTGCCAAGGATGACTGGGTCGTCAGCTTTAACGGCTGGCAAGATTACGCCCTGTCGGATGGCACGGGCGTCACGAAACTGGGCGCGAACCCCGAGCATCTGTCTTGGGCGCTTGGCATTCTTGGCATGCCCGGCTTTACCGCTTGGGCTGGGCTGACGAAAATTGGTGAACCAAAAGCAGGCGAAACCATCGTCGTTGCCTCGGCCACTGGCCCCGTTGGCGCGACTGTCGGCCAGATCGGCAAGCTGCTGGGTGCCCGTGTTGTTGGCATCGCGGGCGGCGCGGAAAAATGCGCCTATGCGGTGAAAGAGCTGGGGTTTGATGCCTGCATCGACCACAAGGCCGATGATTTTGTCGAACAGCTGGTCGCAGCCACCCCCAAAGGCATCGACGTTTACTTTGAAAACGTCGGCGGCAAGGTTTTGGATGCGGTTATTCCGCAACTAAACCCGAACGCGCGGATGCCTGTCTGCGGCCTGATCTCGCAATATAACGCGACAGGTTTGCCAGAGGGTCCAGACCGGATGAACTGGCTGATGGGCCAGATCTTGCGCAAGAAAATCAAGGTGCAAGGCTTTATCATTTTTGACGATTTCGGGCATCTTTACCCCGAATTCGCCAAGGAAATGTCGGCATGGGTTTCCGCTGGCAAAATCAAATACCGCGAAGAGATCATCGACGGGTTGGAAAACGCACCTGCGGCCTTTGTCGGGCTGCTGAATGGCGAAAACTTTGGCAAGCGCGTGATCCGCGTTGGCAACAATTGAAAGGCTAAAACATGAAAATTCTTATGGTACTGACATCGCACGATAAAATGGGCGACACGGGCAAGAAAACCGGCTTTTGGCTGGAAGAATTCGCAGCGCCCTATTACGTGTTCAAAGACGCAGGCGCCGACATCACGCTCGCCTCGCCCAAAGGTGGCCAGCCACCGATTGACCCGTCCAGCGATGATGAGGGCGCCCAAACCGAAGATACGCACCGCTTTAAGGCCGACGCCGAGGCGCAAAAGCATCTCGCAAACACGCTGAAACTGGCAGATGTGACCGAAGGAGGCTTTGACGCGATCTTTTACCCCGGCGGCCATGGCCCACTGTGGGATTTGGCCGAAGATGCCGACAGCAAGCGCTTGATTGAGGCCTTTGCCGCCGCTGATCGCCCTGTTGGCGCGGTGTGCCACGCCCCTGCCGTGTTCCGCCACACCATGGGCGCGGATGGTAAGCCTTTGGTTTCGGGCCGCCGCGTGACCGGCTTTACCAACTCTGAGGAAGAAGCCGTTGGCCTGACCAAAGTCGTACCGTTCTTGGTCGAAGACATGCTGACTGCCAATGGTGGATTGTATGAAAAAGGCGCCGACTGGGCCAGCTTCGTGTTGCGCGATGGCAAGTTGGTGACGGGCCAAAACCCGGCGTCCTCTGCCCCTGCAGCCAAGGAATTGCTGGCTTTGCTGGCGTAACGCCCGCCTAGGAAAAAAGGGTTGTGGCGCATAAGGTGCCGCAACCAGCGTTTTAAGATTTGTAGTCTGTTGTGGGTGGGCCAGCTTGCCCATGGGCACTATATAAGTCGGCAGGGCCCCCGAACCTGCCCCCTCTGAAAAGGACAAAAGTAATGGACTTAAACGCTGATTTCGCAGTTCGGGTTGTTGTCGATTCAGAGAAAACTACATGGCGTGCATCGCCAATGCCGGGCGTCGACAGACGTATGCTGGACCGCATTGGCGGTGAGGTCGCGCGGGCCACGTCAATTGTGCGCTATGCGCCACACAGCAAATTCTCGGCGCATACTCATACCGGTGGCGAAGAGTTCATTGTGTTGGACGGCGTGTTTCAAGATGAACATGGCGACTATCCGGCGGGAACCTATGTCCGCAACCCACCAACCACATCCCATACGCCGGGCTCCGAGGGGGGCTGCGTGATCTTTGTCAAACTTTGGCAATTCAATCAGGATGACAGAACCCAATTCCGCAAAACGATGGCCGAGGAGTTGGACGCGCCTGTCGCGGGTGTAGCCACGGCTGTTTTGCACCGCGATCCATGGGAAACAGTCACCTACAGCCATGTCGATGCAGGCGCTGTGCTAACCAATACCGATGTTGGCGGCATTGAGGTGCTGGTGATTGACGGCGCTATAACAGAGGCGGACGAACCGCTTGGCAAAGGCATATGGCTTCGCCTTCCCGAGGGTGAGACCTTGACCGCGACCGCAGGCCCGAATGGCGCGAAACTCTGGATCAAGACGGGGCATTTGCCCTATGCAAAAGCCCCCAGCGCTTAGGGAAACCTGTATATGCACACTCTCATCATTGGGGGCGGATTGTCTGGCCTCGCTGTGGCCCACGGCTTGGCTGCGGCGGGGCACAGCTTTACCCTTGTCGAGGCACGAGACCGTTTTGGCGGGCGAATTCAGACGGAACGCTGCGGTGCAGGGTATTTCGATCTTGGGCCAGCTTGGTTTTGGCCCGGTCAACCACGCATCGCGGCGCTAATTGACCGTTTGGCTTTGGAAAAATTCGATCAATACTCTGCCGGGGATTTGGTGTTTGAGGATGCGCAAGGACGGGTGCAACGCGGGCGCGGCTTTGCCTCAATGGAAGGGTCTTGGCGGCTGAAAGGCGGATTGGGCACCTTGACCCAAACACTAGCCGAGCAATTGCCAACCTCACATCTGCTGCTAAATGCTAAGGTGACATCTTTAACCAAAACCGATGGAACCATCACCGCGACGCTGAGTTGTGGCAAAACACTGGCTGCAGACAGGGTCGTGCTTGCCTTGCCGCCCCGAATTGCGGCGCAGATCAGCTTTTCCCCCAAGTTACCTGCCGCGGCGGTCCAATCGATGCTCGGCGTCAGCACATGGATGGCGGGGCAGGCAAAGGCCCTCGCCGTCTATGACACACCTTTTTGGCGAGAGGCAGGTTTGTCTGGCGATGCTACAAGCCGCTTTGGTCCGATGGTCGAAATCCATGACGCATCCCCCGCGACCGGTGGGCCTTATGGGGTGTTCGGGTTTATCGGTGTGCCGCCGCAAGGACGCGCCAACCAACAGGCCCTGCGCCAACATATTATCGCGCAACTTACGCGCCTGTTTGGTGACCAAGCCGCAACGCCAACCCAGCTTTTCGTCAAAGACTGGGCGTTTGATCCGCAAACATCAATCGGGGCTGATTTGCAGCCTCTCACCAGCCATCCGACCTATGGAATGCCCCCTACCCTGACCGATCTGTGGGCCAACACTGTCATCTTTGCGGGAACTGAAGTCGCGCCGCAATTTGGCGGGTATCTTGAGGGTGCATTAGAAGCTGCCGAAAACGCCTTATTGGCGCTAGCCCCCTAAGCCGCAATGCGCCGGTATTTTAGCGAAGACCACAGAGATAGCCCGATCACACCTGCCCCCAAAAGCCCTGTAATCGCCTCAGGGATATGAAACATGGTTTGCGAGAACATAATGACCGACAGGATCAAAATCGACCAAAACGCCCCGTGCTCTAAATAGCGGAACTCGGCGAGGGTTTTACGCTCGACCAGCATGATTGTCATCGACCGCACATACATTGCGCCAATCCCTAGGCCGATGGCGATAAGAAACAGATTTTGCGTCAAGGCAAAGGCCCCGATCACGCCGTCAAAACTGAACGAGGCATCCAGCACCTCAAGGTACAAAAACGCACCAAGCCCACCTTTGGCGGCCAAATCCGTAGCCTCATCGCTGGCATCCAGCAAATGGCCGACAACTTCTACCGCCAAAAAGGTTAGCAGACCCGACAGGCCAGCCAACAAAAACACGCCCAGCTTTTCCTCGGGCAGCATTTGTGAAAAGCCCAGCATAACGGCAAGCACCAAGGCGATTTCCAGCCCGCGCACGCTGGCGAAACGGGCCATCTGGCGCTCTAGCATGGCGATCCAATGCACCTCTTTGGCATCGTCAAAGAAGTAGTTCAGCGCAACCATCATCAAGAATGACCCACCAAACGCCGCAATGCCGATATGCGCCTCGCCGATGATGCGGGCGTATTCATCGGGGCGGGTGGCGGCCAGATGCAGCGCCTCCCACGGGCCAAGATGTGCTGCAACCACCACGATCAGCAGCGGAAACACGATCCGCATGCCAAACACGGCAATGATAATGCCCCAAGTCAAAAAGCGCCGCTGCCAGACCTCGGACATGTGTTGCAGTTTGTTTGCGTTCACGATGGCATTGTCAAAGGACAGCGAAATTTCCAGCACGGCCAAGACCGAGCCGATGAGCAAAAACTCTAACCCGCCACCGATGTTGCCCGCATAGGACCAACCTAGCCCAAAAGCCAAAAGCAACCCTGCTGCGGTAAAGCCAAAGGCCCAACGGAAATAGGCGAGTGTCGCGGCCATGGTTTTCTCCTGCAAAGGTCGTGCCTTAAATACCGCGATTTCGCGACCATGCCCAGCGACAAACGCGCGGCCAAGCTTAACGAATGGGCGCGTCAGGGGTTGGAAGCAGTGGAACTCGCCCAGCATCGTCCAGCACGAGAACATCGCGGCCTTCGATCACGACGGCGGTCAACGGGCCACCATAGGCAGCAGAGCTGTCGATATTCACGCGGTTGCCGTAATGGGTTGCGGCACCAAGGGCTGTGTGACCATGGATCAAAAGCCACGGAAACGCGCCGCGATAGTCAAGAAAGCCGTTGCGGATCCAGAGCAGATCATCCTCGGACTGGTCCTCAATCGCGATGCCGGGGCGCACACCCGCATGGACGAACATCAACTCGCCGCGTGCGAAATAGTTGGGACGGCTTTCCAAGAACGCGCGATGGGCATCGGGCACAAGGGCCACGGCCTCATCATGCACAGGGATCAGAGGACGGTCGGCAGCGTTTGGAACACCGTAGGACGCCAAGGTTGCAGCGCCGCCAATTTTTGGGTGAAGGTAGGAATACTCGATCTTAAGCTCGGGGTCTTGATGGTGGCGGTCGGTCAGGAAATCAGTGAACATCCGGTCATGGTTGCTTTTCAAAACGACCCAGTTTTCACCAGCAGCGATGCCATTGGACAGATATTCGATCACTGTTTTGCTATCGGGCCCGCGATCAACCAAATCGCCGATATGGATGATTGGGGCGTCTTGGTCACCGCAGGCTGCTTTGTCGGATGCGATGCGCTTATGCGCCGCACGCAGCAGGTCAATATGTCCGTGAATATCACCGATAGCATAGGTTCGCATCTGACAGCCTTTTTAAATGGCGAAGGCCGGGGGACTAGCCCCCCGGACCCCCCAGGATATTTACAAACAGATGAAAGACAAAATGGGCGTTTAGACCACGTCGAATTCCAAGGGTTTTACTTGCTCGAACATGCCAGTTCCTTCAAGAAGTTCAACCACTTTCGGATCAAGAGGCTGATCTAGATACAAGATCGCGATCGCTTCTTTACCAGCCGCGGAACGGCCCAAGGTAAAGTTGGCGATGTTGACGCCGTTTTTACCCATGGTCATACCAAGCAAACCGATGATGCCAGGAACGTCTTGGTTCGTGGTGTAGAGCATGTGCGCGCCGATCTCGGCATCGATGTTGATGCCTTTGATCTGGATAAAGCGTGGCTTACCATCGCTGAAACAAGTGCCTGCGATCGAACGTTCACGTTTGTCGGTGACCACGGTCAGCTTGATAAACGCATCAAACGCGCCGGATTTTTCCTGACGTGTGGTGGCGATCTGGATGCCGCGCTCTTTGGCGACAACCGGTGCGGACACCATGTTCACATCAGGGTTGGTGGCCTTCATGATACCTGCAATCGTAGCGCAGTTCAGCGCGGCGAGGTTCATATCGGCAACATGGCCATCGTACAGCACGTTGATCGCTTTGATCGGCTCATCCGTCATTTGGCCAACGAAGGCGCCCAGATGTTCGGCCAGTTTAACCCATGGGCCCATCACGGCGGCTTCTTCGGCGGTGACCGATGGCATGTTCAGCGCGTTTTGCACGGCACCTGTCAGCAGGTAATCCGACATTTGCTCGGCCACTTGCAGCGCTACGTTTTCCTGTGCTTCAGAGGTCGACGCGCCGAGGTGCGGGGTGCAGACCACGTTCGGCAGGTTGAAAAGCGGGCTTTCCTTTGCAGGCTCTACCGCGAACACGTCGAACGCAGCACCGGCAACATGGCCTGATTTCAGCGCCTCGGCCAGTGCCTCTTCATCCACCAAACCGCCACGGGCGCAGTTGATAATCCGCACGCCGGGCTTGGTTTTGGCAAGGTTTTTGGCGTCCAAAATGTTGCGGGTTTTATCGGTCAGCGGCACGTGCAGCGTGATGAAATCAGCGCGGGCCAGCAGTTCGTCCAGCTCGACCTTAGTGACGCCCATCGTTTTGGCGCGCTCTTCCGACAAGAAGGGGTCATAGGCGACCACTTTCATGTGCAGACCCAGCGCACGGTCGCAGACGATACCACCGATGTTGCCCGCACCGATCACGCCGAGGGTTTTGTTATAAAGTTCAACACCCATAAAGCGCGACTTTTCCCATTTACCAGCATGGGTCGAGGCGTTGGCTTCGGGCAGTTGGCGGGCAGTTGCGAACATCATCGCAATCGCATGTTCAGCCGTGGTGATCGAGTTGCCGAATGGCGTGTTCATCACGATCACGCCCTTTTTCGACGCGGCAGGAATATCAACGTTATCAACGCCAATCCCTGCGCGGGCGATTACTTTCAGGCGGTCAGTGTTTTCCAGCAGCTTGGCAGTGACTTTGGTGGCCGAGCGGATTGCAAGGCCATCATAGTTGCCAATAATTTCGGCCAGTTTTTCTTTGTCTTTGCCCAGCTGGGGCATAAAATCGACATCAATCCCGCGGTCACGGAAAATCTGTACTGCGGTTTCGGAAAGCTCATCGGATACGAGGACTTTGGGGGCCATGATCAGGCGCTCCTATATATAAAGAATTGGGGGCGTAGGGCGGGGTTTGCCCCCACCGCTTGCTATCAAAGGGCGTTGATTTCGGCGTTGAACGCCCAATCAAGCCAAGGCATCAGGGCTGCAACATCGGCAGTTTCCACGGTGGACCCACACCAAATGCGCAAACCGGCAGGCGCATCGCGGTACGCACCGATATCAAGCGCCACGCCTTCTTTTTCCAACCGTTTTGCAACAGCTTTGGCAAAGGCAGCGCCATCGGTGATACGCGCATCGACAAACTTCAGGCACACCGAAGTCGTCGAGGCTGTTGCCGGATCAACCGCAAGGTTTTCGATCCAATCATGTGCCGCTACGAAATCCGCCACAGCCTTGGCGTTGGCATCGGCACGGCCGATCAGCCCTTGCAAACCGCCAATGGTTTTCGCCCATTTCAGCGACACAAGGTAATCTTCAACCGCCAGCATCGACGGCGTGTTGATGGTTTCACCCTTAAAGATACCTTCGATCAGCTTGCCCTTGGCGGTCATGCGGAAAATTTTCGGCAGCGGCCAAGCGGGTGTATAGGTTTCCAACCGCTCAACAGCACGGGGCGACAACACGATCACGCCATGCGCGCCTTCGCCACCCAGCACTTTTTGCCAAGAGAACGTCACAACGTCCAGCTTATCCCACGGCAGGTCCATCGCGAATGCGGCAGATGTCGCGTCACAAATTGTCAGACCAGCGCGATCAGCAGGGATCGCATCGCCGTTCGGCAAACGCACGCCGCTGGTGGTACCGTTCCACGTGAACACAACGTCCTTGTCAAAATCGACCTCAGCCAAATCAACGATCTCGCCATAAGGGGCTTTGCGCACAACGGCGTCCAGCTTCAACTGCTTGACCACATCGGTCACCCAGCCTTCGCCAAAGCTTTCCCATGCCAGCATTTCGACAGGGCGCGCGCCCAGCAGCGACCACATCGCCATTTCAACAGCGCCCGTATCGGAACCGGGGACAATACCCACACGGTAGCCTGTCGGAAGGCCCAGAATCTCGGCCGTCAGGTCAATCGCCTCGGCCAGTTTGGATTTCCCAACGGCTGCACGGTGCGAACGACCCAAAGGCGCATCAGCCAGCATGTCGAGGGAATAATTAGGGATTTTAGCGCAGGGGCCTGACGAAAAACGTGGATTCGCAGGCCGAACAGCAGGGGTCGTACCAGTCATGTGGTATCCTCACAGATAAATGCCCTTCGTTGGGGAAGGGTGTCCCACCGCCGCATCTACGCCTTCAGGATGGCTGGCACAAGCGGGAAAATTGTCGTAAAGCGGCGCATCTTACAGATTTACCGACAACACAGTCCACTATCGGAAACAGCCATGTTCACAGCCACGCTTTTGACCAACCCCAACACACCCGTCCTTGATCGCACCACGGTCGAAAGCCTGCGCAACGCGTGGGGCGGCGGCGATGCAACCTGGCTGAACCCCGCAATTGCAGCCGAATTTGCACTGCCCGCCATGCCTGCGAATCGCTGGGACGCATGGGACGGCATGCAAGCGTTGGGAATTGATCTGGTAATCCAACCCACGACAAACCGCCGCAAACGCCTGTTGCTTGCCGATATGGACAGCACGATGATCCAGCAAGAATGCATTGATGAACTGGCCGCCGAGGCAGGCGTTGGCGCACATGTCGCAGGCATAACCGCCCGCGCGATGAATGGCGAGCTGGATTTCAACGATGCCCTGCGCGAACGTGTGGCGCTGCTAAAGGGCCTACCCGAAACTGTTATCGAACAGGTTTTCAACACCCGCATCACCCTGATGCCCGGCGGCCCTGCCCTGCTGAATACGATGAAGGCCAATGGCGCGCGCGCAGCCCTCGTTTCCGGTGGGTTCACCGAATTCACACGCCGCATTGCCGCCACCCTCGGCTTTGATGAGAACCGCGCCAACACGCTGCATATTGAGAACGGCCACCTTACCGGCACCGTCGCCGATCCAATTTTGGGACGCGAAGCAAAGGTGCAGGCTCTGAACGAAATCGCCGCGCAAATGGGCATCACCGCCGCCGATGTCATCGCAGTTGGCGATGGTGCGAATGATCTTGGTATGCTTGGCCTTGCGGGCGCAGGTGTGGCACTTCACGCAAAACCATCGGTTGCCGCCCAATGCGATATTCGCATCAATCACGGCGACCTAACCGCGCTGCTCTACATCCAAGGCTACGCCCTCGAAGACTTCACATAAATCGGCAGGTCACCAAACCTGACGCCCAATTTCATCTTGGCCTAAATACCTGCGCCGCAGGCTACGCCCTGTCAGCAGGCGCTACTGCCCCCAGTCATGCGCCTGCATTTCACGCAACCGGCTCGCCGTGCGCTCAAACTCAAAGCTGCCCGACCCCTCGTTATACAGCCGTTCCGGCTCATCCGCGGCGGACGCGACAAGCCGTACCCGCGACTCGTACAGCGCGTCGATCAGGGTCACGAACCGCTTCGCCTCATTATAGTTGCTAGACGAAAGCTGCGGAATATCCTCCAGCACCAGCACCCGCACCGCCTGTGCAATCGCTAGGTAATCCGCAGGGCCCAAAGGCTTGGCACATAGCTCCCAAAACGTCGCGCGGCCCACACCATTGGCAAAGCGCGGCAGTTCAACCTCGCGCCCGTTTACCGGCAGGCGCAGCGGCACGGCACCACCGCCCGACAAATCGGCCCAAATCGCATCGATTTTATCGCGCGCCTTGCCTGCGGGGTGGAAATAGACCTGCGCCCCTTCCAGCCTATGCTGGCGGTAATCATTCGGGCTTTCCAGTGCGACCACCTGCATACGGTCGCGCAGCAGGTCGATAAACGGCAAAAACAACGCGCGGTTCAGCCCGTCTTTGTACAAATCTTCGGGCACACGATTGGATGTGGTCACCACCACAACTCCTGCCGCAAACAGCTTTTCAAACAGCCGTCCAACGATCATCGCATCGGTAATGTCGGTGATCTGCATTTCGTCAAAGGCCAGCAACCGCACTTCCCGAATAATCGCCTCGGCCACGGGTTCCAACGGGTCATCAACGCCGCGCTTGCGGGCCTCAAAGATGCCGTGATGGATTTCTTGCATGAAGGCATGGAAATGCACGCGGCGCTTGGCGGGCGTATTGGTGTGGGCGATGAACAGGTCCATCACCATCGACTTGCCACGCCCCACGCCGCCCCACAAATACAACCCCTTTGGCGCAGGGGCCTCTTTGCGAAACAGGCCCGCAAGCAGACCTGTTTTACGCTCTCCCTGCGCCTCGGCCCAAACCCGCAGGCTCTCGAGTACTGGCAAAACCGCGTGTTGTGCCGGGTCTGCCCGCAGGCTGCCCTCGGTCACTTTGCTCTCATAAATCTCGGTCAATGTTTGGCGCATATCGCGGCTTTTAGCGTGGGATTTGCCCCGATACCAGCGCAACCGCGCCGATCAGGGCAAACAAGATTACCGTCAAGCCGATCAAGATCCGTCGGTCACGCTGATAGCCCGGTGCCACGGCAAACCGGCCAAAGCTGCGCAGCGCAACCTTTGGGCCGGGCCAAAGGTTGCCGGTTTCAGCCACCACCTGCGCCCGCAGCTTGAACAAGCAGCGAAACGCATGGACAGTCCACAGCACAAAGACCACGCCTTGCACGCCCAACAATGCGGTGAATACGCCGCTCATTCCCAGCCCGGCATTTTCAACGCAGGCAAGATACGGCCAGAACAGGGGCCAAAGCCCACACGAAACCCGTCGCCCTGTGCGTGGCCGCGCAAAGTTAGCGTGTCGCCATCCTCAATGAAACTCCGCGTCTCGCCTGTTTCCAGCGTGAACGGCTCTTTACCCGCCCAGCTCAGCTCCATCAACGAGCCAAACTCACCCCGCTCCGGCCCCGAAATCGTGCCAGACCCCAGCAGATCGCCGGGGTTCATTTCGCAGCCGCAGACTGCATGATGCGTCAGTTGCTGGGCGGCCGAGTAATAGACGCGGTTATAGTTGGTGCGGGCAATCGTGCTGGCCCGCGCGGCATCGGCAGGCTGCATCTGCACTTCCAATTCCACATTGAAAAAGCCTGGGTTTTTCTCATGCAGATAGGGCAGCAGGGGCACCTCACGCGCGGGTTCGGCACAGCGAAACGGCTCTAATGCGGCAGTTGGCACGATCCATGGGCTGATTGTGGTGCCAAAGGCCTTGCCTTGAAACGGCCCTAACGGTTGGTACTCCCACGCCTGAATATCACGCGCCGACCAGTCGTTCAGCAGCACAAAGCCAAAGATCATCTCGGCGGCCTGCGCCGTCGTGATCGGTTGACCAAAGGTCGACCCCGTACCAACAATCGCGCCCATTTCCAGCTCGATGTCCAGCCGTTTGGTTGGCCCAAAACTTGGCGCATCGGCACCTGCCGCACGGGTTTGCCCCAAAGGCCGGTGAATATCGGTGCCCGACACCACAACCGAGGATGCCCGCCCGTTATAGCCAATCGGAATATGCAGCCAGTTCGCAGGCAAATCCGGTGATCCGCGCAAAATATCACCCATGTTTTTCGCGTGCTGCATACCGGCATAAAAATCGGTGTATTCGGCCACCAACAAAGGCATATGCATCCGCACTTGCGACTGTCGAATCAGGTATTCGGCAACCATACCGCGGCTTTCCGCGCCTTCACCCAAAAAGCCGAACAACAGCACGCGCAACCGCGCCCAAGCCTCTGGCCCCAGCTCCATCACCTCATTCCAGAATGGCACATCCAGCACCAGATCATCAGCAATACGCAACAGGCCGTCAGCCTCCATCGCGGCCACGTCCAGCACCATATCGCCGATGGCAATACCGCAGCGCGGCTCATCCCCATCAACCGAGAACACGCCATAGGGCAAATTGTTCAAAGGGAATTCCGTTTCGGGACTATTGGCGCTTTCCACCCATGACCGCATCAATTTCACAGTACAATCTCCATTCCGTCTATTCCAACATCGGCCTGACCATCCCACACTTGGGCGACCTGCGAAAGCCAATCTTGCGTACCAATCGTTGGGTCGTCGGCGGGAATAAGATGGTTCAAAACCAACCGCCCCACCCCTGCCGCCGCCGCAATCCGTGCCACATCGCAGGCCTTGGTGTGCGAGGCATAAAGATGATTGCGCAGCTTATCGCCAAGGCCGGTGCGGGCAATCACCGTTTCCACACCCGCAGGCAGCATCGCCTCATGCACCAACAGGTCCGACCCTTGTGCAAAGGTCGCCAGCGGCGGGAAATAGGTGGTATCGCCGCTGAACGTCACCGACTTTGTGCCATCAAACCGCAGCGCAAAGGCATCTTTAATCGGCGGATGCGGCACGCGCAACGCACTAACCCGCAAAGGGGCATCCATCACCGCACCCTCATCATAAGTGTGAACTGTGACCAATTCCTCTAACGGGGTGCGCCCTTCGTCATACACGCGGATCGCATTGTCATAGCCAACCGAGGCCATGAACCCCGCCCAATAGGCCTCAATCCCCGGCGGGCCGTAAACGGTGACGGGGGTTTTCAGGCCAGTTGTCCAAGCTGTGTGAATAAGCGGCCCCAGTTCCAAAATATGGTCAGAATGCAGATGGGTGATAAAGATCAGGTCAAGGGTTTTGAGATCCATCCCCGCCTGCACCAAACCTTTGGTGACGCCCAGCCCGCAGTCCACCACTACGCGCCGCCCGTCCATTTCCAACAGGCTAGAGGTCGGCATAGCCCCGCCTGCACGAATGGCCGGCCCGCCCTTGGTGCCCAGTAAAACAACACGGTTCATAGCAGCCTACGCCTCAACTTCGGCGATAAACCCGCCAAAGATCATGCGTTTGCCATCCATCGGCGCTTGCATCATCATTTCGCCCATCACCGGGTCGGCCATCGCCTTTTCCATCACGGCATCGCGGTGCGCCCTGTCACGAAAGGTCAAAAACCCGAAAACCGGCACCTCGCCCGCGCCACACTGCACAGCTTGGGGGAATGACGTCAGCTTGCCTACTTGCGCATTTTCGGGCCGCGCCTCGACCACCGACAGCGCCCCGTGCGCCTTCCACATCGGGGCCATCCGGGCGGCCAACGCAAAATACGCATCCAGCTTATCGCGTGGCACGGGGGCAACAAAGCTTTCAAAATAGGTCATCACATATCTCCCCTTTTTACACACCCTAGCGCGCCAGATGCGCCGCGTCGAACCCCAATTGCGCACACGCAATGCAGGATGAAATTGCCGCAAATTTCATCCAACTCATGACGAAAATCTTAAGCATTTACGCGGGCCGTTTGGCGGCCATCGCAGCCCAAAAGTAAGGATTCGTTAAACTCTGTACGGCAAACCTAAACAGGTGGGGGCGCGTCATTTGAGGTGCCAAAAATGTATGTAGAAATAATCGACGGTGTTCGTGTTCTGAAGCTTAATGACCGTGCGCATCGGAGGGCCGCAACGGATGATACTTTGACCACGGTCCATATCTGGCGCCTGCTAACCGGCGCGCAATCGCTGCGCGATAACAGCGTCGGGCCACGCCGATTTTTGTAAAACCTTGCGCCGCCCGGGCTGGCTGGGCGGCGGTTGCGCGGGGGCATGAAGCACCCTAGCGCAAACGCACACGCGCCCGTGCCGACCGGCCAACCCCGTCAATCACCGAAAGCACCACAAACCCCGGCCCCGGCATCCGTACCACAGCTTGACGTCCGCGCGCGGCAACGACCACTGGCTGCCCATCGGCGAGCCATGTAAACGGCCCAACGCCGCCGCGCACCCGCAGCAACAACCCGTCCCCCAACAACTCCACCTCGGCCCCATCGGGCGGAAAGGCCACGGCAGGGGCATCCACCGCCTCAAACGCCGCTGCGCGGGACCGAAACTGCCTCAGCGGCTGCGGCAAGGCAGCATTGGCCACCATAAGTGTGGCGGCCGGCGGTGCGGGCAGCGGCTCTAACCCGCGTTTCAACCGCGCAAAGGCCTGAAACAACACAGGTGCCGCCAAATCGCCACCAAAGGCCCCCGGCACCGGCGTTCCATCGGCCCGCCCCATCCAAACGCCAATCACATGCGCCCCGTCAAACCCAATCGCCCAAGCATCGCGGTGCCCGTAGCTGGTGCCGGTTTTATAGGCCAAACGGTTCACCGGCGCGCCCACAGGTGGCGGCATACCTGATAGAATATCACCCACCTCCCACGCAGCCACAGCCGACAGCACGCGCACACCATCGGCACCCGCACCCTCCACAAACAGTGGTCGGGCCACGCCGCCACGGGCGATTGCCGCGTAAAGGCCAACCATATCCTCTAACGTTACGCCCAGCCCGCCCAGCGCAATCGCCAGCCCCGGCTTACCCCCCGGCACCCGCGCATCCAAGCCTGCACGGCGCATCGCGGCCAGCAGTTTGGCTGGCCCCAACGCATCAGTCAGCGCTACAACCGGCAGATTCAACGACAATTGCAGCGCCTCACGCACCCGCACCATGCCGCGAAAGACCTTGTCAAAATTCTGGGGCGCGTAGCCACCAAAATCCATCGCGCGGTCCTCAATAAGGGTTTCGGGATGCGCCAAACCGGCATCAAAGGCCAAGCCATACACCAACGGCTTTAGCGTAGAGCCCGGGCTGCGCCATGCCCGCGTCATATCGACAAAGCCTTGCCGTGCATCGGCACGGTAAGCAGCGGATCCCACGCTTGCCAAAATCTCACCCGACTGATGATCGGCGACGACAATCGCCACTTGCAGCCGGTCGCCTTGCGCCGCCACAGCCTGCGCGGCCAGTTCCTCTAGCCGCGCTTGCAATGCGGCATCAATTGTTGTGCGGTGCAGCGCCATATCGGGGGCCGCCACCACCACCCGATCCGCCACATGCGGGGCCAGTGCGGGAAAGTCGCGCCGTACCCGTGGCAGCGCCTCGCGCAAAGCCGCGCGACCTTGATCGGCGGCAATGACGCCAGCACCCACCGCCCGCGTCAGCACCTTTTCGCGTGCGGCCCTTGCGACATCCGGCGCACGGTCGGGCCGGCGCGTTTCGGGAGACTGCGGCAGGGCGACCAGCAGCGCCGATTGCGCAGGCGTCAACCGCTGCGGCTCTTTGCCAAAATAGGCCAGTGACGCCGCCCGCACGCCTTCCAAATTCCCGCCATAGGGCGCGATTTGATAGTATAGCTGCAAAATTTGGCCCTTGGTCAGCCGCCGCTCTAGTGCCAGCGCCACCCGTGCTTGGCGCAGCTTACCTTCCAACTGCCCCGTGCCGGACTCCTCCAACAACCGCGCGACTTGCATGGTTAGGGTCGATCCACCCGAAACCACGCGCCCATAGCGCAACGCCTGCCCCAAGGCCCGCGCCAGCGCCCACGGGTCTACACCCGCGTGGCTGTAAAACCGCTTATCCTCATAGGCCACCAGCATCGCGGTAAAGCCTGCATCCACCGCGCCTTCACCCACCGCCATCCGCCAGCGCCCATCGGCAACGGTATAGGCGCGCAGCAAGCGCCCATCGCGGGCCAAGACCTCAACCGCGGTTTCAACCCCCAGATCAGGCAGCACCGTCGCATCGACCCAAGCATCGCCTGCATCGCGCGACACAGCAGCTGCCCAAAGCGCAAGGACAACCGCAAAAAGGGGCCGCGCGCGCAAGATCACTCAGAGATCACCACGCGGCCTGCATCGGTTTGGGCGCGGTATTCGGGGCGGTACATATCCTCAACCGAGGCTGCCGGATGTTGGAAATTGCCGGGCGACACCGCACGCACCACATAGGCCAGACGGAAATTGTTATCCCCGCTCCAATCCACCGCCGTTAGGAAACGGTCTTGGCGAAACTCGCTATGCGCGACATCGTTTTGCACATCCAGCCAGTCAAACCCGCCCACATCGCCACCGCGCAGCAGATTGGGGTTATCAATCTCGAACCCCGCAGGCAGCGGGTCGGCCACCATCAACCGCGCCTCGGTTTTGCCAAAGGGCATGATCTCTAACACTACAACCAGCTTTTCACCGGCCGTAACACCATCGGCTAGGGATACCGGCGCGCCATCCTCGGTATAATAGCTGCGCGTGATCGCATAGCCATTGCCAGCCGCTGGCCCCGCCACCTCGGGCACGCCGTAAGCTGTCAGCGTCAGCGTGGTGGGTTTACCAGACCCATTGGCCACAGCCACGGTTTGCGCGTCACCCGCCTTTAGCACCCGCACCAAAGGCCCCTCAATCGCGGCACCGTTCAGCGTGATGCCATCGGTGCCGGGCCGGTCGATCAGCGCATTCGCGGCCAGCAGGGTCCAAGTCGCCTCTTGCGTTGACAGGCTGCGCCCGTTGGGCCGCAAAGACAGGGCCAGCGCGTCACGGTCCAGCGCGTTTGACCCCGACTCAACCGCCAGCGTTAGCACGGCGGCCGCATCGCGGCGGGTGCTGCCGTAATCAGCGCGGTAAACCTGCGCATCGTTATAGGACTGATACGCCGCAATGCGTGCGCCTGCGCGTGTGAACATTGCATCGGCACGGCGTTGGTCGCCGTAACTGGCCAGTGCCGCACCCAGTTGCGCCTGAGCAATCGGGGTGGCAAAGGCATCGGCTTTTACATCGGCATAATAGCGCAAATCACCGATTGCCGCCGCCCCTTCACGGGCCAGAACCATCAGCGCGTAAGCCAGTGCCTCGCCGCCCTCATCAAAGTCGGACGCATAGTTCACGCGGTTGCGCAGGTTGTCCAAGGCCGAGCGGAACGCAATATCAGGCACGGCATAGCCTTGGGCACGCGCGCGGCTAAGGAAGTCCGTGACATAGGCATCCAGCCACGCATCGCCCTGCCTTGGCCCCCAAAGGCCAAAGCCGCCCTCGGACCCTTGGTTCGTCAGCACCTCGGCCACCGCTTGGGTGATGCGGGTGCTGATATTCTCGGCCCCTTTCAACCGCATCGCCTGCGCCACTTGGTCAAAATAGATCAGCGGCAGCGCACGCGATGTGATCTGTTCGGTACAGCCGTAAGGATAGCGATCCAACGCCGCCAGCAACCCCGGCGCATCGAGGCGCGCAATGGGCCCGACCGACATTGTCGCCAGCCCCGAGCCCGGCGCGAATCCGTCAAATGCAGCTTGGTCCAGCGTAAAGGTTTGCCCCGCCGCCAGTTCCAACCGCGTGGTGCGGACAATTTCAGGATCGCCGCGCTGCACGGGGATTTGCAAGGTCTTGGTCAGTTGCTTACCATCGGGCGTGGTCAAAGACACAGACACTGATTGCAGCCCTTCGGCACCCGCCGTGACAGGCACCGAAAATACGACCTTGCCCTGTTCCGCCAAGTCAAAGCCCGACGGCACAGCGCCTAACGTCAAACCATTGGCCGCAACATCCAGCCCCATCCGGCCCGCAGGCCCCTTGGCGTGGACAATTTCCAACAGCATCCTGCTTTGATCGCCCGGTGCCATAAAGCGGGGAACAGATGCGGTAACCACCACCGGATCGCGCACCAGCACATCCGCCTCCGCCTGCCCAACACCACGTTTGGACCAAACAACTGCCATCACCCGCACGGTGCCATTGAACGATGGCATGTCAAACGTCGCCCGCGCGTATCCATCGGCACCCACCGTGACGGGGCCGGTGAAATAGGCCACCAGCTCTTCAGTCGGGGGGGGCGCTTCCATCCGAGCTTGGCCTGCGCTGTCACCGCCAGACCGCACCATGCCAGCCGCACCGTTTAGCCCGTCAATCAGGCGGCCATAGACATCACGGATGCCCACGCCCAGCTTGCGTTGGCCAAAGTAATGGCCCTTGGGATCAGGTGATTTAAACGAAGTCAGGTTCAAAATCCCAACATCCACCGCTGCGATTGTGGCATAGGCGGTATCGCCGGCAGCCAGCCCGTCAACCCTTACCGCAACCTCCATCGGGCCGCGTGGGGCGACTTCGGGGGCAACCTCAATCGCGGCCGCCAACGCCTTATCACCGGGGTCGATGCTGGCATGGGCAAGGCCCATCGCGCGGGCGGGGTTGCGGCCGGCGGCCACATCCATAGGCCGCAAAACGGACACGGTGACATAGACGCCAGCGCCCCATTCGGACGTCACATCCATCGGGATGTTGTTTTCGCCCTCGGTCACCTCGACCATCTTCATCGTCACCAAACGGTTTGACAGCACCGATACCAAAGCCGTACCCGCAGCCCGCGGCACAATCCGCAACTGCGCCACATCGCCCGATTTGTAGGCCGGTTTATCCAGCGACAATTCCAGCGTGTCGGGCGTGGCCGTTACATCGGCAGGCGCATACCAACCGGCATAGAATTGCTGCGTGGTTGATGCACTGCCACCATCGGTTTGCTCAACCTCCAGCTCATATTCGCCCCATTGTACAGCGCCTGAAATATCCAGCGGGGCAGCACCCAAATTGGCCACACCATCGGCTACACGTTCGCGGCTGGTCACAGGTTCCCAATACCAATTGCCGTATTCCTGATACCATTGATAGCGCGTTTCAATGCGCGACAGCTCCCACTTTACGGCCATCGGCACGGCGGTTTCATCCGGCCCCACGGCGACGATTGAAAACCGCGCATCAGAGCCTTTGGGCGCCACACCATTAAACTGCGGCTTTACGCCGATCATCGCGGCGAGGGGCTGCAAGGCGCGGGTGATGCGGCGTTCGACCGGCCTGCCCGACCCTTCAGCAACCCGTGCTACCACGATAATCTCCATAGGGCGGGCGGGGTCTGGCACGTCGGTCATGGTCAGGGAAACCTCGGCATGACCATCACTATCGGTTACGTCGCCGCCAAACCCCTCCATCCGAGTGTTAAACGGTTCATCCGCGCGGCCAAAACTATAGCCGGGAAAGGCGGCAAGCCCCTTGGCAGCACGCAAGATCACATCGCCTTCGATCGCCAAATCGGCACCAGGGGCACCGAACAGGTACTTGGCATCCACAGTCAAATCGGGCGTATCGCCAAGCCGGATCGGACCTTCAGGCAGGGCCAAGGTGAAATCAATACGTTCGGGCAGGAAATCTTCGACCAAGAACGTCATGGCTGCCAAAGGCGCAGCCTCCAGATCGGCCAGCAGTTCCAGCCGCCAAGTGCCACGCGGCGCGCTGCCTGCGATAGGCAAGGCAAAGACATGGCCGCCGCCGCCCGCATCATCGGCCAAGGCGCGGGAGTATTCGACCCCATCGGGGCGTTTCACAATCGCCGTCAGGGGCAGCCCAGTAATCGCCGCAGCATCGGCATCACGCGTCAAAGCAGTGGCGTAAACGGTTTCACCAGCACGGTAGGCACCACGATCGGTGGTAAGGAAAACATCAATCGGCGGGGCAGGTTCGCGCCCTTCAACCCCACGATCGGACAGATCAAACTCGGGGTCGGTCAGCGACAAAAACGCCATGTCATCGGCACCATCCTTGGCCACCAACATGGCAGGCGCCAACGCCCCCACACCGCGCGTCAAAGCCGCCGGAAACACCGCATAGCCCTGTGCATCGGTCGAAACTGTGCCCAACACCTCATTGCTGCGGCTTAACAGTTCCACCGACACGCCCGCCTTGGCCCCTGCCGTCCCCAAACTACGGATAACCACATGCAACCCGTCAACGCCAGACAGTGAAGTAATCCCCAAATCCGACACCACAAACCACTGCCACGCAGGGGCGACATCATCGCCATAAGTGCCGGGTATCTGCGCCCGCAGCGCAAAAATCCCTGCGCCCTGCCCCGCCAAAGGCTCGGCCATTGGCAGGCGGGTGGTCATGTCTTTATTCACCTCAACCGCCAGATCGGCCTCACCCTTCCACACCTGCGCACCCACACCGCTGGCAAAATTGTCCTCGCGCCAATACGACATCGGCTCGCCGAAATAATCGCCCTGAATGGCCCGCAGGATGTTGCGGTCTGTCACGCGAAACAGCGTCAAATCCACCTTAGCCGCATTGACCGATTCCACAGGCAGTGCGGCCCCGTCCCCCACCTTGGGAAGCACATAGGCCCGGCCCGGAAAGCGCACGCCGGGTGTGCGGTCGCGGACATAGGCGGTGATTGTGACCGGCTTTACTGTGGTCTGGCCATCGGCGGCCGGAATGCCTGCGCGAAAGGTCAGGCTGTGACGCTCGCCATGCGAAACGCCCTCAACACACAGCATTTGATCGCCCGACTTTTCAACCGTTAGGCCCGCCTGATCGACCTGCACGAATTTTTCAAAATCCACACCGGTTTTGGCAAGCTCATCCGAAAATGTCGCGCAAATACGGGGGCGGGCAGAATCGGACTGCACGTCATGCTCGGTGATCCGAAAGCCGTACTTGCCGATAGCGGTATCCAAGGCCACCTCGGTATCGCTGCGCGGCTGGATTTGTTGCGCCAAACGCAGCGCGGGCACCATGTCGCGGCCACGGCCACGCGCGTCCAACATCTCGGCCATGTCAACCAATAGGGTATGCTGCAAACCGGCGTTATCTGCGCGCAAATAGCCGTTGATTGCGGCGTTCAGGGCACGCTCTTGCAACTCGCTCCGCTGGTCGGAATTGCGGCTGGCCGAAACCTGCAACAACCGCGCATATTCGGCCCAATCCTCGGCGGCATCAGTCAGGTTCAGCGCCGCCCCGACAAAGGCGCTGGCGCGCAACACACTGCCGCTGGCCTCTTCACCGCGCGCAGCCTCCATATGTTCGGCGGCGCTCCATGGTCCGGTCAAATGCAGCGCGGCAAGACCATTCGCCAAATCTTTGGCATCGACAAAATCACCGGGGTTCAGAAAAGACAACTCCTCGGCTCGGGTCTGCGCAAGGCCCGCGGCCCCCGGTGCTGCCACCATCACAAAGCCCGAAAACGCGCCGGCATAATCGGTCGGCGCCCCCGGCCCCGACTTTAAAAAGCAAGACCCGTTGCGGGTGTTAAAGGTAAACGCCGTGCAGGATGTGTTCGACAAACAAGCCTTTTGGCACGCCTCCAAAACGGTATCAAAGAGGGTGGCAATATCACCGCCGGGCAAATCGGCATCCCGCGTCACTACAAACCGCTTTTCGGGAACCAGCTCTTGTGCCGCAGTAATCGTGGGCAAGCCTGCCGCCAAAACAGCGGCAACCACGCCAAAACCTATCGTTTTAAGCAATTTCATGATAAAAACCTCCGACACTAAAATTCCGATGCGGCGCGTCACGCTATAGTGACACATCTGCCCTTACCGGCCAAATACCTGCATGCTTGCAACAATCCTGCCACGAGCCTTCGCGATAAAGCAAGGATTCTGCCAAACTCTGCCTGCGTTAACGATCGCTTCATTATGTTGCGCGAAGGTCGGGCAATGCAAAGGGTAGAACGCCCTGTGAGGCCCGAGATTCTGATGGCAATGGTTGAACCGTGTATGGATATTGTAGACAGACTGGCGAAAGAACGGCGCGCGCGACTCGGTGCTGAACGCCTGCTGGAACAAAAACAACGCGAACTTTTCGCCGCTAATGAAAAATTGGCCCTTCATGCGCGTGCGTTGTCTGAACAAATCGTTGAACAACGCCATATGACCAAGGCCGCGGTGTCCGAGGCCCAGATGCTCAAGGGCCAAAACTCGCGGTTTTTGTCTGATCTTGAGGCGGCCCATACCTCGGCGGTGATGGCAGAACGGCGGTTGCGTGATTCGGTGAATGCCTTGCATGATGGCTTTGCGGTGTTTGACCCCGATCATCGGCTTTTGGTCGCCAACCGCGCCTATCTTATTCCCTATGCCGATTATAACGTCGGCCCCGGCACGCCGTACCGTGAAATCCTGAAATTGACCGCGGAGGAGGGGATGGTTGACCTCGGCGCTGAAACCCCAGACGCATGGATTGAGCGTATGCTGGCCAGATGGGATTGTGACCCGATTCCAAACGAAACGGTGCAAACCAGCACAGGCCAATGGTTGCGCCTTGTCGATCGGCGCGCCCGTGATGGCGATATGGTCTGCGTCGCGCTGAACACCACCCAACAAATGCGCATTTGGGCCGCACTTGAAGCGATTCCCGATGGATTTGTGCTGTTTGATCGCGAAGAAAAGTTGCTGACCTGCAATCAGCGCTACAAAGAAATCTACCCCGAGAGCGCCGACATCATGGTTCCCGGCACAACATATGAGGAAATTTTGCGCGCCGGCGTGACTGCGGGCGCCTATGTTGATGCTATCGGCCGTGAAGACGCGTGGATCGAAGAGCGCATCGGTCAACCGCTAGAAGGCCCCGTGGTGCGCGAGCAGGAGTTGGCCGATGGCCGCTGGCTGCGCGTGCTTGAACAACCCACACCCGAAGGGGGCCGCGTTGGGCTGCGGGTTGATATCACCCACCAAAAGGAACAACAGGCCGCACTGGATGAAGCCCGCAAAGCCGCCGAGGCCGCGAACCGCGCCAAATCGGCCTTTCTCGCGAATATGAGCCATGAAATCCGCACCCCGATGAACGGGGTTGTCGGCATGGCCGAACTGCTGTGCGATAGCAATTTGAATGACGAACAGCGCCTATTCGCCGACACCATCCGTTCCTCGGGAGAGGCGCTTTTGGTTATTATCAACGACATCCTCGACTATTCCAAAATTGAGGCCGAGCGTCTGACGCTGCACCCCGAACCCTTTGATCTGGAACGCCTTATCCATGAGGTTGCGATGCTGCTGCAACCGCGTGCGCGCGAACGCGGGCTTGATCTGATGATCGACTATGATCTGTTCTTGCCCACCCGTTTTGTCGGTGATGCCGGTCGGTTGCGGCAGGTTCTGACCAATCTTGTCGGCAATGCGGTGAAATTCACCGAAAAAGGCCATGTCCTTATTCGCATCGTCGGGCTGGAAACCGATCCCGGCAACCAACAGCTGCATGTTTCGGTTGAAGATACCGGCATCGGAATTCCCGCCGACCAGCTAGAGCATGTGTTTGGCGAGTTTAATCAGGTCGAATCAGACGCGAACCGCAAGTTTGAGGGCACGGGCCTTGGCCTCGCCATCTCAAAAAGCTTGATTGAACATATGGACGGCTCTGTTTGGGTCGATAGCGAACTGGGCAAAGGCTCTTGCTTTGGCTTTCGGCTGCTGCTTCCCATCGCCGAAGCTCAATCCGCACCGCCAGACCCCATTCTCTTGCGCCGCGCGCTTGTGGTCGACGACCAGTTCATAAACCGCACCATCCTTGAACGTCAGCTGCTGACCTGCGGCATGCAGGTTACGCTGTGCCGCTCGGCTGCCGAGGTGATTACCGAACTGGCCCGCGACACGGATTATGACGTGTTAATCACCGACCACGAGATGCCCGAAATGAACGGGCTGCAACTGGCCGACAAGCTGCGCGAGACGGGGTATAACATCCCCATCGTGCTGTTTTCGTCAAACCCCGCTGCGGCCCGTGATGGCGCCGGTCACGCCCATCTTTCGGCGGTTTTGCAAAAGCCGCTCTTGCGATCCGAACTGTACCGTCGCCTGCGTGGCCTTACGGCCCCTGCCTCCATTCCCCAAGCAGCCCAGCCCGCATATACCGGCCCGCGCCGTACCATGCGCGTTCTGGCAGCCGAAGATAACCGCACCAACCAACTGGTTTTCCGCAAAATGGTTAAGGACTTACAGATCGACCTAAGCTTTGCCCACAATGGCCGCGAGGCCGTAGAGATGTTTGAGGACCTGAAGCCTGACCTTATCTTTATGGATATTTCCATGCCGGAAATGGATGGAAAAGAGGCCGCCCGTGCGATCCGCGCGCGTGAAACCCATACTGGCGGCCATGTGCCAATTATCGCCCTGACCGCCCATGCGATGGATGGGGATGACACGTCTATCCTTGCGGCAGGCATTGACCAGTATTTAACCAAACCCCTGCGCAAAACCGCGATCACAGCAGTGCTTGTCGCGCATTGCCCACCCGAGGCTTTGCCGGTCGTAGAGGCCGAGGATACACAAACCGAGGTGGCCTAAAGCGGTGTGCAAGCCATCGCTTGGCCATTTTGCCCCAAAGCAAAAGGCCCGGTGCGCAAACACCGAGCCTTATTATCGATCAAACCAACAGATCAGCCTTTTTTCGGCGGTACAAAACGCTTGCTGGTATCATTTGCTTTTGGCTTGGAAGGCTTAGCAAACGGCTTACCTGCTGGCTTTCCGCCCGGTTTACCAAAACTTTTGCCTTCAGCGCCGTGCGATTTGAACCCGGCTGACCGCGCAGGGCGACCTTCGCCATCGGCCTTGCCGCCGCCATGCGATTTAAAACCAGCCGAGCGCGGCTTTGCAGCGCCTTCTTCGGGCTTCCAGCGTGGCTTGCGCTCACCGCCGGCTTCTGGGCTAGCACCACGTGGCGCATAAGGTTTCGCGCCGTCTTCACGCTTGGCATAAGGCTTGGCACCATCGGCAGAATCGGTCTTTTTGGCATAGGGCTTGCGGGGAGCGGCATCACGCTTTTCCCACGGCTTGCCGTCACCTTCTTCGCGCTTTACCCAAGGCTTTTTGTCGCCATCGGCTTTGGCATAAGGCTTTTTATCACCGTAAGACTTGGCACCATCGGCCTTGGCATAAGGCTTTTTATCACCGTAAGGCTTCGCGCCTTCGGCTTTGGCATAGGGTTTTGCCGCGCGCTTTGGCTTTTCGCCGTCGCGTGCTTCAAAGCCTTTGGCCGCGCCATCATCAGCCGACCAGTCAGATTTGGCCGCAGGCTCGCGCTTGGTATAAGGTTTGCGTTCCGGCATCGGCGCATCATCTTCGACAAAGCGCGAAGGCTTGGCCTTGTATGCCGGCTTTTCGCGTGGTGCGCGGACCGGGCGCTCAGGGCGGTCACGGTCAATCGCAGGCTCGCCGTCCATCCTCGTCATTTCCACGCCTTCTTCCAGCGCAAGACCGGCACCAAACTTGTCGGCAACGTCTTTGCCAATCTGCACATAGGTCAGTTCAGTCTGCACACGAATGGCACCGATACCGTCTTTGGTAATCCCGCCAGCTTCACAGATTTTTGGCAGCAACCAACGCGCTTCGGCACGGCCTGTGTGACCCACCGAAATCGTGTACCAGACCGAGGCACCAAATTCGGCACGCGGTTTCGGCTCTGGCCGCTCACCCGCTTTGGCAATATCCGACAGAACCTCGGGCGAAGACCGCCCTTGCCGCCACATGGTCACAAAGGCTTGCGCCACTTGCTCGGCGCCAAAACGGTCCAGCAAGGTTGCGGCCAGTGTACCATCTTCACCCTCATTCGGGCCAAGTGCGGGGTGTTCCAGAATACGCTGATCGTCACGTTCCTGCACTTCTTCGGCCGAAGGCGCATTACCCCATTCGACGACCAATTTCGCACCTTGAACCAAACGCTGTGCCTTGCGGAGTTCGGATGGCACAACGACCAGCGCCGAAACCCCTTTGGAGCCAGCGCGCCCTGTACGGCCCGAACGGTGCAACAGAATTTCAGAGTTGCTTGGCAAATCGGCGTGGATCACCAGATCAAGGCCGGGAAGGTCGATCCCGCGGGCCGCAACATCCGTCGCGATACACACGTTTGCACGGCCATTGCGCAGCGCCGAAAGCGCGTTTGTGCGCTCGGCTTGGCTCAGCTCACCCGACAGGGCCACAACTTTGAACCCACGGTTGCCCATGCGGCCCATCAGCGAGGTCACAGCCGCGCGGGTTTTACAGAACACAATCGCAGTAGGCGCTTCATAATAGCGCAACAGGTTGAAAATCGCGTTTTCACGGTCGCGCATCTGCACCGAAAGCGCACGGTATTCGATGTCAACGTGCTGCTTGGCCTCACCGGCGGTTTGGATGCGCAGCGCGTCATTTTGGAATTCTTTGGCCAATGCCGCGATTGCCTTTGGCACGGTTGCCGAAAACATCAGGGTGCGGCGCTCTTCGGGTGCTTGGCCCAAAATGTATTCCAGATCGTCGCGGAACCCGAGATCAAGCATTTCATCCGCTTCGTCCAGAACTGCGGCGCGCAGGCCCGACAGATCAAGCGATTTACGGTCGATATGGTCACGCAAACGGCCCGGTGTGCCGACAACAATATGCGCACCACGGTCAAGCGCGCGTTTTTCGGTGCGGTAATCCATACCGCCAACACAGGTTGCAATCCGTGCGCCAGCTTCGCCGTACAGCCAGTCCAGCTCGCGGGCAACTTGCAGCGCCAATTCGCGGGTTGGGGCAATAATCAGCGCCATCGGCACATCAGCGAACAAGAACCGGTCGGCCCCGTTCAGCAGGTCTTGCGCAATCGCGATGCCGAAAGCCACGGTCTTACCCGAGCCGGTTTGCGCCGAGACCAGCAAATCGCGGCCATCAACTTCTGGCGCAAGCATTGCTTCTTGCACGGGGGTAAGGGACGCATAGCCCTTGGCTTCTAGCGCCGCAGCCAATGGCGCAGCGATATTCATGTTTTCCATTTTCTTCTACCTATCAGGGGGCGTTGCTTTGCCCGTTCAAAGGCCGCTCACCCCTGACTGGCATCGGGCCTCCTCGCCCGCCAGCACCGGAATATATCTGGGCCAAGCGGGCCGTTTACGCGCAAAAGGCTGGCGAGTCTACCAAAACCTTACACGCGGCGCTTTTCCGCCGACGTGACAGGTGACAACTTCGCCCAGCTTGCCCCTGACCGACCATGTCAAAGCGATTTGGCAAAAGCCGCTTTTGGGCTCAAATAAAGGATTCGGCTCCTTGGGAAAACTGGCCGGAATCGACAAGGACACCATAATAACCATTTGTTTTTAAATTATAATATTGACCAATAATAAGTTTTTTTATCGCTATTGAATTTGTAATTTTTCCCCCATAAGCTGAACTCACTGAATACACAGAACCAATGCTGCAGCCGCTTCATTGATTTCAGTGTTTCATACATGTTGGGATAGCCAACCTTGGAACTTGCAGACCAGCGGTGCAGCCGCCTTGTTGGTCGCGTGTTTTTTGGGGGGGTGGATGCCCGATTTACCATTTGCGCTCCGTAACCGGGTTGGTGCTGTTGGAAATTGATTAATCAGGTCTTGATATGGGCAGGTGCCCATTCTGCGATCTGCGCTCAATTTTCTAAGGCTGTCCCCCCAAATAGTGGGCGCAAAGGCGGCGCGTGCAGGGTTTCTCTGCCAAACGCAGACCAAGCCGCATACCAAAAACCGTAGCCGAGAAGGCGGCGGAAGCAAAAACGCTAAACAACGTGACGGGAGTTACACATGACCTATCTTAAATCTCTGGCGCTTGCCGGGTCCATGGCGCTTGCCACAGCCGCAACTGCTGAAGAGCGCTACATCACCATCGGTACCGGCGGCCAAACTGGTGTTTATTTTGTTGTGGGTCAGTCGATCTGCCGCCTTGTGAACCGTGACACACCTAAAACCGGCCTGAAATGCACCGCGCCATCCACCGGCGGCTCAATCGCCAACATCAACGCGATTAAGGCCGGCGATATGGATATGGGCGTGGCCCAGTCCGATTGGCAGTACCACGCCTATAACGGCACCGCTAAATTCGAAGGCGACAAGTTTGACAAAGAGCGGGCCGTGTTCTCGGTTCACTCTGAACCTTTTAACGTGATCGCACGCAATGATGCAGGTATCGCCACGTTTGACGACCTTAAGGGCAAGCGCGTTAACGTTGGCAACCCAGGGTCGGGCCAGCTGGCAACGATGGAAGTTGTTTTGGCCGCCAAAGGTTGGACCATGGCCGACTTCGCCTTGGCATCCGAGCTGAAGCCAGCAGAGCAAGCCGCCGCTTTGGGCGACAACAAGGTTGACGCGATCATCTATACGGTAGGCAACCCGAACGGGTCTATCCAAGAAGCTGTTTCGACAGTTGATGCGCATCTGGTGCCTGTAACTGGCCCCGAAATCGACAAGCTGGTCAGCGAAAACCCGTACTACGCCAAGTCGATCATCCCCGGCGGCATGTACCCCGGCACACCCGATGACGTGGAAACATTCGGCGTTAAGGCAACTTTTGTCACCTCGGCTGACGTGCCCGATGATGTGGTTTACGAAGTTGTCAAAGCCGTGTTCGACAACTTTGACCGGTTCAAAAAGCTGCACCCCGCCTTTGAGAACCTGAAAGAAGAAGAAATGATCAAAGACGGTCTGTCAGCTCCGCTGCACCCCGGCGCGATCAAGTACTACAAAGAGCGTGGCTGGATGTAATCCGCCCCTTGCCCGTGCGTTGATGCGCACGGGCAGCTTTTGCGCGTAGTCGGCACGCCGCGATCCGCCGAACAGAATTGCACATAATAACAAAAACCAAATAACAAAAACTAACGCCGTCATGCGGCCAACGGGGATATGCAATGGCACAAAGTGATCAAGCAAACCAAAGCGACAAGGTTGGGCTAAGCCAAGCCGAACTTGACGCAATCGTCGCCGCCTCCGATACTGGCGCGCGTGGCACCACTGGTTCGGTCGGGGTATTCGTTACCGTCGTCGCGCTCGCGTGGTCACTGTTCCAGCTATGGTTCGCCTCGCCCATCCCGTTTATGATCGGCTTTGGCGTGTTCAATGATACCGAGGCGCGCTCAATCCACCTTGCCTTTGCCTTGTTCCTTGCGTTTGCTGCTTTCCCCGCAGCCAGCACCAAGTTCCAAACCATTCTGGGCGTCACCGTGCCCGTTATTCTTGGGGCGCTGTTCTTTATTTCCGCCAAAGAGGATTCCTCGGTCTGGTGGATCGCCATTGTCGTACTGGCGATGATTGGCGTGGTTCTGCTCGGCTCGCCCAAAGATAAAATCCCTGTATGGGAATGGGCGCTGGCCGTCGTTGGTGCGGCCGCCGCGCTATACTTGTTCGTATATTACCGTGATATCGCGGGCCGCGTTGGCGCCCCGATCACACAAGATTTCGTCGTCGCTGTTATCGGTTTGCTGGTGCTGCTAGAGGCCACGCGCCGCGCACTGGGGCCAGCCTTGATGATCGTCGCCTCGGTGTTTCTGCTCTATACAGTGCTTGGCCCACAGATGCCCGATATCATCGCCCACAAAGGCAACAACCTTTCGGAAATCGTAAACCACCAGTGGATCACCACCGAAGGCGTTTTCGGCATCGCGCTGGGTGTGTCGACGTCTTTCGTGTTCCTGTTCGTGCTGTTCGGCTCCTTGCTGGATAAGGCGGGCGCAGGTAACTACTTTATCCAAGTCGCGTTTTCCCTGATGGGTCACATGCGCGGCGGTCCGGCCAAGGCGGCGGTTGTTTCCTCGGCCATGACCGGCCTGATTTCAGGGTCGTCGATCGCTAACGTGGTGACCACCGGCACATTCACCATTCCATTGATGAAAAAGGTCGGCTTTTCGGCTGAAAAGGCCGGCGCGGTTGAGGTTGCCTCGTCCGTCAACGGCCAGATCATGCCACCCGTTATGGGGGCGGCGGCCTTCTTGATGGTTGAATACGTCGGCATCCCTTATTTTGACGTGGTCAAACACGCCTTCTTGCCTGCGGTGATTTCCTATATCGCGCTGGTCTATATCGTGCACCTTGAGGCGCTAAAGGCCGGTATGGAAGGCTTGCCACGCGCCTATACGCCCAAGCCTATCGTGCAACGCCTGATCGGTATCGTGTTCACCATCGCGGTGATCTGCGCGCTGTCGCTGGCCGTTTACTATGGCATGGGCTGGATTCGTCCGACCTTCCCGAACGCGGCGGGTTACATCATCTTTGCGGCGGTCACGGCGGCCTATGTTGGCCTGCTCTACATCGCCTCCAAAGAGGAACCGCTAGAGCTGGACGACCCGAACGCACCCGTTACCAAGCTGCCATTGCCGGGGCCGACCATCCGTTCGGGCCTGCATTTCATCTTGCCTGTGGTCGTGCTGGTTTGGGCGCTTATGGTTGACCGTTTGTCACCCGGCCTGTCGGCATTTTGGGCGACCATGTATATGGTGTTCATCCTGCTAACCCAACGCCCGATCACCGCTATCATGCGCGGCGAAAGCAACCTTGCCCGTGACATCGGACATGGCGTCACCGACCTGCTTGACGGGCTGGAAACCGGCGCGCGCAACATGATCGGCATCGGCATCGCTACGGCGACCGCTGGTATCATCGTGGGGGCTGTTAGCCAAACCGGCGTAGGCTCGGCCCTTGCCGATGTGGTAGAGGTGCTGTCTGGCGGCAACCTGATGGGGATATTGCTGCTGACGGCTGTGCTGTCGCTGATCCTTGGGATGGGCCTGCCCACCACGGCAAACTACATCGTGGTTTCGGCGCTGTTGGCACCGGTGATCGTGACATTGGGCCAGCAAAACGGGTTGATCGTACCATTGATCGCCGTGCATTTGTTCGTGTTCTACTTTGGCATCATGGCCGATGTGACACCGCCAGTTGGCCTTGCCAGCTTTGCCGCGGCCGCTGTTTCGGGTGGCGACCCCATCAAAACCGGCGTCATCGCGTTTTTCTACAGCCTGCGCACTGCGGCCCTGCCCTTCCTGTTCATCTTTAACACCGAGTTGTTGTTGATCGATGTGACAATGGCGCAAGGCATATTCGTGTTCTGTATCGCGACCATTGCCATGCTACTGTTTGCGGCGGCGACCCAAGGCTGGTTCCTTGTGAAAAACCGCTTTTACGAATCTGCCGCGCTGATTTTGGTAGCGTTCACCCTGTTCCGCCCCGGTTTCTGGATGGACATGGCCTTCCCCCCCTATGTCGAGGAAGCACCATCTGAAATCGCACAATCTGCCGCCAACACCCCTACGGGTGAGGATCTGCGCGTCCGTGTGTCAGGCGTCAATGATCTGGGTGACCCGATCGAATTTGTCGCCCTTATCCCGATGGGGAATGAGGCCACGGGCGAGGAACGTCTGGCCGCCGCTGGCCTTGCCTTCCGCACCGATGGCGACAAGATGCTGATCGACGATGTGGCCTATGACAGCCCCGCCCAAACCGCCGGTTTGGATTGGGATCAAGAGGTGCTGCGCGTGCTTCGGCCTGTGCCTGTGCCATCAAAATATTGGATGTTCATTCCGGCCTTGCTGTTGCTTGCTATGGTTGTAATGTTGCAACGTGGGCGGGCGCCAAAACGTCACCCAGTAACTGCCTGAGGAGATCAAAATGTACAAATCCATCCTCTTGACGATTGATATAAACCAACCCCACAGCTGGGAAAAAGCCCTGCCAGAGGCGCTCAAGCTGTGCCGCGACTGGGAGGCAAAACTGCACGTCCTGACGGTTGTGCCAGCTTACGGTATGCCGGTGGTCGAAGGCTTCTTTCCGGCAGAGTTTGAAAGCAAAGCAATCCATAAAACCGGCGAAGATCTTAAGGCATTGCTGGAAACCCTGATCCCCGATGGTCAACATGCCGAGGCGCATGTGCGCGCCGGTGTGGTCCATGGCGAGATTTTGGCCGCTATCGGGACGATTGGCGCAGATTTGGTCGTGATGGGCAGCCACCCGCCCGACCGGATGCGCGACTTTCTGATCGGTTCCAACGCTGACAGGGTTGTGCGTCATTCACCTGTTTCAGTCTTGGTGGTGCGGTGATAGAAAGCGGACGAGACGGCGCAGAACCGCGCCGCCCACCCATAACCAATCTGGAAATGAAATGACTCCTTTCGCAATCGCTGGCGTTCAAATGTACGTCAATGCCCTGCAACCCAACGTCGAAGGCATGCTGCAACGGCTGGACGTTCTGATGAACGTCTACCCTTGGACGCAAATGGTGATGTTCAGTGAACTGGCCGCCTTTGGCCCGCTAACCAAGCATGCGCTGCCCCTGCATAACGAACACATTGAACGGTTTCAGGCTGCTGCGGCGCGTCACCACATTTGGTTGATTCCCGGCTCGATGTACCAAAAAACAGAAGATGGCCGCATTCTGAACACCTCGGTGGTGATCAACCCAGCGGGCGAAATCATCAAAACATACAGCAAAATGTTTCCCTTCATGCCATATGAAGTTGGCGTCTCGCCGGGCACAGAATTCTGTATCTTTGATATTCCAGACGTGGGCCGCTTTGGTCTGTCGATCTGTTATGATGTTTGGTTCCCCGAAACCACGCGCCAACTTACCTCGCAAGGCGTAGAAGTGCTGCTGCTGCCAATTCTGACCGGCACCGCCGACCGTGACGCCGAAATCGCGATTGCCCGTGCAACAGCAGCACAGTTTCAGTGCTACGTCTTTGGCGTCAACGGATTGGGCTCGGGTGGTAACGGTCGCTCGGTGGTGGTTGACCCAACGTCTACCGTCATCCACTCTTCGGCTGGCCAAGAAGATATGTTCCCGATCGAGCTTGATCTTGACCATGTGCGCCGCCAACGCGCCGCCGGTATGCGTGGCCTTGGCCAAGTGCTGAAAAGCTTCCGTGACCGTCCGGTTGATTTCTCAATCTATGACCGGAACAGTGGCACCGATGCCTATTTGCACACCTTGGGACCATTGGAAAAACAACAGCAAGGCTCACGTGCCGAACTGCAAATCGACCAACGTGATGTGGTTCTAGGCTCGGCCGAGGCTGAAGCCGTGGGCTTTGGTGCACCAGCTCCAAAAGGTGTGGCTGCGATTTCCGGCATCGACCTGCCGGGCGCAGGGCTCTCGGGTAAAACTATTACTGGCTAACGCGGGCGCAGGCCTATTGCCTGCATCGCCCAATTGCTGACAAAAAAGGGACGACACGATGCAGTCAATGAATGATTACTACTCTGCCGTTCAGCTTCGCGCTGATCGGTGGAGCAGCCTCCGCGAAAAGCTTGATTTTCTTTCCAAAAACCCCGATGGACGCCGTGCAAAAACCGTCCATGCCGAGGCGGCAAAACTATTCGATTCTCTCGCACTGATTGAACGCTATTGGGCCTTTCCGGGCACAGCAGCCTTTGACACCATGCGCCGCCAGTTTGAACACAACCATTTGGGCGAACTTGCCTATGCCGTAAGCCGCGTTAATCGCGCGCTTAGCACAGGGGCTTACCGCCGCCGTACCATCCCGCTGGACCGTGAGGGCCGCGATGAGGACCAAGACGAAGTATCCTTGCTGCCGCCCGATGCGCGCTCGCTTGCCAAGCCATATTTTGAAGTGATGATCGTCGATGATGTGAATGAGCATCAAGAACGCTGGTTAAAAACCAACATGACCTCGATGCGCCGGGTCGAGGATGATTTCATCTATGAACCCGTCATCGTGCCCAGCCTGCAAGACGCGCTGATCGGCGTGCTGTTCAACCATAACATTCAGGCAATTATCGTTCGGCCCGGCCTTAAGCTGGAATCCGATGTCGAGCTGCCAATTCTGACCCGCTATCTCAGCCGCGCCGGCGGCGCCGAAGAGCTGGAAGATATCGCAAACCAAGACCTCGGCCCCGAACTCTGCCGTCTGATCGCTAAGGTCCGGCCTGAACTGGACGCCTACCTCGTCACCGACCGCTCGGTCGAGGATATCGCCGGTCTTGACCTCGGGATTTGCCGCCGTGTCTTCTATAACCAAGAAGACTTTATGGAGCTGCACCTGAACATCCTGCGCGGCGTTCAGGCCCGCTACAACACCCCGTTCTTTACCGCGTTGAAAGAGTATTCGCGCCAGCCGACAGGTGTTTTCCACGCCATGCCGATCAGCCGCGGCAAGTCGATCACCCGCAGCCACTGGATCCAAGATATGGGTACGTTCTACGGCCCCAACATCTTTCTTGCGGAAACTTCGGCCACATCCGGCGGGCTTGATAGCCTGTTGGAACCCCACGGCACGATCAAAGAGGCGCAAGAGCTGGCCAGCCGCGCCTTTGGTTCTAAGCAGACGTTTTTCGCCACCAACGGCACCTCGACCTGTAACAAAATCGTCGTGCAGGCGCTGGTACGCCCCGATGATATCGTGCTGGTCGACCGCGATTGCCACAAATCGCACCACTACGGCATGGTGCTGTCCGGCGCGCAGGTTTGCTATCTCGACAGCTATCCGCTGAACGAATATTCCATGTATGGCGCTGTTCCGCTTAAGGAAATCAAGGCGCAACTGCTGAAGCTAAAGGCCGCAGGCAAGCTGGACCGCGTGCGGATGCTACTACTAACCAACTGCACCTTTGACGGTATCGTCTATAACGTTGAACGCGTGATGGAAGAATGCCTCGCCATCAAACCCGATCTAGTTTTCCTTTGGGATGAGGCGTGGTTTGCCTTTGCCCGCTTTGGCCCGACCTATCGCCAACGTACCGGCATGAACGCGGCCAATAACCTGCGCCAAAAGCTGCGCACCCCCGAGCATGAAAAAGCCTATGCCAAGCAGCAAGAAAAGCTGAAAGACGCCGATGACGCAACGCTGCTGAAAACGCGGCTTATCCCATCGCCCAAGGCCCGCGTTCGGGTTTATGCAACCCAATCGACGCATAAAACCCTAACATCGCTGCGCCAAGGCTCGATGATCCACGTCAACGATCAGGATTTCAAAGGCCAAGTCGAGGAAAGCTTCCACGAAGCCTACATGACCCACACGTCAACAAGCCCGAACTATCAGATCATCGCCAGTTTGGATGTTGGCCGCCGTCAAGTCGAACTTGAAGGGTTCGAATTTGTGCAACGCCAGGTCGAGGCCGCGATGTCGATGCGCCGCGCAATTTCGACCCACCCGCTTTTGCAAAAATACTTCAAGGTGTTGGCAGCGGGCGATATGATCCCCGAAGAGCATCGCGAAAGCGGCGTCACCAGCTATTACGACCCCGAACAGGGTTGGACAGACACGTGGAACTGCTGGGAAAAGGACGAATTTGTCCTTGATGCCACCCGCGTCACGCTGGCTGTAGGCGGCACCGGTTGGGATGGCGACACCTTCAAGACCGATATCTTGATGGATAAATACGGTATCCAGATCAACAAAACCTCGCGCAATACCGTGCTGTTTATGACCAATATCGGCACCACGCGGTCGTCGGTTGCGTACCTGATCGAGGTGTTGGTCGAAATCGCCAAAGAGCTAGATGAAAAGCTGGACGATGCCTCTAAAATGGAGCGCCTTTCCTTTGAAAAGCGCGTGAAAAACCTGATGCAAGACCTGCCGCCCTTGCCCGACTTTTCCTATTTCCACCCGGCCTTCTGCGCCGATCCGCACACCGGAGAGGGCGATTTGCGCACGCCGTTCTTCCTAGCCTATGACGAAAACAACTGTGATTACCTTGACCTGAACGGCGATATTTTGTTGGAAATCGAAAAGGGACGTGAGGTGGTTTCCGCCTCGTTCATCATCCCCTATCCGCCCGGTTTCCCAATTCTCGTGCCGGGACAAGTTATCAGCCGTGAAATCCTCGCATTTATGCGGGCGCTGGATGTAAGCGAGATCCACGGCTACCGCGCCGACCTTGGCCTACGCGTCTTTACCGACGAAATTCTGGCCAAACAGGTCGCAAAAAAGACTAATAAATAAGAATAACAGGGAGAAAATAATGAACGATAAGAAACTTGCTAACATCTCGGAAATTCGTCGCTTTTTTCACCGCAACGAAGATCCGGTCTATTTCATCTCGGCGACCAACTTTAACCTGTTGGGCATTGATGAATGGTGCAAAAACTTTAAATATATCTGCTACTTAGATTGTTATGACGGCCGCCACCCGAACGTGTTTTGCCCGTCTGAACAACCGCATGCGGAATTCCAGAGCATCGAAGACATCAACAACTATCTGTTGCAGCACAAAGAGGTCATCGACCTTGTGAAACGCCGCGGCGGCAAGCCAAAGTTCGTGTTCTTGATGTTTGATGAAGAAACCGAACGTCTGGCCAAAGAGCTTGGCGCCGATGTCTGGTTCCCAAAGGCGAAACTGCGCAACAAGCTGGATAACAAGATCGAAACCGTCCGCATCGGCAACAAAGCCGGCGTGCCATCGGTGCCAAACGTCTTGGCCGAGGTAAAATCCTACGAAGACTTGCAGAAAACCTGTGAAAAAGCCGGTATCGGCCATGACCTCGTGCTGCAATCGGCTTATGGCGACTCGGGTCACACCACATTCTTTATCAAATCCGAAGCTGATTTCCGCCGCCATGAGCATGAAATCATCGGCGAAGGTGAGATCAAGATCATGAAGCGCATCAACTGCCGTGGTGCGGCGATTGAGGCCTGCGCCACCAAAGAAGGTACGATTGTTGGCCCCTTGATGACCGAGCTTGTCGGCTTCAAAGAACTGACCCCCTATCGTGGCGGCTGGTGTGGCAACGAGATTCTGTCCACTGCCTTCCCGCCCAAAGTCCGCGAAAAGGCCCGCGAACTGTCCTTCAAATTCGGTGAGCAACTTCGCAAAGAAGGCTATCGAGGCTATTTCGAACTCGATTTCTTGATCGACAAAAAATCGGGTGAGATTTATTTGGGCGAGCTGAACCCACGCATCACCGGTGCCAGCTCGATGACCAACCACGCAGCCTTTGCCCATGCCGACGCGCCTTTGTTCCTGTTCCACCTGCTCGAGTTTTCCAAGGCACAGTTCAAGCTGGACGTGGCCGAGTTGAACAGCCGTTGGGCCAACCCGAACATGATCGACAGCTGGAGCCAGATGGTCATCAAACACACCGAGGACAGCGTGGATATCTTGTCCGACGCGCCGCAAACCGGCATCTATAAGATGAAGGAAGACGGCACCGTGGTATTTGACCGCTTTGATTATCACCGTCGTGCGGTTGAATCGGAAAACGAAGCGTTCTTCCTGCGCATCCTTAAGCCGGGTGATTACCGCTATGAAGGCGCCGATCTGGGCATCTTGGTCACACGGGGCCGGTCGATGACCAACAACTTCATGTTGAACGAGCGTGCGAAACGTTGGATTCACGGCATCAAGAACGCGTTCAAGGCCGATCCGATGCCTGTGGCCGAGGCAGGGCCAGCCTTTGCCGATCCGGCCTTTAAGATCATGTAATGGAACTGATCTGGCGCAGCATAAGCGAGCCAGAGTATCAGCCCGGCCCCAAGTGGGCTGGGCTGTTTGCCGAGCTATGGCCGGCGTATAAATCATGGTGGATGCGCGAAGGTATCGACGCGCGCCCAACCTATTGGGAAAGCCTGAAGGCGCTTAAAACCCATATGCCGGAAATCGTGCCGCTGTATGATCAGCTGTGCGAGCAGGCCGGCGGCGGCGATCTTGCCGCGCGGTTCCTCAGCTTTTATCGTCCCCCGCCTTATCTTTCGGGGTGCAGTCAGGCGATCTGGCCGGGCAAAGAGCCGCTTTTGGTGCGCAACTACGACTATAACCCCAAGGCATTTGAGCGTGTCGTGCTGCAAACCCGCTGGCAGGGCCGTAATGTGATTGGCACATCTGATGGCCTTTGGGGCCTTGTCGATGGGATGAATGACGCAGGCCTTGCCGTATCGCTGACCTTTGGCGGCAGGCGCGTTGTGGGCGATGGTTTCGGCGTGCCGTTGATCCTGCGCTATGTGCTGCAAACCTGCGAAACCGCCGAGCAGGCTGGTGCTGCCCTTGCGCGCATCCCCACGCATATGAGCTATAACGTCACCGTACTCGACGCCAAACGCAACTTTCTAACCGCGCTTATGGCACCCGACCGGCCCGCCATTATCACCCATGCGGCTGTGGCGACAAATCACCAAGAAAAGGTGGAATGGGATGCCCACGCCCGCGCGACCGCCACGGTGGAACGCGAGCGTTTCTTGCTCCAACGCCTGACTGGTCATATCGAGCCGCAGGAAAAGTTCATCTCGGCTTTCCTGCGCCCGCCGCTCTATTCCATCGCCTTTGATCGCGGGTTCGGCACGCTTTACACCGCCGTCTACCGCCCTCGATTGGGCGAGATGGAACTGCGCTGGCCGCGTGGTACTTGGGTGCTTAACCTGCGCGGCGGCCCTGATGAGTTTCGCACCATCTACACCCCCGAAACCAACACCATCCCGCAAAAGGCAAGCCAGTAGCGGCAGCCTTATCGCCGCCCAAGGCCCGCTGCTAAACCTGAAGCCCCCTGCGACTATACGCCAAAGGTGCCCCCTTTCGCCGCCGCGCCCATCACGTTAGGCTAGGCGCAATTGTACAACCCGGAGAATTCTATGACCCAACGTCTTCACCTCGTATTCGGTGGCGAGCTTATCAGCACCCAAGGCACCGCCTTCAAAGACCCCGATAACATCCATATCGTCGGCATGTTCCCCAACTACGATGCCGCCTATAAGGCATGGAAGGCCGAGGCCCAGCGCACCGTGGATGAGGCCCAAACCCGCTATTTCATCGCCCATATCCACCGCCTGCGCGAAGAGAATGTGGCCGCATCCGCCACCGAAGAGCTGGGGGGCTAAGCGCCCCAAATGGCCTATTCGCTTGGCCTTACGCTCTATAACCTTGCCAATCGTGCGGCAATTGCAGCGATTGCAAACCGCCCAGCGCGCCCCAGTGGCACGCTGGTATGGCTGCATGCGCCGGGCCCTGACAGCCTGGCGCAAATGACCGGCCTTGCCGCACGGCTAGAGGAAGACCACAGCCTTAACATCCTGTTGACCAGCCCCGTTGAGCCAAAAACCCGCCATCCCGGTGTGATCTGGCAACCCCCGCCCGAAGATACGCCTTCGGATGCGCGCGCCGTGCTGGACCACTGGAAACCCGACCTGATGGCCTTTGCCGAAGGCGAACTGCGCCCAGCCCTGCTGCATGAGGCCCATGAACGCCATATCCCCGTAGCGCTGGTGGATGCCCGCAGCCCTGCAATTTTACGCGGGCGAGAAGGGTGGTGGCCGGGCCTGATGCGGGGCCTTTTGGGCAGCTTTAGTGCCGTTTTGGCCATTGATCAAACCGCCGCTCGTGCCATGCGCCGCGCCGGTGCAGAACAGAATATCGTGCAAGTGACGGGCCGGATGGAATACCCCAGCGCCGTGCTGCGCTGTAATGAGGCCGAACGCACCTCTCTGGCCGCACAGCTTGCCACCCGCCCCGTCTGGTTCGCCGCTGGCCTGCCCGAAGACGAAGAAGACATGGTCATTGCAGCCCACCGCTCGGCTATGAAACTGGCGCATCGCTTGCTGCTGATCGTGTCACCCCAAGACGAGACGCGCATTCCCGCCCTTGCTGCCCGCATGGACGAAAGCGAAGGCTGGCTGACCGCTTGCCGCAAACAAGACGAAGAGCCAGACCCAGAAGTGCAGGTGCTTATCGTCGATCCCGATGGCGAATATGGCCTGTGGTATAGGCTGGCCCCCATCACCTATATCGGCGGCGGCATGGGCGACGAGGGTATTTCACGCGACCCGATGGAGGCAGCTGCACTCGGCTCGGCTATTATCCACGGGCCGCGCGGTGGGCGGCACGGCGCGGCGCTCGGGCGGCTTGCGTCATCCTCGGCCACTTGCCTTGTCGCCGATCAACGCGGTTTGGCCACTGTTTTGGGTGAGCTGCTTGCCCCCGACCGCGCCGCCCGTTTGGCCCAAGCGGCGTGGGCCGTTGAATCCGACGGCGCCGAGGCAACCGAGAAAACCATGGCCGCCTTGTGCAAACTGCTAGAGGCCCCAAAATGATGCAGGCCCCCGCTTTTTGGAACCGCCCGCCCAAAGCGCCCGGCCTGCGCGCCCGCCTGCTGGCCCCGCTGGGCTGGGCCTATGCTGCGGCCACCGCGCAGCGTTTACGCAAATCGGGCGCCTATAAGGCCACAATCCCCGTGATCTGCATCGGCAATCTGAACGCCGGCGGCACGGGTAAAACCCCTACCACCATCGCACTGATTGAGCGGTTGTTGGCGCGGGGCGTGGCGGTGCATGTGGTCTCACGCGGCCACGGCGGGCGGCTGACCGGCCCGTTACAGGTGAATGAACGTCAACACAGCGCCACCGATACGGGCGACGAGCCACTGCTGCTCTCGGCATTCGCCCCCACATGGATTGCCCGCGACCGTGCCCAAGGGGTGCAGGCCGCGCAGACAGCAGGGGCGCAGGTGGTATTGCTGGATGACGGGTTCCAAAACCCCTCGGTGGTCAAGGATGTATCGATTGTCGTCGTCGATGCCTATCGCGGTTTTGGCAACGGGCGGTGCTTGCCCGCAGGGCCATTGCGGGAACCCGTGGCGGTGGGCCTTGGGCGTGCCGATATGGTTTTGTCGATCGGTGACACAGCGGCGCAGGCCCAGTTCACCGCCCTTTGGGGGAATACGCTGCACCTGCCGCATGTCACCGGCGCACTTGAGGTGCTGCAAATGGGCATGGATTGGCAGGGCGAAAAGGTGCTCGCTTTTGCTGGCATCGGCCACCCAGACAAGTTTTTTGCCACGCTGCGCGGCACCGGTGCCAATGTGATCCGCACAGAGGCGCTAAGTGACCATCAGCCCTTTTCCGACGCCCTGCTGCGGCGGCTGGCCCATGAGGCAGCAAGCCTTGGCGCGCAGCTTGTCACCACCGAGAAAGACGCCGTTCGCTTGCCTGCGGCGTTCCGGCCTAAAGTGTTGACATTGCCCGTACGGCTACGGTTGACGGATTGGCAGGCGTTGGATCAGGTTTTCGACCGCTTGGGCCTGTAACAACTGGCAGGATTTAGGTATTTTTGCCAAGATGAAATCGGGGGCGGTTCTTGGTTTACGCGGGTATTGGCGTGGTTAGTGACCCTTTTCGGCCTGAAGCTGCGCCAAAATATCTGCGACAATCCCTGCCAGAGGTTGGTCAATGCTGACTGTGACCGCCAGTTCATCGGCCAATGGCGGCTCTAACGTGGCGAATTGGCTGTCTAGTAAGGCCGTTGGCATGAAATGCCCTGCCCGTGCCGCCATACGTCCACCGATCAAGGCGCGACTGCCTGCGAGATGGATAAAGCAGACTGGCGCGCCTGCCGCCTTTGTAATCCGTTCGCGGTAGACGCGACGCAGCGCCGAGCAGCCCAAGATCATATTTGGCGCGGCCAGCTCGGTTCCCACCAGATCAAGCCAAGGCCAGCGGTCAGCGTCCGTCAGCGCCTCGCCCCGCGCCATTTTGGCGATGTTAGTGGCTGGGTGCAGATCATCGCCATCCAGATAGCGCGCACCAAGCGCAGGCCCCAGCGCCGCCCCGACCGAAGATTTGCCGCAGCCCGAAACGCCCATCAAAACGTATCTATCACTCATAGCGATGCCGTTATCCCGCCATCCACATAAAGGATGTGCCCATTCACAAAACTTGATGCCGGTGAGGATAGAAACACGCAAGCCCCGACCAATTCCTCAACCCGCCCCCAGCGCCCCGCAGGTGTGCGTTTTTCCAGCCACGTACTGAAATCGGGGTCGGCGACGAGGGCCGCATTCAACGGCGTGTCAAAATACCCCGGCGCAATCGCATTGCACTGCAGCCCATGCTTGGCCCAATCGGTTGCCATGCCTTTGGTCAGGTTGCCCACCGCGCCCTTAGTCGCCGTATAAGGCGCAATTCCGGGCCGTGCCAAGGCCGTCTGCACGGACGCAATGTTGATAATCTTGCCCGCGCCGCGGCCTATCATATGCCGCGCAACCGCTTGGCCTACGTGGAAAACCGATGCCACGTTGGTTTGCAACAGCCGCTCAAACGCGTCTGCCGGAAACTCCTCAAGCGGGGCGCGGTGTTGCATGCCTGCGTTGTTCACCAAAATATCAATCGGGCCAATACTGCCCTCAAACCCATCGACCGCCGCACGTACAGCGGCATGATCGGTGGCATCAAACGGTAGGGCGACAGCGCCAGAAATTTGTGCCACAGCCGCCGTCAGTCGCCCCATATCGCGCCCGTTCAGCACCACCTGCGCGCCCGCAGCCGACAATCCCTTGGCCAGCGCAAACCCGATGCCCTGTGACGACCCCGTAATCAGCGCGCGCTTGCCTGCCAGGCTGAACATGTCCATCGGTTACACCGCGTCTGCGCCGATTGCGGCCAACATCGCCTCGGCCACCTCGATATCTTGCGCGCCACTGCCAGAGCCCACACCAATGCCACCCACCAGCACACCACCCATGCGAATGGGTAAGCCACCGGCAAGCCCCGTCAACGCGCCATCCGTGGCCAGCGCCACCGCCACGCGAATTCCCTCGGGCAGGTTGGTGCTGGGCGCGCGCGTGCTTGATGCCGTCTGCGCCTTGGCCCGTGCGGACCGCATCGCCAAAAACTTTGCGCCATGCATCCGCATCACGCCCAGATCAACGCCGGACGCATCGACAATCACCAAACATTGCGGCTGCCCCATCGCCTGCGCCTTGGCACAGCCTGCATCCAACATCGTCAAAATCGCGGCATCATTCAGCACCCGCGCTTCTTCGGTAAAACTCATGTGAACATCCTTTATCTAAAAACCCTCGGCTTGACCGCAGCCAAACCCGCCGTTACCGCTAGCAAATCAGCCGCAGCGCAAAATCGCAACGCCCTTTTTTAACAGCCAAAGCGAGGCCCACCCCATGACCCAATCAGATATCGGCCTTATCGGCCTTGGCACAATGGGGGCAATGCTGGCCCTGAATATCGCGGAAAAGGGCTTTCCCATTGCGGTTTGGAACCGCACTACCGAAGTTACCCATAAATTCGTCCAATCGGCAGGGGATCTTGCCCCGAAAATCACGCCAACCGACACGCTGGCAGATCTGGTTGCCGCCCTGAAAACGCCGCGCGCGATCATCCTTATGGTGCCAGCAGGCCAAGCGGTTGATGACCAAATCACTGCCCTTACCCCGCTGCTGGACGATGGCGATATGATCATCGACGCAGGCAACGCCAATTTCCGCGATACCAACCGCCGCGCCGAAAATGCAGCCCAAGGTGGCCCACGTTTCCTTGGCATCGGTGTGTCGGGTGGCGAGGAAGGCGCGCGCCACGGCCCGTCGATCATGGGCGGCGGTAAGGCCGAGGATTGGAACCGCATCTCGCATATCCTAGAGGCGATTTCTGCCAAATACCAAGGCACCCCTTGCGCAACACGGATGGGTGATGCCGGTGCCGGCCATTTCGTCAAAGCCGTTCACAACGGTATCGAATACGCCGATATGCAAATGATTGCCGAGGTTTACGGCGTGTTGCGCGATGGCATGGGCTTTCATGCCCCTGATATCTCTGACGTGTTGGCCGGTTGGAACAAAGGGCCGTTGCAATCCTATCTGATCGAGATTTCAGCGGCGGTCACCGCCGTCATCGACGACAAGACCAACGAACCAATCGTCGATGTTATCCTTGACCGCGCAGGCCAAAAAGGCACAGGCCGCTGGACCGTAATCGAGGCGCAGCACCTGTCGGCCCCCATTCCGGTGATTGAGGCGGCTGTCATGGCACGCAACACCTCGGCCCTGCTTGACGAACGCTGCAAAGGCGAGGCGCTGTTTGGCCCCGCCCCGCAAGAGATGCCGCGCAGCACGCTGACCATCGCCGACTTGGAACACGCGATGATTGCAGGAAAAATCCTATGCTATGCCCAAGGCTTTGCGCTGACATCAGCTGCCTCGGCCGAGTTTGGCTGGTCCTTGCCCCTACCCGAAATCGCCAAAGTTTGGCGCGAAGGCTGCATCATCCGATCGTCGATGCTTAACGATATGGCAACAGCATTGGCCGAGGACCCGAGCCGCAACCTGATACTGGCCCCGTTCTTTGCCGATCTCTTGGAAAAAAGCCATAATGCCTTGCGCAAAGTGGTCGCAAATGCCGCCCTAAACGGCCTGCCCGTGCCCGCGCTGGCGGCTGGTCTTGCCTGGTTTGATATCATGCGCACCGGACGTTCCACCGCCAACATGATCCAAGCACAACGTGACTTTTTCGGCGCGCACGGCTTTGAGCGCACCGATGGCGGATCGGGGCACCACGGCCCATGGGCGATGCAGGGCTAAACGACGGGTTTTCCACCCACTGTCTGCGGCGGTGTAGGTCGGGGTTCGCCCCGCATCTACACCGCTACTCTGCACCTAGCCCAGCTCTGCCAGCCGCCGCTCTAGCCGCCCCATCAACAGCTCTACCTCGGCAACCCCCGCAGCCGACAGCGCCGCCCCGGGCCGCCGTTGTGTAGCATGGGCGATCACACCTCTTTTCATTAAAACATGCTTGCGAATGGCCAATCCCAGCCCCGGTTGCTGCTCAAACCGCGCCAGCGGAAGGTAGGCATCAAACAAATCCCGCCCCCGATCCGGCGTGCCGTTTAGATGGTTTTTCACAACTGAAACCATCATCTCGGGATAGGCAAAACCCGTCATCGCGCCGTCGGCCCCACGGGCCATTTCTTCGGGTAAAAAGACGCCGCCATTGCCGCACAGAATAGAAATTCGCCGGTTCAAAGCGCCCTCTTTGCGCAAAGCCCCGATCTTTTCCAACCCCGGCCAATCTTCGTGTTTCAAACAAACACAGGTCGGCAAATCCCTCACAATCCGCGTGATGACCGGAACCGACATCTGCACCCCCGTGACCAGCGGAAAATCCTGCACCACAAAGGGTGCGTCACCGATAAATTCCACAGCCTGATGATAATATCCGACGATCTGATCATCGGTCCGCAAATGGCCGGGCGGCGCGATCATCACCCCCGCTGCCCCGCAATCCATCACCGACTTCGCAAGCCCCGCCATCTGGGCAAAACCGGGCGCGGAAACCCCGACAATCACAGGAACACGCCCAGCAACGCGCGCGACGATCCGGCGCACGAATGCGGTGCTTTCGGCCTCGGTCAGCTTGGGGGCCTCACCCATAATTCCCAAAACCGTTAGGCCTGTTGCCCCTGCATCCAGATAGAAATCTACCATCCGGTCCGTGCTTGCCATATCTACCGCGCCATCCGGCAAAAACGGTGTCACCGCGATCACATAAACGCCTTTTGCGCCCTCATCCAACATCCGCTTTCCTTTCAGTGGTTCTTAAATTGCTGCCAAATGTGTTGCAAACTCTGGCCGCGCCATCAATGCCTTGCAACGGCTAAAACGCGCTTCGGCATAAACGCGAAAATCATCGGCGGGGTTGCCCTCGGCCAGTTGGATCAGCCCCCACAATGTCCACAACAGATCACACATCGCTTTGTAAATCACCATCCGCCCTTGATCTGCGGCACTGGGCGCTGCCCCGAAATAGGCCTGCAACATCTCGGCATCCTGATCATCGGTAAAGCTGCCCTCAACCGATAAATCACCAAGATCCCACATCGGGTCATTCATCCCCGAATATTCCCAATCCACGATCCACATCGCGGTGCCGGTATCAAGGAAGTTTTCGCACAAAGGGTCGCAATGGCAGGGGGCCAAAGGCACCGGATTTCGCGCCAAAGCGGAGCGAACCGCTTCGGCCTCGTCTACCACGGCGCGATACCCTTCGGGCAAGGCGACATCCTTGGTCGCCAGCAAAGCGAGGTAGTCGTCAATCATCGCAAACAGTTCAAACCGAAACGGGAGCACCGCACCTGATCGGTGAAGCTTGGCAAAGCTTGTGCCCGCCCGCGCGGCGGCCCCTTTTCGGCTGGCAAAACCTTGGGGCGTCATCGTCACTGCGCCTGCAATAAACCGCGTCACCATCACCCCACTGGCAGCATCGGCAAAGACCACCTCTGGTGCAATTCCAGCACGCGCAGCCTCGCTTGCCGCTACAGCCTCATTCGCGCGGTCGATATAGGCGGCGGTTCCTTTACCCGGCAGGCGCAGACATAAATCATCCAAACGGTACACCCGATTGGTCAAACCACCCAAACGCTCGATTGGACCATCATAGCCAGAAAGGGCCTTAACAGAGCCGATTATGGCGCGAACCTCTGCTATTTCATCCATCACACGCCTCCTTGTTTCCCCTATCATTAGGCTTTCACAAACGGCAGGCTATAGCTATGGTTTATGCAACAGACGGGGGGCGATCATGGGACAATCCACGCATGACGGGCATTTGGGCGCAGTCTATGCCGCCACCGCGCCGACCGAGGTGGCGGCCGCCTATGACAAATGGGCCGAAACCTATGAGGATGAGATGCGTAAGGCGGGGTATCGTCACCCTTCGGTAGCACTCGCGCTGCTCGCCCGCCACCTGCCGCGCGGCGCAGGCCCGATTCTGGACGCAGGCGCAGGCACCGGAATGGTGGGCGAGTGGATGGGGATTATCGGCTTTCCAGACGTAGAAGCGCTTGATATTTCAGCAGGAATGCTGGCCGCGGCGGCACGCAAAGGCGTGTATTCACAGCTGCACAATCTCGCGCTTGGCGGGGCGCTGCCTTTTGCCGATGCAACCTATGCCGCCATTCTATGTACCGGCGTCTTTACGACCGGCCATGTGGGCGCCGAGGCCTTGGACGAGCTGGTCCGCATTACCCAAGCGGGTGGTTTTATCGTCGCCACCGTAAAAGGCACGGTCTGGGAAGGTGGTTTTGACCGTGAGGTTGACCGCTTGGTTGCCGCGGGCGTGCTAACCTTGGTTGAGGAAACCCCGCCCTATGTGTCGATGCCGGGTGAGGCAGCAACCTCACCCAGCCGCGCGATTGTTCTACGCCTTCACACGTGAATTGCTTGGGTCAAACGGGGCCTCAAGCATGATTTTAGCAGGGTAGGTTTGCGAGGCGACGACCAAAGCATAGTTGCCAGAGGCAAGAAAATCGTCACTAACACCGCTAGAATTTCGCACATAGCCATAACCAATCGACTTGCCGATCGTATAGCCATACCCGCCCGATGTCAGATAGCCAACCGCCACGCCGTCGCGCAAAACTGTCTCGCGGCCCACCAAAACGGCTGCCGGGTCATCCAGCGCAAAACCGGCAAAGCGTTTGGTCAACGGACCCGCCTTTGCCAATGCCTGCGCGCCAATAAACCCTTGATCTGCTTTGCGCACGGCCCAGCCCAGCCCAGCCTCCATCGGCGTGTCATTCGGCGTGATATCAGACGACCACGCCCGATAACCCTTTTCCAACCGCAGACTTTCCAAGCAGCGATAGCCCACAGGCCGTAATTGATGGCCCGCCGCCATTAGGGCATCATACACATCACCAATCGCCGCAATCGGCACATGCAATTCCCAGCCCAACTCGCCAACATAGGTAAGCCGCAGCGCCCGAATTTGGGCGCCAGCGATCCTGATGTCTTGCACCGTACCAAAGGGAAATGCCGTGTTAGAAACGTTTTCTGACGTGACCGCCGCCAAAACTTCCCGCGCCTTTGGCCCCATAAGTGACAGCGTACCATAGGCCTCGGTCACATCACGCAGGGTGCAGCCCGTGCTGGGCAGGTGGCTGGCGATCCAGGCCTGATCATGCGTACGAAAGCCGGTGCCGGTGACGATATAAAAATGATCCTCGGCCAGCCGCGCCACGGTAAGATCCGCCTCTATGCCGCCACGCGTGTTCAAAAGCTGTGTATAAGTCACACGCCCTACGGGCCGCCCAACATGCCCGGCGCAAATCTTGGCCAAAGCATCGGCGGCGGCTGGGCCTGTCAGCTCATATTTGGCAAACGAGCTTTGATCGAACAGGCCCACATGTTCGCGTACATGGGCGTGTTCTTCGCCCACTGCGGCAAACCAATTTTGCCGCCCCATGCTATAAATATCACGCGGCTCTACCCCGTTTCGTGCGAACCAATTTGGCCGTTCCCACCCTAATTTAGAGCCAAACACCGCCCCTTTGGCCTTTAGGCGGGCGAAGAGTGGCGACACAATCCTAGGGCGCCCGCTGGTGTATTCCTCATGCGGGAAACCGATGGTGTAGTGTTTTCCATAAGCCTCTAACGTTCGGTCACACACCCATTGTCTGTCACGGTGCATATCGGAAAATCGCAAAATATCGACGGCCCACAGGTCCAACGGCGCCTCGCCGGTCATTGCCCATTCCGCCAGCACCCAACCTGCGCCCCCACCCGAGGCAATGCCAAAGGCGTTAAAGCCCGCGCCGACATACATGTTTTCGCATTCCATCGCGCGGCCAAGGATAAAATTACCATCGGGGGTAAAGCTTTCCGAGCCGTTTATCATCTGCTTGACGCCCGCCGTTGCCAATGCGGGCACGCGGTGCATGGCTTGCTCCATATGCTGTTCAAAATGATCGAAATCATCACCAAACAGGCCGAATTCCCAGTCATTGGGCACATCGCCTGTCACCCACGGCTGGGGGTTAGGCTCATACCCGCCCATCACAAGGCCGCCGACCTCTTCCTTAAAGTAGGTCCGGCGATCCGGATCGCGCAAAGTCGGCGCATCGGGCGACAGGCCTGCAATCGGGTCGGTGATGATGTATTGGTGCTTTACCGGTTGTAGGGGCACGTTAATACCGGCCATTGCCCCCACTTGGCGGGCCCATTGTCCGGCACAGTTTATAACCTTTTCCGCGATAATAGTGCCTTTTGTTGTGTGAACGGCGGTGATCCGCGCGCCTTCCATCGCAAAGCCGGTAACGCGCACGCCCTCAACAATCTTGGCCCCGTGCATCCGCGCGCCTTTGGCCAGCGATTGGGTGATATCAGACGGGCTGGCTTGGCCATCGGTGGGCAGCCAACTGGCACCAACCAGATCGGCCACATCCATCAAGGGCCACATCCTCTTTACCTCATCGGGCGAAATCAGGTGCATTTCCATACCAAAGCTGCCCGCCGTGGTTGCCAGCCGTTTGTATTCGGTCCAACGGTCTTGATTTGTGGCAAGCCGCAAGCAGCCGGTCATTTTCCAGCCGGTTTCCAGCCCCGTCTCATCGCTTAGACGTTTGTACAAATCGACCGAATATTTCAAAACCTTTGTAATAGAGGCCGAAGATCGTAACTGCCCCACCAGCCCCGCCGCATGCCACGTCGACCCCGACGTCAGCTTGCCTTGTTCAAGCAAAACCACATCGGCACCGTGGTCTTTGGCCAAATGATAGGCGGTCGAGCAGCCGATAATACCGCCGCCAATAACAACAACCTGGGCATGGATGGGCAAAGTCATGACAATAGCTTTCCGTAGAGGGCCTGATAGGCGGCAATCTGCGCCGCAAGCCGGGATTGGTTTTCCGTGATGTAGGCGGCATAATTGGCACCCGGCGCCGAGAGATGCAGATCAGAGACCATCGCCCACATGGTTTCGCGCAACAGCGCCGCAACTTTCATCGCCTCGAATGCCTGTAAAAGCGGTGCATCAGCGGGCTTGCCAAAGTAAGTATTTAGCAAGGTTAGAGACTGTTTTTGCGTCATCTCGGCGTTTGAGGCGGCCCCTGCCAGATCAAACAGGGGCGTCGAAAAGCCTGCGTATTCATAATCGATCAGCCACAACCGCGCATCGTCTTCCAGTATATTCGCGGGCAACAAGTCGTTGTGCGAAAAGACGATCGGCAACGGCACTTGAATCGTCTCTAACACAGCCGAGAGCGCCACGTATTCCGGCAGAATGGCATTGTGACGCGACCCGTTCAGGGTGCGCGCATAATCGCGGATCACATGAAACACCCAAAACAGCGATGCCTCACCGGAAACGACCATTGGCATATCGTGGTGGAATTTTCGTAGAAAATTCGCGGTACGCGCTGGATTCAAGGCCACATCCGCAGCAGTCCAAGTCCGCGCCTGTACGAATTCTGTCACCATCACACCCGCCGTCGTATATTCCACCGCAGGCGCAAAACCGCAGGCATGGGCGGCGCGTGAAACCATCGCCTCGCGGGCGCGGTTGACGTGGTGGAACGGGTAATCAACGCCAAAGCGCACGACATGCGACCCAGCGACGTCGGTCACCTTCCAAATCTCATTCGACAGCCCGCCCGAAAGCGGTTCGGCCGTCACCTTACCCTGCCAGCAAGGCAGCGCCAAAATCCGCTCATCGACCATTGCTGCCCTCCACCAGACCCAAGCCTGCCCGCGCCCGCGCAGCCGCCGCATTGATCAGCCGATCGGCGATAATCGCGACAAAGGCCACCGCCAGCCCTGCAACCAAGCCGCGCCCAGAATCGGCTTTGGTCAGCGAGATATACACCTCTTGCCCCAAATCACGCGTGCCGACCAAGGCCGTAATCACCAGCATTGAAAGCGCGAACATGATGGTTTGGTTCACCCCCAGCATGATTTCGGGCAGCGCCAGCCGCAGTTTTATGCGCGTCAGAATCTGCCAATTTGTGCAGCCCATGGCACGCCCTGCCTCGATCAGCCTTGGGTCCACGGCTTGCAACCCCAGCGCGGTATAGCGGATCGCGGGCGCAATCGCATAGGCCACAACCGCGATCATCGCCGTGAAATCGCCCACCCGAAACAGCATTACAGCAGGCATCAAATACACAAAGGATGGCAGGGTTTGCAGCGTGTCAATCGCCAGTCGCACCCAGCGCCACAGGCTGTCGCGTTCCGCCGCCAACACGCCGATAGGCAGCCCGATCAACATCGCAATCGCTACCGAGATGCCGCACAGGTAAACGGTTGTCATCGCCTTGTCCCAAAGCCCCGTCGCGGCGATCAGAACCACCAAAACTGTGACCAACACCGCCAAACGCGCACCTTGCAAACGCCAGCCGACAAAGCCCATAAGCAGCGCAACACCGGCCCAAGGCAGGCCGATCAAGAACCGCTTGAACGGGATCAGCACATTCAGCAACAGCGCGTTTTTGGTGGCCTCTAAGACATCAAAGTAATTGACGTTAATCCACGCGACAACCCGGCTCCAAAATGTACCTGTGGAAAGCTGCCATGCCTCGGGATAGGTTTGCACTGCGGGCATGATAGTAGCCGCCAAACCGGCCAGCCCAATCGTCACGAATGCCGCCAAAACATAGGCATTACGCGCGGTTGCGGACACAGGCCGCTCTTGTGCCGCGGCCTGTGAAATCCGGTCCAGCGCAATCGCAAGGGCGACGATGGCAAAACCCGCCTCTAGCCCTGCACCGAAATCAAGCCGCCGCAGTGCTGCAAGCACGTCAAACCCAAGACCCCCTGCCCCGATCATCGAAGCAATAATCACCATGTTCAACGACAACATGATCACTTGGTTAACGCCCACCATCAGCCCCGCTTTGGCCGAGGGCACCATCACCCGCCACGTCATCTGCCGGCGCGAACAGCCCACCATATTGCCAAGATCGCGCAACTCATCCGGTATGCGCTGCAACGACAGCTGGGTGATCCGTGTCATGGGCGGCATGGCATAGATGACCGTAGCGATCACGGCAGCCACAGGGCCAAAGCCGAAAAGGATCAAAATCGGTACTAAATAGGCGAATACAGGGATGGTTTGCATCAGGTCCAGCAGCGGCGTGATGGCCCGCGCGACCCAAGGCCAACGATAGGCAGCAAGGCCCAACGCCACGCCACCAACCACCCCGATCGGCACAGCGATCAAAATCGAAGCCAACGTTATCATCGCACTTGTCCATTGCCCGAACACGGCGACAAACAAAAAACACGTGCCTGACAGCAGGGCCAATCGTATCCCGCCAACACGGTGCCCGATCAAGGCCGCCAAAATAACAACGGCCAGCCACGATAGCGGCGGCACCTCGGCGGCACCTGCCGACAGCAGGCCTGTGACCAACCGGTACGGCGCCTCGACAATAGCCGAAATCCAGCGCGTCAGTTCCTGAAAGGTAAACAGACCAAAGCTTGCGTCATTCAGCAGCCATTTGGTAAAGGCCGAAATCCATTTGGCGGCAGGCATTACATTTGCTTTGGGCCAGTCAAATGCCCAAGGCAAGAGCGGCTGGGCAAGGGCTGTAAACAGCCAGAAACCACCCAAAACAGCCAACCAAATTGCCGCCCGCATGACCCTAGCCCCCCAACATCAGGGCAACAACATCGTCGCGCCGCAAATGCCCAAGGGTTTCGCCCTGCGCATCCACAACCCGCAGCACAGTTTCGGTTAAAAACAGTGGGGCCGCCTCCGCCACCTTGGCGCTGGCGGCAATGGTCGCCGTGGGCTGATCGCCGCTGGCGGGCTGCATCACGCTGGCCACCCGCACCACCTTGGCCCGCGGTACGGCGCGGGTGAATTCGGCGACATAATCTGTCGCGGGGTTCAAAACGATATCTTCGGGCGTGCCCTGCTGCACCACCGCCCCATCTTTCATAATCGCAATTTTATCGGCCAGACGGATCGCTTCATCAAAGTCATGCGTAATGAAAACGATAGTCTTTTTCAGCACCGATTGCAGGCGCATGAATTCATCCTGCATTTCGCGCCGGATCAGCGGGTCTAGTGCCGAAAAGGGCTCATCCAAAAACCACAGCTCGGGGTCGGCGGCAAGCGACCGCGCAATGCCCACCCGTTGTTGCTGCCCACCAGAAAGCTGCCTTGGCAGAGACGTTTCGCGCCCCGCAAGGCCCACAAGATCGATCATCTTGCGCGCAGTTTCTTCGCGTGCGGCACGGGCCACGCCCTGCACCTCTAACGGAAAGGCAACGTTTTGCAAAACCGACATATGCGGCAATAGGGCGAAATGCTGAAATACCATGCCCATTTTGTGCCGCCGCAACTGTCGCATCTCGGCCTCGGAGGCCGCCAACAGGTTTTGGCCATGAAACCAGATCTCGCCCGAGGTTGGCTCAATTAAACGTGACAAACATCGCACTAATGTCGATTTACCAGAGCCAGACAGCCCCATGATGACAAAAATCTCGCCCTCATTTACAGCCAGATCGACAGACCGCACTGCCGCCACATGGCCACGCGCGGCAAATTGGGCGGCAGTCGCGTCCCGCCCCACATCGGCCAAGACGCCCGCACCATTCGGGCCAAAGATCTTCCACACATCACGGCAAAGCAATTTTGGCGCTGGGTTCGTCACTAATGTCTCCGGCAAAAGGGGGCCGCTACCCATGAGGGGATCGTGGGCAGCAGCCAGAGGAACGACGCGGTCAGATCACTTGATCCAGCCAGACCAGCGCGCCTCATTCTTATCCATCCAATCCGCGACGACCGCCTCGACGGAGCTGTCGTTCAGATCGACCTCGGTAATCATAGCGCCCATCTCTTTGTTATCAATGGTAAACGCTTTGATCGCCTTTTCGGCACCCGGCCATTTATCGGCTAGGCCGGCCCAGCCAACCTTCCAAATCGCGCCAAAGGGCTTGCCGCAGTCATAGGCCATATCGGGGTTAAGACCCCAAGCCGGGTCGCTATAGCATTCGGGCGTATATTCGGGAAAGGCGACCCAATCGCCTTCAAACTTGGCGGGTGCCCAATGCGGTGCATAGATCCACAGCATTACAGGCGCTTCACGCTGCACGGCGGATTCCAACTCTGCAAACAATGCCGCATCGGTGCCAGCGTGGATAACCTCAAACGGCAGATCAAGCGCTTCGATCCGCTCTTCATCAAACCCGCCCCATGTGACGGGGCCACCCAAATACCGGCCTTTGGGCGCGGTTTCGGCGGTTGAGAACGCCTCGGCACATGCGGGTTCTTTCAACGCTTCCCAATTCGGCAGGCCGGGGCATTTCTCGACCATATAGGACGGATACCACCATTCTTCTTTGGCCTGCATCCCTGTTGGCCCAAGGTTCACCACTTTGCCAGTGGCGGTCGCGGCATCCATCGCCTCGCGGCCTGTAGTTTCCCAAATTTCCATCGCGACATGCAGATCGCCTGTCTCTAACCCAGCGAATTGGGCAAGATAATCGGCCTGCACATATTCAATATTATAGCCTGCCTTTTGCAGGACAGAGCCCATCAATTCGGTGGTAATCAACTGGCCGGTCCAGTCATGCAGCGTCAGCTTGATCGGATCGGTGCTCTCTTGCGCCATCGCCGCACCCGCCGAAAGCGCGATAACCGAGACGCCAAGCCGCATCATGTGATTGATCTTCATTCCAAACCCCCAATTGATTTTGTCTGATTGCGTCAAGTAACGCGCGGGTTTGGCAGTGTGTCAAACACATTATGTGGCTTTATGTGCTTTTTATGACTGGTTTTGCCTGAATAACCCCGATATTGCCTAAATATCGGTCACGCCCCGCAGGTAAAATATGCTGTCGAAACGCCATGCTGAGATTCTAAAAATTCTGGATACCCAAGGCACGGTGACCATTTCAGCGCTGGCCGAGGCGATGGAGGTCAGTTTAGAGACCATCCGCCGTGATGTTCGGCCGCTGGTGGATGGCGGGGCGGTTTTGCGGATGCATGGCGCGATTAGCCTGACGTCGCAGGCGGGCGAAGCACCCTTTCGCCGCCGGATGCGCGAAAATGCCACCGCCAAACAGGCGATTGCCGCCGCAGCCTCCGCAACCGTGCGCCACGGCGATGCGGTGATGATGGATACAGGCACCACGACCAGCTTTCTTGCGCGGGCCTTGGCGGGGCATAAGCGGCTGACAATCATCACCAACTCCACCGATGCGGCTCGCACTTTGGCCGCAGGCGAAGGCAACCGCGTGTTTTTGGCGGGTGGTCAGATTATCGGCGATAGCGGTGCTGTTTTGGGCGCCCAAGCTGTGCGGTTTGTAACCGGATTTTCGGCGGCACATGCCTTTATTTCGGCAGGGGCCGTCGATGGCACAGAGGTGATGGATTATGAAGAGTCCGAGATGGAATTTGCGCGCGCCTTGCTGTCGCGGGCCGAACGGCGGGTGCTGATTACCGATGCCACCAAATTCGGGCGGCGCGGGTTGGTGACGGTTTGTGGCTTTGACGGACTGGATGCGCTGTTTACCGATGCGCCCGTTTCCGACCCAATCGCCAGCGGGTTAAAGCAGGCAGGGGTAAAGCTGACGGTTGCAAATGGCTCTAATCCGGCTGAAACCCACCAATAAGCCGCCGCAACCCGATCACCGCACCCAAGACAATCGCCGCCAAAGTGACCGGCCCCGACCATGCCAGCGTGGCAAAAGCTGATACGCCTTGGCCGACCGAACAGCCAAGCGCAATAACACCGCCCACGCCCATCATAGCAGCGCCCGATACCTGCCGCCCCAATTCGCGTGGGTCTTCACAGGCCTCCCACCGAAACAGCCCCCGCCAAAGCGACCCCGCGAGCGCGCCAACCAGAACGCCACATACCGTGCCGACCGAGAATGAGATGCCGCCAGCGGTTGAGGTCATTAACCAAAGAATCGTGCGGCCCAAAGGCGCGGTAAAGGACAGGCCTTCGACCTGCACCTCGCCAAAGCTTGCCTCTGCCAACCAGCTTGTCGCGACAAACGACCAGACCACAGCAAGCCCTGCCGCAACACCCCACGCCAATTGCAGTGGCGCGCGGCGCAAGCCTTTATGCGCCAGCGCCCAAGCCAGCAAACCCAGCGCAATCGCCCCAGCCGTCAGCAGCGGCGGCAAGCCGGTCCAAGCCTGCACAGCATAGGCAATGCCCTGCGGCCCTGTGGAACCGGCTTGGGAAAACAGTGCAATCCGCAGTGGTGCCAACGGACCAGACAGGACGATAAAGGCAAAAACACCCATCACTACGACAACCACCAATGACCGCAAATCGCCCCCACCAAACCGCACAAGCGCGCCAAAGCCGCAGTTGCCCGCCATCGCCATACCATAGCCAAACAGCAAGCCACCGATGATCGAGGCGGAGGGGTCCCACGCAATTTGGTGGTAAAAACTGGCACCAATATCGATAAGCCCAAGGCTACCGCACAGATAGGTGCCAAAAATGGCAACGCCCAGCACTACCCCCCACAGCCGCAGTCGCCGCTGATCGTCGCCGTAAAGTGCGGTTTCGAGCGCGCCAAGGGTACAAAACTCACCCAACCGCGCCGAGAGGCCAAGCACAATGCCCGCTATCAGCCCCGCCAAGGCCGCCCAGATGCCAAAAGGTAGGTTTTCCATGGTCAGCCCTTTTTCTTGCCGTACTTAGTGAGGGTCACAAAAAAGATCATAAATCAGTGCGACCGCACGCAGAACTTTGGGGTCTTGCAGGGAATAAATGATGGTCTTGCCATCACGTTGCGCCGAGACGAGACCTTCGAGCCGCAAACGGGCAAGCTGCTGGCTGACCGCCGCTTGCCGAGACGACAGCAGGTTTTCCAACTCGGTCACACTTTTGGGGCCAGAGGACAGGTGACACAGGATCATCAGCCGCCCTTCATGCGCCAAGGCTTTCAGAAAATTCGCTGCATCTACAGCGTTTTCCACCATTTTTTCAGGCGAGATCACGGCACAATTTGCACCGGTCATGTTAGGGTCTGGTCTGGCTGTGTTGGCTGGCATCCCCTACCCTCTCCCTCAGCTTTGGGCGATTTTGCCCTTTTGTTTTGCTGCTTATGGCACAAAGCTCTGCCTATCTGCAAAAAACAAACCGTGATAGTGATTTATTCCAGAGTGATACCAGCGTTTTTCAGCATCACACCCAACATCCCGTAAAAGAAATCTTCGCCGGGATAGCCTTCGATCCGTTCCAATTCCTGCCCGTTTTGCACCAAAATAAAGGTCGGCGTGAACACAGCTTTGCGCTCAAAGCTGACACCGTCGGGCAATGGGTCGCGCAACTGAATACGCTTTAACGGGGCGGCGCGGCCCTCGGCGGTTTTTTCATAGGCATCGCCCACCTCGGCATTCCAACGCGCGCAGTAAATGCAGCCAGGCTGCTCGACCATATAAAGCGTGACCTCTTGGGCGGCAGCTTGGGTGACGGCGAAGACAGATGTCGCCAGCCAAAGGCCAAGCGCAAAGGCGCAGTGACGAAAGAGAGAGCGGATGGCTTTGGCGGCGACGAGCATGATTGACGACCTGCTAAAATATATTCACATTGTAATATGAATCAGTATCAACGCAAGTGCCTTGAAAGCTTGCGCTTGCGGCGGACGCCGGGGGACTTCACGCCCCCCGGACCCCCCGTGAGGTATTTTTGCCAAGATGAATGAGGGCGGGGGATATGTTTGAGATTAGTTATGGTGGGGCGGCGCTGGCAGGGCTGTTGAGCTTTTTGTCGCCCTGCATTTTGCCGATGGTGCCGTTTTACCTGTCATATATGGCTGGGATTTCGATGCAGGAATTGCGCAGCGATGGCGGCATTGCACCGGGGGCACAAAAGCGGTTGGTTGGGTCGGCGATTGCCTTTGCCTTGGGTGTGACCACCATCTTTGTTTTGCTGGGGCTGGGGGCGACTGCCTTGGGGCAGGCGTTTATTCAGTGGAAAGACCAGCTTTCCTATGTGGCGGCGGCAGTGTTGTTGGTATTTGGCCTACACTTCCTTGGCATTGTAAAAGTACCATTTTTGTACCGTGAGGCGCGGTTGGATGCCAAAACCGAACCGTCGAGCTTTATTGGCGCCTATGTGATGGGCCTTGCCTTTGGCTTTGGCTGGACACCTTGCGTCGGGCCGGCGCTGGCGGCGATTTTGATGGTTGCCAGCGGGATGGGCGATCTGTGGCAAGGTGGGTTGCTGTTGTTTGTTTACGGCATGGCGATGACCTTGCCGTTTGTGATCGCCGCATTGTTTGCCAAGCCGTTTCTGGCCTGGGTTGGGCGCAACCGCAAATACCTTGGCTATGTTGAAAAGGTGATGGGCGCGATGCTGATTGTTTTTGCAATTCTCATCGCAACAAACTCGGTCAATTACATTGCCGATTTTATGATCCGGAATTTTGATTGGTCCGGTACGCTGAAATAAGACTGTTTTTACGAGGAGGCCATGATGACCCGTATTTTTGCTACGATTGCGACTCTAATCGCCCTTGCACTGCCTGTTTCAGCCGCTGAATTGGGCGATGATGGGCTGCACAAACCGACGTGGCTACGCGACACGTTCAAAGACCTGCGCGAGGATCTGCACGAGGCCAACACCGACGGAAAGCGCCTGCTGGTGATTTGGGAGCAGCGCGGCTGCATTTATTGCACAAAGATGCATGAAGAGGTGTTTCCCGACCCCAAGATCGACGCGCTGATCCGTGACACCTATTTCGTTGTGCAGATGAACCTTTTTGGTGATGTTGAGGTGGCAGATTTCGACGGCACAGTGCTGCCTGAAAAGGAAATGGCACAGCGTTGGGGCGTTGTTTTCACCCCCACCATGATGTTTTTTCCCGAAGAGGTTGAGGACGGCAAAACGGCGCAGCAAGCCGCCATTGTCTCGATGCCCGGCGCGTTTGGAAAAGGCACGACCGCCGCTCTCTTGACTTGGGTAAAGGACAAGGAATATCTAACTGGCGAACACTTCCAAAAGTATCTGGCCCGCACAATGGCGGACCCAGGTTAAGGGAAAATCACATATCGAAGCCCCCTCTGCCGGTGCATTTTGACCCGATCTTAACTGTTAGCCACACGGTAGCGCTAACAATTGGGAATATATGCAATAATTGAAATATCATTATTGCATACTGTGGGATGCTTGGTCTATCCTCAGATTCGGAGGAAACAGGGAGGTCTTCGAATGAAGCGCCATATTATTATTGGCATGGCTATTTCTGCGCTTAGCGCAACTGTCGCCATGGCAGAGGTTGCACCGGAAAACGTGGAATTCACGGACGGTGCCATCGCACAATCACTTTCCGGCACCGCAGGAAATGCGGAAGACGGCAAAAAGGTCTTTTCGACCGCCGGTTTGGGGAATTGCGTTGCCTGCCACGCGGCAGAAATCAGCAAGGACATTCCTTTCCCCGGCACAGTTGGCCCCGCGCTTGACGGCGCAGCCGACCGTTGGACGCCAGAACAGCTGCGCGGGCTCGTTGCCAACGCAAAAATGACGTTCGATGGCACCGTTATGCCCTCGTTCTATAAAACATCCGGCTATATCCGCCCGGGCGATGCCTATACCGGCAAAGCAGGCACAGAGCCGCTGCCACCTATTTTGAACGCGCAGCAAGTCGAAGACGTTGTCGCCTATTTGCTAACGTTCAAAGAATAAACCCGTGACACCCCTGTCCGGCATATCCGGACGTGACTGAGGAGTGAAGGAATGATCCTTTCAAGAAGAGAAGCCCTTGTGCTTGCTTTGGGAAGCGTAGCCGCAGCTGCGATCCCAATGTCTGCCTTGGCAAGCGTGGATGAAGCTGTTGCTGCCTTTACCGGTGGTGCTGCTGTAACCGACGGCGCTGGCGTTACACTGACTGCGCCTGAAATCGCTGAAAACGGCAACACCGTTCCTGTATCGGTTGCTGCACCCGGCGCGTCGTCGATTCTGATTTTGGCTGCGGGCAACCCGACGCCTGCCGTTGCGACCTTTAACTTTGGCGAACTGGCCGGGGCGCACGCTGCCTCGACCCGTATTCGTCTATCCAAGACACAAGACGTTGTTGCGATTGCCAAACTGGCAGACGGCACCTTCGTTCGCACGTCTTCGGAAGTTAAGGTCACCATCGGCGGCTGCGGCGGCTGAGATAGGGAGATAGAAACATGGCAAACGACGTAAAACCCCGCGTAAAAGTGCCGAAGTCAGCCAAGGCTGGCGAGGCCGTTGTTCTGAAAACGCTGATCAGCCACCCGATGGAATCTGGCCAGCGCAAGGACAAAGATGGCGCGCTGATCCCGCGTTCGATCATCAACCGTTTTACCTGCGATTTTAACGGCAAAAACGTGATCGACGTGACGCTTGAACCGGCAATCTCGACCAACCCTTACATCGAATTCGAAGCGATGATCGGTGAAGCGGGTGAGTTCAAGTTCACTTGGTATGATGACGATGGCTCTGTCTACGAAGACAGCAAGCCTATCGAATTCGCCTGATTTCCGTAGCAACATATAGGGAGGAAACAATATGACGCCGCGGACAATCAAGACGGCACTGGCCGCTACCGCAATGCTTGGCTTTGCCTTTACGGGCATGGCCAACGCCGAGGCTGCCGATGACACGCTTGTTATCGACGGTACCGAAATCACCACCAAAGCAGCGCCTGCAGCCCATCTTGATGGTGCCCTGCCCGAGCTGTATTCGGGCTGGCATTTCCGGGATGCAGACACCCGCTCGATGCAAGCCGATGACTTCGACAATCCAGGCATGATCTATGCCGATCGTGGTTTGGACAGCTGGAACGCCGTTGATGGTACCGAGGGCAAATCTTGCGCTTCGTGCCACGAGGGCCCCGAAAGCATGAAGGGCCTGCGCGCAGTGACCCCGCGTGTGGATGCCAAAACCGGCAAGCTGATGAACATCGAGGCTTATATCAACGACTGCCGCACCAATCGCATGGGTGCCGAGGCTTGGGGTGATAAATCCGAATCCTTGACCGATGTTATGGCGCTGATCTCGGTGCAATCGCGTGGCGAGATTATGAATGTCGCCGTTGATGGTGCCGCTGCCCCTTTCTATGAGATGGGCAAAGAGATGTATTACACCCGTTATGGCCAGCTGGAGCTGTCTTGCTCTAACTGCCATGAGGATAATTACGGCAACTACATCCGCTCGGACCATTTGTCCCAAGGTCAGACCAACGGCTTTCCGGTTTACCGCCTGAAAGACACCAAGCTGACCACCGCACAGGGCCGTTTTGTTGGCTGCGTGCGTGATACCCGCGCCGAAACCTTCAAAATCGGCTCGGACGAATTCAACGCGCTGGAACTCTATGTCGCTGCACGCGGCAATGGTTTGGCGGTCGAAGGCGTTTCGGTCCGCAACTAACCCTTACGGGCGCCCCATCTGCGGGCGCCCGCATTCGTTTGAAAATTTTTGAAAATCTGTCTTCGGCCTTTCACACTCATTTGGGTGAACGGGAAAGGTCTGTAACGAAAGGAACGCATCATGATCTCGCGCCGCGAGTTTTTACAGGCCTCCGTGGCCGCATCGGCGCTTTACGGCGCGTCTGGCGTTGGCAATTGGGCACGTCTTGCCGCCCAACAGGTGCTAACCCAAGATCAGCTGCTGCAGTTTGATGCGTTCGGCAACATCACCTTGGTGCATATCACCGACATTCACGCCCAGCTAAAACCGATCTGGTTCCGTGAACCTGAAATCAACATCGGTGTGGGCGATGTGAAAGGCGTGCCGCCGCATGTGACCGGTGCCGATTTCATTAAACAGTTCAACCTGAAACCCGGCTCGCCCGAGGCCTATGCCCTGACCTATGAGGATTTCACCTCGCTTGGCAAAGCATACGGCAAAATGGGTGGCATGGACCGTGTGGCCACTGTTGTAAAATCCATCCGCGCCGACCGCCCCGAGGCGATTATTCTGGACGGCGGCGATACTTGGCACGGCTCGATGACCAGCCTTTTGACCAAAGGTCAGGATATGGTCAACGTGATGAACCAGCTTGGCACGGAGGCGATGACCTCGCATTGGGAATGGACCTTTGGTACCGAGCGCGTCAAGGAAATCGTCGACGGCCTGCCCTTCCCGTTCCTCGGTCAGAACATCTTTGACAAAGAGTGGGATGAACCCGCGTTTGACCCCTATACATGGTTTGAACGTGGTGGCAGCAAGGTCGCTGTTATCGGCCAAGCCTTCCCCTATATGCCGATCGCCAACCCAGGCTGGATGTTCCCCGAATACTCGTTCGGTATCCGTGATGAGCGTATGCAGGAGATGGTGGATGAGGTCCGCGCCGCAGGCGCCGATCTGGTTGTCGTGCTGTCGCACAACGGCTTTGATGTTGACCGTAAGATGGCATCCCGTGTCACCGGCATCGACGTTATCCTGACCGGCCACACCCATGACGCCATTCCCGAACCTGTTTTGGTGGGTGAAACCATCCTGATCGCGTCCGGCTCACACGGAAAATACGTCAGCCGCGTTGACCTTGACGTGCGCGATGGCAAGATGATGGGCTTCCGCCACAAGCTGATCCCGATCTTCTCGGACGTGATTACGCCGGATCCTGAAATGGCCGCGCTGATCGACGCTGAACGCGCACCTTACAAAGACCAGCTAGAGGAAGTGATCGGCACCACCGACAGCCTGCTTTATCGTCGCGGCAACTTTAATGGCACGTGGGATGATCTGATCTGCAACGCCATGCTGTCGGAACGTGACGCCGAAATCGTCATGTCGCCCGGTGTGCGTTGGGGGGCATCGGTGATGCCGGGTGAAAACATCACCCGCGAAGACATCTACAACGCCACCTCGATGACCTATCCAAACTGCTACCGCACTGAAATGACAGGTGAATTCCTGAACGTCATTCTTGAGGACGTGGCCGACAACCTGTTCAACGTCGACCCCTATTACCAGCAAGGCGGCGACATGGTGCGCGTGGGCGGCATGGGCTATGCCATCGACGTGAATGCGACGATGGGCAGCCGCATTTCCAACATGACCCACCTGAAGACAGGTGAGGCGATTGACCCTGCCCGCACCTATACCGTGGCCGGCTGGGCAAGCGTCAATGAGGGCACCGAAGGCCCGCCCATCTGGGATGTGGTCGAGGCGCATATTCGCAAAATCGGCACTGTTAAACTTGAACCCAACACCTCGGTCACCGTCACCGGGGCCTAAACTCAACCGCTTTAGAAAGGTTTCGTCATGTCAAACGAACCCAAAACAGGCACGACACGGCGCGGCTTTTTGGCCGCCAGCACGGCGCTTGTCGCCAGTGCCACGGCCGTGCGCGCCCAAACCGCCGACCCGCTTATCACCGAAGTCCAAGATTGGGCCTCGGGCTGGGGTGCAGGCGTCGATGAAACGCCTTACGGCCTGCCGATCCGATTTGAATCAGACGTCATTCGGCGTAATGTGTCATGGCTGACGGCGGATGTGATCTCCTCCATCAACTTTACCCCGATTCACGCGCTGGATGGCACCATCACCCCCGCTGGCTGCGCGTTTGAACGCCACCACTCGGGCGCGATTGAGCTGTCAAAGGAAGACTACCGCCTGATGATTAACGGCCTTGTTGATCAAGAGCTGGTCTTTACCTACGCCGATCTGGAACGCTTTCCGCGCGTGACCCGCACGTTCTTCCTCGAATGTGCGGCCAATACTGGCATGGAATGGGCGGGCGCGCAGCTTAACGGCTCGCAGTTCACCCACGGCATGATCCACAACATGGAATACACCGGCATCACCCTGCGCACCCTGCTGGATGAAGCAGGCATCAAGCCCGAAGGCAAATGGCTGTATATCGAAGGCGCCGACGCGTCGTCGAACGGCCGGTCCTTGCCGATGGAAAAAGCGCTGGATGATTGCATGATCGCGTTCAAGGCCAATGGCGAGGCGCTGCGCATGGAACACGGCTATCCTGTGCGCCTTGTCGTGCCAGGATGGGAAGGCAACCTTTGGGTCAAATGGCTGCGCCGGATTGAGGTGACAGACGCCCCCGTGGAAAGCCGCGAAGAAACCTCGAAATACACCGACACCATGGAAAACGGCACGAGCCGCAAGTTTACATGGGTTATGGATGCCAAATCCGTGGTCACCGCCCCCAGCCCGCAAATGCCGATCACCCACGGCCACGGGCCGCTGGTTATCACCGGTCTTGCATGGTCCGGTCGTGGCCCGATCACCGGCGTTGATGTGTCGATGGATGGCGGTAAAACCTGGAAACCGGCACGGCTTGCCGAACCGGGCCAGCCTATGGCGATGTCGCGGTTCTATTTCGACCACAACTGGCAGGGCGAAGAGATGCTGCTGCAATCGCGCGCGACCGACAGCACCGGCTATGTCCAACCGACCAAGGCACAACTGCGCGAAGTGCGCGGCGAAAACTCGGTCTATCATAACAACTGTATCCAAACCTGGTGGGTCAAACCAAACGGCGAGGCTGAAAATGTCGAAGTTTCTTAATCTCACCACTGCACTCGCAGTATCGGCAACACTGGCAACTCCGGTTTTCGCCGAAAAGCTTGGCCTCGGCCGCCCCGCCCTGCCCGAAGAAGTCGCGGCATGGAACCATGACGTGCGCCCCGATGGCGTGGGCCTGCCCGTTGGTTCGGGCGATGCGATTGACGGCGAAGAAATCTTTGCCGACAAATGCGCATCCTGTCACGGCGATTTCGCCGAAGGCATCGGCAACTGGCCCAAACTGGCGGGCGGCATGGACACGTTGAACCGCAAGGATCCGGTCAAAACCGTGGGCAGCTATTGGCCTCATGTGTCGACCTTGTGGGATTACATCAACCGCTCGATGCCCTTTGGCAACGCCCAATCGCTTGAGGTGGATGAGGTTTACGCCATTACCGCCTATATCCTCTATTCCAACGATTTGATTGAGGATGATTACGTTCTGTCGAACGAAAATCTGGCCGATTTTGAGCTGCCAAACGCGAACGGCTTTTTCCTCGATAACCGTGGTGAAACCGAATACGCCCAGTTTTCCGCACCTGCTTGTATGGAAAACTGCAAGGATGAGGTGAAAATCACCATGCACGCCACTGTGCTGGATGTAACACCCGGCGATCCGAACGATGGTGACGGCGCACCGGCTGGTGCATCGGGCGAGGGTGGCGCTGCTGCTCCGGCAGTCGAACCTGCTGCTGAACCTGAAACCAAAGCCGAGGCAGCAGAACCAGCGCCAGCGCCTGCCGCCGAACCTGCGGTTGAAATGGCCGCAATAGACCCTGCTTTGATTGCTGCCGGCGAAAAGGTCTTTAAAAAGTGTAAGGCCTGCCACAAGGTCGGTGACGATGCCAAAAACGGTGTTGGCCCCGCCCTGAATGGCATCGTTGACCATGCAGCGGGTGCCGCAGACGGGTTTAAGTATTCGTCCGATTTGGCCGATGCTGCCGCAGGCGGTTTGGTTTGGGATAGCGCAAACTTGCACACGTTCCTTGAAAAGCCCAAGTCGCTGATCGCGAAAACAAAAATGTCTTTTGCGGGCCTGAAATCTGCCGAAGAGCGTGATGCTGTGATCGCCTACCTGTCTACCTTTACGCAGTAAATCGGGGCTGTCCCCTCTCGTCGCAGCGCTGTTGATCGGCGCTGCGACACATCAGATCGCACGGCGGGAACGTCAGCTAAAAAAGGATAACACCATGAAGAGACGTGACTTTTTGGCCTTTTCAGCCGCCGCTCTTACCCTGCCCCGCACAGGCTTTGCCGCTACTGAGCTGGCCTTGGGCGACGGCAAGCTGATTACCCTGTCTGACGGCAATCTAACCCTGCCCGGTGATTTCGTTTTGGCCAACATGGACCCAGTACAGGCCGCCGCGATGCGCCAGAAATACAACTTGGCGGCCGACAGCTACACCCCGCCTTGCAATGTTACGCTGTATCAAGATGCCACCCGCAACGTGTTGTTTGATGTCGGCGCCGGCCCTGATTTCATGCCCTCGGCTGGCAAGCTGGATGAGGCGCTGGCGGCTGCGGGCCTGACCCATGACGACATAACCCATGTCCTCTTTACCCATGCCCACCCCGATCACCTTTGGGGCCTGCTGGATGATTTTGATGAGCCGCAATTCGCCAATGCCGAATACTTTATCGGTCAGGCCGAGTTTGACTATTGGATCGATCCCGAAACCGTCAACACTATTGGCGAGGCGCGCACCACATTCGCCGCAGGTGCCGCCCGCCGCCTTGATATTTTGGCCGAACAGTTAAACTTTTTCAATGATGGGGATGAACCCGTAACCGGCGTGACAGCCCGACTGTCGGCAGGTCATACACCGGGGCATATGTCGTTTATTCTTGGTGGCAAGGCGCTGATCACGGGCGATGCGATTTCCAACAATTTTGTCGCCTTTGAACAGCCCGGTTTTGCCACCCCATCTGACCAAGATCCCGAGATGGCCGCCGCAACCCGTGTAGGACTGCTGGATCAAATCACCGCCGATGGGCTGACTATCTCCGGCTTTCACCTGCCCGGCGGCGGCGTTGGCACCGTGACGCGCCAAGGCGACAGCTACACTTACATTGAGGGATAACCCATGCGCTTTCTCGCCCTGATCGGCCTTGTCGCGACACCCGTTTTCGCATCTGAAGATATCCCCGACCAGTATCCACAATCGCTGCTGTATTCTAAACCGGTTGAGGTGATCCCACATATCTTTTCCGCTATCGGGGCCACCGCACCACCGACTTATGAGAATGCGGGCCACAACAACAACCTGTCGTTTATTGTGACAGGTGACGGCGTTGTCGTGGTGAATTCGGGCGCGTCCTACCTGCTGGCCCGCGCCTTGCATGAGGAGATCAAGGCCGTCACCGATCAGCCGGTGAAACTGGTGATCAATGAGAACGGCCAAGGCCATGCCATGCTGGGCAACAATTATTGGATTGAACAAGGCGTGCCCGTGCTGGCGCATGTTGAGGCCGCAGAAGAGTTTGAGCACAGCTCTGCCCAGTCGCTGACCGCGCTAAAGGCCTATGCACGCGAAAATGCCGAGGGCACAGATCCGATGGGGCCGACCGAGACCTTTACCGACAAACGCGAAATTACGATGGGCGATTTCAAGATTGAGGTGCTGCACCTCGGCCCCGCACATTCGCCCGGTGACACGCAAGTTTGGTTGCCCGATCAAAGTTTCATGATCGCAGGCGACATCGCGTTTCACGAACGTATGCCGCCGATTTTTCAAGGGACATGCACCAGTTGCTGGATTGAAACTTGGGAAGGCCCGCTGACGGATCTGTCGCCCACCTATATCATTCCCGGGCACGGCCACCCAACCAACTTCGCCCAAGTAACCCGCTACACCCACGACTACCTTGTCTATCTGCGCGAGAAAATTCAGGACCATCTGGATGCGGGTGGCGACCTAGCCGGTGCCTATTACGTCGACCAAACCCCCTACGCGCATTTGGATACCTTTGAGGAACTCGCCACAAAAAACGCGGGCGTGGTGTTTGCGGAAATGGAGTTTGAATAAACCTTGCGCTGGCCCACCGTTTCAGCATTCTAGAGCTGCACAAAAAGGGGCCAGCCATGACCGACGCGATCACCAAGCGCTATACCGCCGCACAAACCATCGCACGCGATGCGGGGGCACTGGGGCTTAAGTATTTCAACAGCTTTGACACCCTGACAATCGAGTCCAAATCCCATCAGGATTTCGTTTCCGAGGCCGACAAGAACGTCGAAACCCTCGTCCGTGCGGCCATCACCGCAGCCTTTCCCGATGATGCGATTGTGGGTGAAGAAGACGCGCCGACCACCGGCACATCGGGTTTTACATGGGTCATCGACCCAATCGACGGCACCACCAATTTCATCCACGGGATTCCGCAATGGTGCGTGGCCATCGCCATCGTACAAAACGCGCAAACGGTGGCGGGCATCATCCACGACCCCGTGCATGACGAATGCAACCATGCCATGCGCGGCAATGGCGCGTTTTGTAACGATAAACCCATCCGCGTGCTACAGGGCCGCCCACTGACCAATGGGTCGATGGGTGTAGGCTTTTCCGGCCGCACCCGCGCAAGCGGCAATGTGATCACCCTGATCGACCTGATCACAAAGGCAGGCGGTGTGTTTTGGCGCAACGGCTCGGGCGCGCTTAGCCTTGCCTATGTCGCCCAAGGCAAGCTGCTGGGCTATGTGGAAGAGCATATGAATGCGTGGGATTGCCTTGCAGGCCAGTTGATGATTGCCGAGGCTGGCGGCATGATTGAGGCGCAAAACGCAGATGATATGATTGCAAACGGCGGCCGCGTTGTGGTTGCGACCGCCGAGACATTTGCCCAAGTGCAGGCGATGGCGGATCAAGCTTACGGAGCTTAAACCCCTGTCAGATCAATATCCGCCACGCCGATAACAGCCTGCGCCGCCTCGGCCCCTTTTTTCAGAAAATGCTGGAAATAGAACCCCATATGGTCTGGCGTGGGCTGGAAATGATGCGGTGTCAGGCTGACCGAAAACACCGGCACGCCGGTTTTCAGCTGCACGTCCATCAGGCCGTTTACCACAGCGGCGGCGACAAAATCATGCCGGTAAATCCCGCCATCCACCACCAAAGCGGCGGCGACGATGGCGTCAAACTTGCCCGTTGCAGCCAGCTTTTGGGCCAGCAGTGGCATCTCAAACGCGCCGGGCACATCATAGCTGACCACATGCGCCTCGCGCCCTGCGGCTTCCATACCCGCAACAAACCCCGTCAGTGCCTGATCTACGATCTCGGCATGCCAGCGGGCCTTGATAAAGGCGATTGTCAATTTTTCAGTCATAGGAACCTTCCCTTTACATGTCAGGCTCCCAAGGCGCAGCAAGGGCGGTAAAACCACCCAAACCGTTGTTCCTTCCATCCGGACTATACCGTCGGCCCCGGAATTTCACCGAAGTCTGCTGACCTCAGGATTTCAAAGAAATCCGTAAGCGCTCGCGGGCTATCACCGCCGGTGGGGAATTTCACCCCGCCCCGAGAACGCGGCACCCTAAAACGCAGTGGCGGCGAATGACAAGAGCGCAGCGCCTATTCCGGCACCAAAACAGGGCCAGAGGCGGCAAAAGACAGCATCACATCATCACCAATGCGCAACGGCTTGGTCACATCGTCCAGCACAGCGAACAGGTTCCCGAACTCGGCCTCTACCGTGTATTCCATCCGGCTGCCAACATAGGTTGCCTTGGCGATGCGGGCGGGCATCCCCTGCCCATCCGCGCCAATCCGCACACGGCTGGGCCGCACCGCAACCCGCGCTTTGCCGGGGCGCAGCCCCCGCGACAGCAAGCTATGCCGGAAAGACCCGATGCCGATTTCGGCCATGTCGCCGTTGACCTGCAAAATCTCACAAGGGATCAGGTTCGCCTCGCCGATAAAATCGGCGACAAAAGCATCGGCTGGGGCCTCGTACAAATCGCGCGGGGTGCCTTTTTGGGCAATACCCGCGTTGCGCATCACGACGATTTCATCTGATACGGCCAGCGCCTCTTCTTGGTCATGGGTCACGTAAACCACAGTCAGCCCAAGGTTTTGCTGAATCTCGCGGATTTCCTCACGCACTTGACGGCGCAGCTTGGCATCCAAATTCGACAGCGGCTCGTCAAACAGCAAAACCTGCGGCTCCAACACCAGCGCCCGCGCCACGGCAACCCGCTGCTGCTGCCCGCCCGAAAGCTCGCTCGGCAGGCGATCCCCGCCCGCACACCCACTGGCATGTTGCGAAACACAAAGCTGATAATCAGGATAATCCCCGTACCCGTAATCTCAATCGGGGGCACGTTGAACGCAAGGATATAGGCCACACCGATCACCGTACCGGGAATGGCAAAGGACAGCATCGTGCCAAATTCAAACGACTTTTTCCCTGCGAAATTTTGGCGCGTCAGCAGGTAGGCCGTGATCAAACCGACCGCCGCGGTGAACGGTGCCGCAATCGTCGCGATCATAATCGTGGTGAAAAAGCTGTCCCAAGCAGACCCCGTCCAACGCAGGCCGTTGTCACCCCAGCTTACCGCAAAGGCGGTCAGGTAATGCTTGAATGTCAGCGTATCATCGACACCCCAAAGCTGCACAAACGACCCGTAAACGATGTAAACATAGACCGCGATCGTGAACAGCGCCCAGATCGCCGCCACCGCATAGATCGGCAGCGCAAGGCCCAGTGGCATTTCGGGGTGAACCCCCGCATCGCCCTTGCCGGTCACGGTGGTATAGCTTTTCTTACCCAGCCAAAACCGCTGCAGGTAAAACGCGCCAAGGGTAAAGCCCAGCAAAACCATCGCCAAAATTGCAGCACGGCTTTGGTCATATTGCGCGCCAACAATGGCGAAAAAGATCTCGGTCGACAGCACATCAAAATTGCCGCCAAGCACCAGCGGGTTGCCAAAATCGGCCATGCTTTCGATAAAGCCCAGCAAGAACGCATTCGCCAAACCGGGCCGCATCAACGGCAAAGATACAGTGCGAAACACCTGCCAGCGGTTGGCGCGCAAGGTCTGCGCCGCCTCTTCCATGCTGGGGGAAACGCCTTCGACCACGCCGATCATCACCAAAAACGCAATCGGGGTGAAGGCCAGAACTTGTGCCAGCATCACCCCCGGCAAACCGTAAAGCCAACGGGTTGGCTGCACGTCCAACACACCGGAAACCCATTGCGTCACCGTGCCCGACAGTCCGAACAACAAGATCAGCGCCAGCCCGATCACGAAAGGCGGCGTGATAATCGGCAGCACTGTCAGCGCCCGCAAAGCTTGTTTATATTTGAAATTCGACCGCGTCAGGACCAGCGCAAACACCAACCCCAGCAACGTGGTCAACACCCCGACCAACACCGCCAAGAACAGCGAGTTCCACGCCGCCCCGCAATTGGTACCCGAGAAACACCCAAGCCCCCAAATGCGCCGGTCTACAAATTTGCCGAAAAACTCGACAATCGAATAGCCACCTTCATCTGAAACAAAGGCCGCCCCCAGCATTTTCACGATGGGAAAGAACACGAATATCGTAACGATGGCAATCACGCCGCCAATCGCCGCGGTGACAAACACATCGCCGTTCACCGCACCCCGCGCAGCAATACCTTGGGTGAACAAAAACAAAAACGCTGACGCCACGATCAACGCGCCGTAGCCCATGCCAAACTGCCGGTCATCCAGCGGGCCAAACAGCGCCGTCATCCATTCATAATTGAACCCGCGCAGGCCAATTCCCAGCCCTTGCGCCACCAGCCACGCAAAACCAAAACCGCCTGCAAGGATCAGCACAATCCCATAGATAGGGTCGGTTTTGCGCCGTCGCAGCACAAGTAACGGTGCAATCAGCGCAGGCAGCATCGGCGCCAGCCACAGCTTTTGGCCCAGCGCGACCAACATCGCGGCAGGCGCATAATCGGGGTCGGTTGGATAGCCGTCAAACAGCCATTCAAAGGTGTAAAAATCCTCGACCCCATACCAAGGGAGGAGGAGATAACCGACCCACCCGGCGATGATCCAAAAGATCAAAACCGGGTGGATGGTGCGTTCAGATGTTACGGTCCGCAATGGGCTTACTGCGGCAAGGTGGAAACGTCGTCATCCCACTTTTTCAACAACCGCTTACGCTCATCCGACGAGCCGTATTTCTTGAAATCATAGTCGATCAGCTTGATCGCATCCATGTTCGGCGCTTTGTCCGATGATTGCGCCGACTTATTCGACATCACCTGAAACGCGTTCACTTGCAGCGCAAGGGTTTGCGCCTCGGCCGTCAGTGCCCAATCATAGAACTGCTTGGCCTCATCCATATGCCGCGCACCCTTGATGATCGACATTGAACCGATCTCATACCCCGTGCCTTCGCATGGGGCGACCGTCACAATCGGAAAACCAGCAACCGTTTGCGCCACGCTGTCGTGCATGAACACGATGCCAACCGTCGTTTCACCGGTGCCCGCCGCCTTAATCGGGGCCGAGCCTGACTTGGTGTATTGGTTGATGTTGGCATGTAGGCGCTTCATATAGTCAAAGCCCTTATCCTCGCCGAACAGCTGCACCATCGTCGCCAACGTTGTATAGGCCGTGCCCGACGAATTCGGGTTCGCCATCTGCACTTTGCCTTTGAACTCCGGCTTGGTCAGGTCTTCCCAGCAGGCAGGCGCGGTCAGGCCCGCATCGGCCAGCAGTTTGGTGTTATAGCCAAAGCCCAGCGCGCCGGAATAAATGCCGATTGTCTTGTCGCCAGCAGAGGTGGCCTGCGCAATCGCCCAAGGGTGCAGTTGGTCACGCATTGGCGAAACATAGGGTTCTGTCAGGTCTTCCTCGGCGGCCTGCAAATGCGGATCACCGGTACCACCCCACCAAACATCGCCCTTGGGGTTAACTTCCTCGGCCTTGATCTGCGCAAAGGTTTCGCCCGATGGTTTGCGGGTCATATCGACGTTGATCCCCGTCGCTTCCTCAAAGCTGCGCGCCATAAGCTGGCACCAATCTTCTTGCGCCGAGCAGTACAGATTCAGGTTTCCAGCCGCCATCGCACCACCAGCCGAAAGCCCCGTAGCCAGCGCCATTGCGGACGCGGCTAGTGTATAATTACGCATGATTCCCTCCCAGGACGTTGCTTAATTCGTCTTTCCCTAGGCTTAGGTCGCGATGGTTTTGAAAATGGTGCAACTTATTTTGTAACAGAATGATGACAGGACGGATGCACGCCGCATTGTACAAATTGCACCAAACGGCCCGCAGCAGGCGCCTCTGGGGCAACATCCCCTACGGGGTGCCCATTATTGCAGCTTTGTTTTTATCGGCCCTATCGGCACAGCAAACGGCGTTGACACAATGGCCGTGGCAGCAGCAGACTGCCCGGAAGGTGTGATTTGCACTAAAACAACGATCAGAGGACGGATGACTGCCTATTTGCGCCCCTCAACCCTTGATGCCGCGTTGCAGGCCTTGCGCGCAAACCCGTCACGTCTGTTGGCGGGGGGCACCGACATCTATCCCGCCACCCAAAGCGCAACCCTTATGGGCGCTGTGATGGACCTGATGTCCCTGCCTGCACTTTCAGGCATCAGCCAGACCGCTGCAGGGGTGCGTATCGGCGCTTGCACAACATGGACCAGCATCGCGCAGGCCAAACTGTCGCCTGCCTTGCGCGCGCTGCAACAGGCCGCAACCCAAGTTGGCGGCGGACAAATCCAGAACGTTGGCACAATCGGCGGCAACCTGTGCAACGCCTCGCCCGCCGCCGATGGCATCCCGCCGCTGCTGGCCGTTGATGCGGTGGTTGAACTGGCCAGCGCCACAGGCACCCGCCAACTTGCATTGACCGATTTCATCCTTGGCCCCCGCAAAACCGCGCGTAGGCCCGATGAGATTCTGACAGCCATCCTTATCCCCAACAGCGCGCTTGCCGGTCAGTCACAGTTTCTAAAGCTGGGCGCGCGGGCCTATTTGGTCATTTCCATCGCCATGGTCGCCACCCGCCTGACGGCCGAGAATGGCCAGATCACCAGCGCCGCCCTTGCTGTTGGTGCCTGTTCGGCCACCGCCCAAAGGCTTGGCGCGGTTGAGGCCGCACTGATAGGCCAACCCCTGAACGCGCCAACCATCAGCGCAGACGCGGTTGCAGCAGCCCTGTCGCCAATGGATGACCTGCGCGCCACCGCCGCCTATCGCCGCCACGCCGCAACCGAGTTACTGCGCCGCGCAATCACCCAAACCTGCAAGGCCTTGGCATGAAAATCAGCCTTACCCTCAACGGTCAACCCGCCAGCTTTGACGCCCCGCCCAGCCTGCGCCTATCTACCCTTTTGCGCGAAACCGCTGGCCTGCGCGGCACCAAGGTCGGCTGTGATGCTGGCGATTGCGGCGCTTGCACCGTACTGGTCGATGGCGCGCCCGTCTGCGCCTGTCTGATGCCCGCCGCCCGCGCCGAGGGTCGCCATATCGAGACTATTGAGGCCAAAACCGATACACTTACCCGCTTGCGCACGGCCTTTCACCACCATGGCGCGGCCCAATGCGGTATCTGCACGCCGGGCATGTTGATGGCCGCCTCGGCGCTGTTGATCCGCACCCCAAACCCGACTCCCGAGCAAGCCAAAGAGGCACTCGGCGGCGTGCTGTGTCGTTGCACCGGCTATACAAAAATCATCGCGGCGGTGTGTGATACCAACCCCGCGCCTGCCCTCACCATCACTGGCGCAGCCGTTGGCGCATCTGTACCCCGCCTTGATGGTGCGGCCAAAGTGACAGGCGACATCTTTGGCGCAGACCTTTGGCAAACCGGCGGCCTTGTCGTCATCGCCATACGGTCGCCCCACCACGCCGCCCGCTTTACCATTGGCGACGCGGCCACATGGGCCAAAACCCATAGGGTGCAAGTTTTCACTGCCGCCGACATTCCCGGCCGAAACTGTTTCGGTGCCATCCCACCTTATGCCGACCAACCTGCGTTGGCCGAAACCCACACCCGCCAACGCGGTGAGGCAATCGCGCTTGTGGCCTATGAGGATAACACGCCAGCCCCCGACCTCAGCGCTTTCCCCGTTACATGGCAACCGCTTACCCCCCTCCTCTCACCCGCCGAGGCGATGGCCGTAGACGCCCGCCAAATCCACGAAAACCGTCTGCGAAACAGCTTGATCAAGGGTGTCGTCAGGCGCGGCGACCCTACTGCAGCCCTCGCCACCTCGGCCCATATCGCCCACGCCACCATCGACACCACCTTTGTCGAACACGCCTATATCGAGCCCGAGGCGGGGGCTGCATGGATGGACGGTGACGTGCTGGTCATTCGCGCCTGCACACAAGCCCCGATCATGGACCGCGATGATACCGCCGCAGTGCTTGGCCTGCCGCATGACCGGCTCCGCATTATCCCGTCAGCGGTTGGGGGCGGTTTTGGCTCGAAACTCGACGTGTCCTTGCAGCCCCTCATAGGCTTGGTCACGCTGAAAACCGGCCGCCCGTGCCGGATGACCTATACCCGCGCCGAAAGCATGGCTTCGACCACCAAGCGCCACCCTGCGCACATGACAGGCAGCATCGGTTGTGATGCGTCTGGTCGCATCACCGGGCTGGAATTTGACGGCGTATTTGATACCGGCGCTTACGCCAGTTGGGGGCCAACGGTCGCCAATCGCGTGCCTGTCCATGCCTCTGGCCCCTATTTCACGCCCCACTATGCCGCCACCGCCCATGCTGTGCATACCAACAACCCGACCGCCGGTGCATTTCGCGGCTTTGGTGTGCCCCAAGCCGCGATTTGGCAAGAAACCATCTATGACAAACTGGCCGATCAGGCAGGTATTGATCGGCTAGAATTTCGTCTGCTGAACGCTATCCGCAACGGCCAAACCACGGCCACCGGCCAAACTCTGAACGCGGCAGGCATCCATGAATGCCTCACCGCCCTGCGCCCGCATTGGCAACGGGCCCTTGCCTCGTTATGGCCAGGGCGCGGTATCGGCATTGCCTCTTGCTGGTACGGGTGTGGCAATACGGGCCTGCCGAACCCGTCAACCATCCGGCTCGGGATCACGCCCCAAGGTGTACTAACCCTGCACCAAGGCGCCACCGACATTGGCCAAGGCTCTAACACAGTCATCACCCAGATAGCCGCCGATGCGCTGGGCCTGCCCGTGGCCCAATTCCAACTGATCGGCCCCGATACATTCTTGACGCCGGATGGCGGCAAAACCTCGGCCAGCCGCCAAACCTATGTCACAGGTCGTGCGGCGCATGCCGCAGGGGCCGCCTTGCGCGCCGACATTCTGCGCCGCCTGAACATGGGCGAGGCTGCCACACTTACCCTTACAGGTAGCACCCTGACTGCCACCCAAGGCGGCCAAACCGCCAGCCTCCCCCTCGCCCAACTGCCAGCCAACCCGCAGGGTTACGCGCTCATGGCGCAGGAAACCTACGACCCGCCAACAACCAGCCTTGATGAAAATGGCCAAGGCACGCCCTATGCCGTCTATGGTTACGGCGCGCAAATGGTTGAGCTTGATGTCGACCCGACCTTGGGCACCGTCAAAATACTCAAAATCACCGCCGCTCATGACGTTGGCCGCACGATCAACCCCTTGCTCGCCACTGGCCAGATAGAGGGCGGCATCGCCCAAGGCCTCGGCCTCGCGCTGATGGAGGAATACCTGCCGGGACGTACCGAAAACCTGCATGATTACCTTATCCCCACCACAGGTGACATGCCGCAGATAGAAAGCATCCTAATCGAAGTCCCCGACCCAAACGGCCCCTACGGTGCCAAAGGCCTCGGCGAACACGTCCTTATCCCCACAGCCCCCGCGATCCTTAACGCTATTCGCCACGCCACTGGTGCCGAAATAACCCGCCTGCCTGCCCTGCCGCACCGCATCCTTGCCGCCATGCAAAAGGCCAAACCATGACCCCCATCATCTGTTCTAAAATATCCTCAGGGGGTGAGGCCGCAGGCCGAGGGGGCAGAAGGCCCCCTTCCCCCCACCAGCCCAAAGACCAATCGTCATGAGCACGCCTGAAAAAATCCGCTGCGATGCGTGCCCAGTGATGTGCTACATCGCCCCCGGCCAAACCGGCGCTTGCGACAGGTACGCCAATGCCGCAGGCCTCATTATCCGCACCGATCCGGTGGTCTTGCTGTCAAAAACCCTAATAGACGGCGGTCGCATCGTGCCCTTTGCCAACCGCGATTGGACCGGCGACCCGTTCCCCGCCGATACCAAAATAACCGGCATCGGATCTGGCACCACTTACCCCGATTATAAACCAGCGCCCTTTATCATCGCGTCCGAGGTGGACGGTGCCGATATGGTCACCGTCGTCACCGAGGCCATCTTTTCCTATTGCGGCGTAAAGGTGAAAATCGATACCGACCGTTTCCTAGGCCCCGAAGGTGCCACCGTCCGCGCCGAAGGCGAGGCGATCGGCCATGTGACCACTGCCGAATACGGCAGCCAGATGCTGTCGCTCGGCGGGGTGCATCACCTGACAGGCGGTGAAAAGTCTGAGGGCCGCGTCACCTGCGCCGCCCTTCTCTCGCTGTGCAATGGTGAGGCAGTAGGCCTGACCATTGATCAAGGCAGTCAAATTACCGTTCAGGCAGGTCGCGCCCCCATCGTCGATGGCCGCGCAGAGAACCGGATGCGGGTTGGCTGTGGTTCGGCCACTATCGGCATGTTCGCCGATCAGTGGCACGGGCTGGTGGATGAGGTGGTCGTCGTCGATGACCATATCACCGGCGTCGTGTCCGAGCACCAAGCGGGCAAAGTGTTGGGCTGGCAAGACACCGGTATCAAAATCCTTGGCCGCCGGTCCACCCCCGGCCGCTATTTCCGCGTGTCAGAACCGGGGCTGGGCTGGGGCGGTACCACAATCCGCGACCCGCTTGAAATCCTTGGCCCTTGGAACGCCAAGAAAGGCGCGCGGGCGGGTTTACGGTTGTTGATGGTTTCCACAACGGGTGAGGAGTTTGCGTATTATGAGCTGGACGAGGCGTTAACCCCGCAACCCAAACCCATCCCCGATACGTTGATCCCTTCGGTCAAGCTTATCGACGAAAACTGCGAACCGTCCCTTTGCACCGTACTGTTTATGGGGGGCGCAGGGGGCTCGTTACGGGCGGGCGTCACGCAAAACCCTGTGCGGCTGACGCGGTCGGTGCAAGCGCGAGAGACACACCTCACCTCTGGCGGGGCCGAGTGTTATGTTTGGCCCGGCGGTGGGATTACGTTTATGGTCGATGTCACCCAACTGCCCGCTGGTGCGTTTGGTTATGTGCCGACCCCAGCGCTGGTGGCACCGTTGGAGTTTACCCTGCCCCGCGCCGAATATATAGCATTGGGCGGGCATGTGGCGGCGATAAAAACCCTGCCGGATATGCTGCGAGAGGGTGGTGAGTACCCAACCGCCGCACGTCTTATTCCGCAAAAGGCACCTCTTAAATGACGGGCTGGGATAGTAGGTATTTTTGCCAAGATGAAATCCGAGCGCAGGGTCTTTACGACTGGCGGAGGCACTAGGATGAACGGGCCACAGATCACCCAGCTATCCAGCAACCGCTTGCACCTGCATCACGGACCGATTGATCTGGTTTTGTGGGCCGAGGGGCAAGGTGCGACGCAGGCCTATCACCAAGCAATTTGCCGGTTTGAGCATGTGTTAGAAGAACTGGTCACAGAACTGCCTGCGCTGCGCAACCCTGCGGCAGAGGTGCTGCAAGGCCCCGTTGCGCAAGCTATGGCGGGCGCTGTGGCCGCGTTTCGCCCTGCATTTATCACCCCAATGGCCGCAGTCGCGGGGGCCGTTGCCGATGCCGTGCTGGCCGCGATGTGCAGTGGCACCCAACTCATCCGCGCTTATGTGAATAATGGGGGCGATATTGCGGTGCATCTTGCAGCCAATCAAAGCCTGACCGCTGCGATGGCGGGCGGGTCAAAGCTGGTTTTGCACCATAACCATTCTGCACGGGGCATCGCCACCTCGGGGCGGGGTGGCCGTAGCTTTTCGCGCGGGATTGCCGATGCTGTGACGGTGGTTGCACGCACTGCCGCCATGGCCGATGCCGCAGCCACCATGATTGCCAATGCGGTGGATCTACCTGCCCACCCCGCAATCGCCCGCCGCCCAGCGCGGGATTTGCAAGCCGACAGCGATCTGCGCGATATTCTGGTGACGACAGGCGTTGGCATGCTGACCCAAGCCGAGGTATCGCAAGCCCTGAGTGCAGGCGAAACCGCTGCCCGCGCCTATGCCGCACAAGGGCTTATTGCCGGGGCGGCACTTTTCCTGCATTCTGAAACACGCACCCTTGGCACCCTTAGCCTTGCAAAGGACCCTGACTATGTATGATTTCGCCCTGCGAAAAACCTTGCTGTTTATCGAAGACATCCAGCACGAAGGCGGCCCCGCCGCCACCAGCCCCCACCAACGCGGGGCTATTATCGCGGTTGTGAAAAACCCGTTCGCGGGGCGTTATGAGGCCAATCTGCAACCCGCGATGGAGGCGCTGAAGCCGCTTGGCCTGTTGCTAACCGACCGCCTGATCGCTGCGATGGGCGGGCGTGACGGCATTGACGGCTATGGCAAAGGCGCGATTGTCGGCGCTGACGGCGAGATTGAGCATGGCGCGCTGTGGCATGTGCCCGGCGGCTATGCGATGCGTGAGAGGTTGGGCACCAGCAAGGCGATTGTGCCATCCGCGATGAAGGTCGGCCCGATGGCCGCAACTTTGGATGTGCCTTTGGGGCATATCAACGCCGCCTATGTGCGCAGCCATTTCGATGCCATGACAGTGGGCGTTCCCGATGCCCCCCGCGCGGATGAGATTGCCTTTATCCTTGCCATGGCGCGCGGCGGGCGGGTGCATTCGCGCATGGGCGGGCTAGAGGCGTGGGACGTAAAAGGCGAGGATGGTTTGCGCTAATGCGGTTGGCCGCGATCATATGTTTGATGCCGGGGGTGGCGCTGGCCTGCGCTTTGCCGCCGTCGATCATTATGACGCTGCCCACCGATTACTACATGCTGGGCGCCGCAATGACCGTCGCCGTGACTGGATTGCTGGCCACCAGCCCGCGCCTATTGCCACGCATGACAGCGCGCAGCCTGTTCAGCTGGCCGGTTTTTCTGCCAGTTATTGCAACCAGCTATGCCGCGTGGATTGTGCTGCTTGCGCTTGTTCTGATCGGGTTTCTGGGGGCGCGCGACCCGATGCACAACCTGCTGACGCTGACAATCTGGACGGTGATTTGGGTCGCTTTGCCCATGGGTTGCACGCTGTTTGGCAACCTTTGGCGGGCGGTAAACCCGTGGATTGCGCCGATCCGGCTTACCCGCCACCTGCTGGGGCGCACAGGCGGCATTGGGCTCGCGCGCGTTGGGCATGTGCCTGCGGTGATTGGGCTGTTCGGGTTTTTCTGGTTTTACATCATCTCCATGTCGCCCGACGACCCGCAAACCCTTGCCATCGCCACCGCCAGCTATTGGCTGGTGATCTTTGTCCTTGGTGTGGCCGAGGGCGAGGATTGGCTGCAAGACGGCGAGTTTTTGACCGTCTACTTCGGCTATATTTCAAAAATCGCCCCCTTTTGGCTGGAGATAGACGGCACGCGGGCCACGCTGAAACTGGGCTGGCCCGGCACACAGATCTTATCAATGCCCGCGCTGACACCTTCGGCAATCGGTTTTGTCACGCTGGCGCTGGCTGGCCTTACCTTTGATGGGCTGCGTGAGACCTTTTGGTACATGGGCCTGATCGGGGAAAACCCGTTGGAGTTTACAGGGCGATCGGCAGTGATCGGTATCAACAGCTTTGGGCTGGTGGCGACTTGGGGCGTAACGGCGGCGACGATTATGGCCGCATTGCACGCGGGCCCGATGCTGCAACGCCAACCCACGCTGGCCATGGCTGGTGGGCCTGCGCCCCGTTTAGAGCGGCCTAACTTGATGCCTGTAATGCTGTCATTTTTGGCCATCGCAGCGGGCTATCATGCGGCGCATTACCTGACGACTTTGCTAACCGCTGGCCAATATACGATTTTCGCCATCAACGACCCGCTGTTTCAGGGCGATGCTTTTCTAGGCCTTCCGCCCTTTTATGTTTCAATGGGGTTTTTAACCGATAGGTCGGTGATGACCCTGATTTGGAACACGCAATTCGCCCTGATCCTTGGCGCGCATATTTTGGCCGTTATCCTTGCCTTACGCCTGACACCTGCGGGGGTACAAGCGCGCGTGCATTTCCCCCTGACGGCGCTGATGGTCGGATATACTGTAACGGGACTATGGCTTCTGGCCTCACCCTAATAGCTAAACCAATAGACAACCCGTCTGTAAATGTTCATTCTTTCCCGAGCGCCTGCATAAGAAAAGCCACCCCCAACAGACAGAGGATACTGCCATGACAAAGCTGATCGGAATGACCCCTTCCCGCCGCGGCCTGCTAAAGGGCATGGCCGCCACCGCATCGGCGCTGGCGCTGCCCGGTTTTGTGCAGGCGCAAAGCTCGGCCCCGATCAAGCTGGGGTTTCAGTTGCACCGCACTGGCATCGGCGCCGCCTATGGCCGCTGGTACGAGCGTACAACACAGGCCGCGTTGAAAGTGGTGAACGACCAAGGCGGCATCAATGGCCGGCCCGTTGAGGTGATTTTTGAAGACGACGGCACCGACCCCAAACGCGGTGCCGAGGTGGTGGAAAAGCTGGCATCTCAGGCCGGTTGTGACGCGATCTTTGGCCCGCTGTTCAGCCACGTCGTCATCGGTTCGGCCCCCCGCGCCGGAGAGTTGAAGGTGCCGTATCTGGTATGTTCCGAAGGCTACCACGTCGCATCGGGTAAGTTGAACCGTTGGACGATGCAGCCAGGCATTACGGATGTGCGGGCGCAGGTTTCGTCAATGGCGCCATGGGTCGCGAATAATCTGGGCAAAAAGGTTACGATGGTGTTCCCCGATTACGCCTTTGGGCACGACCACCGTGATTACTTTACCGCAGCGATTGAGGCGCAGGGCGGCGAAGTGATCAAGCACATTGCCATTCCGCCTACCGAAACCAGCTTTACCCGCTATCTGCCGCAAATTCCGCGCGATACCGAAGTGCTGTACCACGTCATGGTCGGCCCCGCGGTATTGACCTTTGTGAAAGAACTGGGCGAGTTTTACGGCACCGGCGCACGGCCGGAAATCTTTGGCTTTATCGACAGCCTAGAGGCGGTTGATACCGCGTCACCGGGTCTGGAATTCCTGGAAGGCACCCATTTCTGGGAGGGCCAGTGCCGCACACAGCAGGCTGACGCGAGCGAGACTGAGACCCTTTACCGCGCGGCTGTCGGCGTGGATGAAAACGGCGCGTCTGTTTCCGATGCCAAGGATATTTCGACCTATGCACATATGTTTTCCTGCTGGGAAACGCTGTTCATCCTGAAGGCAGGGATGGAGGCAGCGGGCTATCAGGGCGTCGCAGACCGCCAGAAATTAATCGAGGCGATTGAGGCGATGACCACGATGCCGGAAAGCATCGCACATCCGCAAGGCGACAAGCTGTTCAACGGCAAGACGCACCAAGTGTTTGGCCATCAGAACATCTCAAAGGTTGAAGGCGGCAAGCTGATGCGGGTGTACCGGACCAGCATCGAGGAAAGCCTGTATGAGAACGATACCGATTACACCGCGATGTCGTTTTAAGGGACCAGAACAGGCAGGGGGCGCTGCCCCCTGACCCCCGAGGTATTTGAACCAAGATGAAATACAGGTACGTCTGAATGGACTTTGGCCCTTTTTTGCTGCTGGCCTTGATGGAAGGCACGGTTATGGCTGCCGTTCTGGCGTTGACCGCCGTTGGGTTGTCGCTGGTGTTTGGCGTGATGCGGGTCGTCAATGTCGCGCATGGCGAGTTTTTCATGCTGGGTGCCGTGATCGCATGGTTTGTGACGCATTATATGCCCGGCCCGCCAGCGGTTGGGTTTGCGGCGGCTTTGGTGATTTGTCCGCTGCTGGTGGGCGGGATTGCGGCGCTTTCAGATACACTGATTTTGAAGCGGTTGAATTATGACCCCGAGGCGACAATCGTGGCGACGATTGGCCTGTCGTATATTTTCCAACAAGCGGCCTTGACGTTTTATGGTCCTGATGCGCGGCCCGTTGAGGCGCCGTTTAACCTGCGTATTCAGCTGCCATGGTTCGGCTATTCCGGCTATAAGATTGCTGTGGTGTTGGCGGCGATTGCGGTTTTGCTGGCGGTTTGGCTATTGATGACGCGCACCCGTGCAGGGCTTATCATGCGGGCAACGCAGCTTGACCGGAACACCGCGCGGGCCTTTGGCATCAATGTTGACCGCGTTTATGCGGCTGTTTTCGCGCTGGGCGCGGGGCTGGCCGCTGTGGCCGCTGTTTTGATCGTGCCTATCCAGCAGGCGCATTACCTGATGGGGCATGACCCGCTGTTGCTCTCTTTTATTGTGGTGATCATCGGCGGGCTTGGGTCTTTGCGTGGCACGTTGCTGGCGGCGTTGATTATCGGGCTATCTGATGGCGTGATTTCGGTCTTCTTTTCGCCCACGCTAGCAAAAATCATTGCGACCCTGCTGGTCGCAATGGTGTTGGTCTTTCGCCCTCAGGGCCTGTTCGGGGTAAAGCAATGAAGCGCGCGATTGCCCTTCACTTGGCCGTACTTGCAGCCCTGTTTGCTGCCCAATACCTGCTGCCATCCTATCACCAAACCAACATCGCCCGCATCATGGTACTGGCGGTATTCGCGATGGGATATAATATCGCCTTTGGCTATACTGGGCTGCTCTCGCTTGGCCATGCGCTGTTCTTTGCGGCTGGACTATATGCCACCGGCCTCGGGATTGAACTTGGGGGCCTTTCCGCCGCGCCTGCGCTATTGCTTGGACTGGCGGCAGGGGGGGCAATCGCGGCAGCAACCGGCGTTTTGGCGCTGCGCACCGGTGGTGTCAGCTTTATGATCGTCACGCTGATGTTTGCGCAGACCGGCTATCTGACGATCCTGTATTTCGGCACCTACACCCGTGGCGACGAAGGCATCGTCATCGCGCGCGCCGCCCGCGCCATCGGCAGCATCGACCTGTCTGCCGATACGCCGCGCTACTTTGCGGCGCTAGCGTTGTTTACCGTGGGCCTGCTTATCAACTTAGCGCTCACCCGCTCTCGCCTTGGCCGATCTATGATCGCCATGCGTGAAAATGAGGAACGTTCCCGCATGCTCGGCTATAACCCGTTTCGGGTGAAACTGATCGCGCTTATCATCTCGGGCTTCTATGCGGGGGCGGCAGGGGCGGCCTATGGCGTGTTGTTCGGCTATGTAGGGGCCAGCTTTGCCACGATCCAATACTCCATCCTGCCGCTGCTCTATGTCCTCTTGGGCGGCGCGGGCACCACGCTCGGCCCGTTCCTCGGCGCGCTTCTCATGTTCTACCTTGTCGACATCTCCTCGGGCTATACCACCGCGCATCTATTCGTCGTCGGCGCAGCGCTGCTGCTACTTGTCCTGTTTGCGCCCAAAGGTATCCTCGGCACCCTACGCGAACGGGGGGCAAAATGGCTGCCATGATCCTATCTGCACGCGGCCTAACCAAGCATTACGATGGCATCAAAGCCGTTGAGAATGTCGATTTCGATCTGAGAACCGGCCAAATTCACGCACTGATCGGCCCCAATGGTGCGGGCAAAACAACCTTTGTCAGCCTGCTGTCGGGCCGTATCGCGCCCAACGCGGGCACCATTCAGTTTGACGACGCCGATATTACGCGCCTGCCCGCCCATGCCCGCGTGGTGCGCGGCATCGCCTACACGTTTCAGATCACATCTATCTACGCCAACCTGCCCGTTTTCGATAACGTGGCACTGGCGATCCAGCGCAAAGGCAGCAAGCACCTGCAAGCCGATACGATGGCCGCCCTCGCCCGTGTTGGCCTCAACACGATGGCCGATCAAGTCGCCGGCACGCTGGCTTACGGCCATCAACGCCTGCTCGAAATCGCGATGGGCCTGTCGATGAACCCGAAGCTGCTGATCTTGGATGAACCAACCCAAGGCCTCGCCAATTCCGAAATTGAGGCTTTCAAGGCCCTGATCCGCGCCGTTACCCCCCAAACCACCGTCCTGCTGATTGAACATAACATGGATGTGGTAATGGACCTTGCCGACCAAATCACCGTGCTGAACTTTGGCGAAAAACTGGCCACCGGCACCCCCACGCAGATTCGCGCGAATAAAGCGGTGCAAACCGCCTATCTGGGGGGCTGAGATATGCTGGAAATCAACAGCATCAACGCGGGCTATGGCAATGTCCAAGTGCTGCGCAACCTGTCACTCACCGCCAAACCGGGGCAAGTAACCTGCGTGATGGGCCGCAACGGGGCAGGCAAAACCACCCTTCTGCGCACGATCATGGGCCAAGTACAGGCCAGCAGCGGCAGCATCACTCTAAACGGCACAGCCCTGCAAACCCTTCCCGCGCATGAAGTCCCGCGTCACGGCATCGGTTACGTCCCCCAAGGTCGCCGCTTGTTTGGCGAACTCACCGTCGCACAAAACATCGAAATCGGCCTGATGACCCGCCACAAAGGCGCAAAAACCCGCGACTATGTGTTGTCCCTTTTCCCCCGCTTGCGCGAGCGCCTCTCGCAACGCTCATCTACCCTCTCCGGCGGCGAGCAACAAATGCTCGCAATCGCCCGCGCGCTCTGCCTTGAACCCGCCGTGCTTCTGCTGGATGAACCGACCGAAGGCCTGCAACCCTCCATGATTACCCTAATCCGCGACACGCTGCTCACTCTAAAATCCACGGGTGTCGCCACCATCCTCGTCGAACAACGCGTCGATGCGGTCCTTAGCATGGCCGACCAAATCGCCTTCGTCACCAACGGCACTGTGTCCGAAACCCTGCAAAACAAAAACCTCTCGCCCGCCACCCCGCAATTCCAAACCTATGTAGGCATCTAGAAATGCGCCTTCGCTTTCTGTTCGGTACAAATATCCACGGGGGGTCTGGGGGGCAGTCAGCCCCCCAGCCTTGCCACAGTCCCATAGGCCCAAGCATATGACGAACCTTATCGCAGGCGCCGATGTCGGCGGCACCTTCACCGACCTCGTAATCCTAAACCCAGCCACGGGTGAGGTGCGGCTAGCGAAAACCCCTACCACACTAGACCTCAACGCAGGCGGCCAAGCGGCAGGCGTTCTCGCCGCCCTCGAACAGTCCCAAACACCGCTTAATACCATCGCTCTCATCGTCCACGGCACCACCACAACTACAAACGCCGTGCTAGAGCGCAAGCTCGCAAAGACGGGCCTCATCACCACCAAAGGTTTTCGTGACATCCTAGAACTCGGCCGCCGTACCCGCCCCAACGCTTACGGCATGACGGGCGAGTTCACCCCCATCATTCCCCGCGATCTGCGCCTTGAAGTCTCCGAGCGTATGGATGCCAAAGGCCGCATCCTTACCCCGCTGGATGAGGATGAGCTTCGCGAAAACGTTACTAAACTGGCTCAAATGGGCTGCGAGTCCCTCGTTATCCATTTCCTCCACGCCTACGCCAACCCCGCCCACGAGTTGCGCGCCGCCGAAATCGCTACTGAGATTTGGCCAACCAAATACATCACCTGTGGCCATGCTCTGCTATCAGAATCGCGCGAATTTGAACGTGGCGTCACCGCTGCCGTCAATGCCTCGGTCCAACCGCTTCTTGAACGCTATATTAAGTCCCTTGCGACGGCGCTGCATGCAAAGGGGTATCAAAACGACCTCCTCGTGATGAATGGCAACGGCGGTATGGTCCCTGCGGCCCAAGTCAGCGCCGAGGCGGTCAAAACCGTGATGTCAGGCCCTGCCTCGGGCGTTATGGCTGCGGTTGCCACCGGCCGCCGCGCCGGTATCCCAAACCTTATCACCTATGACATGGGCGGAACCTCTACCGATGTCGCCCTCATCAAGGCTGCCCGCGCTCCGGTTTCGAATGAGATCGAGGTCGAATACGCCATGCCGATCCACGTCCCTATGGTTGATGTCCGCACCGTTGGCGCTGGCGGAGGCTCTATCGCGCGGGTCGATGGTGGCGGGATGCTGCGCGTTGGCCCCCACTCCGCAGGCTCTACCCCCGGCCCGATCTGCTATGGCAAAGGCGGCACAGAACCCACAATTTCTGATGCAAACCTTCTCCTCGGTCGCCTACCTGCTGCCCGCTTTGGCGCACATAAAAACGAGCTTTCCGCCATATTCGGCACTAAAATAGGCCACCCCCTAGGCCTCTCGCCCGAGGCTGCGGCCGAAGCCGTTATCCGCATCGCCAACACCCATATGGCTGGGGCGATCCGCATGGTTTCCCTGTCGCTTGGTGCCGATCCGCGCGATTACGCGCTCTTTGCCTTTGGCGGTGCGGGCCCGTTACATGCCACCGCCCTTGCAGCCGAACTTGGCATCCCCCGCGTTCTGGTACCCGCCCGTCCGGGCATGACCAACGCGCTTGGCTGCGTTGTCGCCGACCTGCGCCATGACGCGGTACGCACCATCAACCGGCCGCTCGACAATGCCGATATCACGGAAATCCACGCCATTTTGGCCGATCAAATCGCTACCGGCACCGACCGAATCAACGCTGCGGGCATCGCGCTTACCAGCATCCAGACCGAGCTTTCCGCCGACATGCAATTTATCGGCCAAACCCACCTTCTGCGCGTTCCCCTGCCGAACGCCACGCCCACGCGCGAAGATTTGCAGGCACGCTTTGAGGCCGCCTACCACGCCCGATTCCGCGTTAACCTGCCCACAATTCGCGCCAATCTGGTCAACCTTAACGCTTCGGTCATCGGCCAGCGCCCCGAGATGGACCTGTCGCGGCTGATCGACCCTGCTGAACGCTTGGCCAAGGCTACCCCCCAGAGCACGCGGCCAGTTTGGTTTAACGGCTGGGTCGAAACCCCCGTTTACTGGCGCGATCATCTGCCGCTTGACCTGCACCTCAACGGCCCCGCGATCATCGAACAGATGGATACGACGACCCTTGTTCACCCCGGCTGCACGGTCACATCCGACCCGGATGGAAACCTGATTATCGAGGTGCCCCATGCCTAAAACAGTGCCGAACATCGCCAAAATTGATCCAATCACCCTTGCCGTGATCCAAGCAGGCCTGCAACAAACCTGCGATGAAATGGACCTGACATTCAGCCGCGCCGCCTTTTCACCCGTCATAGCCGAGGCAGATGACCGATCTGACGGCATCTATTCCGCAACCGATGGCGCACTAATCGCCCAAGGCGCGCGCGGCCTGCCGGTCTTTGTCGGAACTATGCAATTTTCTACCCGCCACATCATCCGCCGCATCGCATCGGGTGAAACCTTGCCGCCTGAGCGAGGCGATATTTATATCGTAAACGACCCCTATCTTGGCGGCACCCACCTGATGGATGTGCGCTTTGCCATGCCGTTTTACCGCGATGACGAAATCTATTGCTGGCTGTCCAACACCGGCCACTGGCCCGATACGGGCGGCGCCGTGCCGGGTGGGTTTTCAGCCTCGGCCACCGCGGCGGAACAAGAAGGCCTGCGCCTGCCACCCGTTAAACTGTTCAAAAAAGGCGTGTTAGACACTGAAATTTGGGCTGTGATCTGCTCAAACATCCGCGTATCAGAACAACGCATCGGCGATGTGCAGGCCCAAGCCTCGGCGCTGCTTGTCGGCGCTGATCGCCTGACTGAACTGCTGAATCGTTATGGCGACAGTACCGTCACGGCAGCCATCACTGAAATTCGTGCTCTTGCCGCCGCCCAGATGAGTGCCAAAATCGCGCTGATCCCTGAAGGGAGCTATAGCGCAAAAGCCTATATCGACAGTGACGGCGTGGTGAATGAACCTTTAACCATCGCGCTGAACGTCACCCGCGCAGGCGACACCCTGACCTTTGATTTTGCAGGGTCCTCCCTGCCCTGCGCTGGCCCGATGAATTCAGTTCAGGCGACCACGTTTTCCTCGGTCTACCTTGCGATGCGTCACATCTTTCCCGATGTACCGCTGTCTGCCGGCGCGTTTGAGCCCCTGCACATCACAGGCCACGAAGGTACCTTCCTTGATGCCCGCTACCCCCGTCCCGTATCCGGTTGCGCCGCCGAGGTGTCACAGCGCATTGCGGAGGCTGTGTTTGCGGCCCTTGTTCAGGCCGTGCCAAAGCTGGTGACCGCTGCCCCCGCAGGCACCTCGGGCAATTTCGGGCTTGGCGGGCATGACCCCGAAAAGGGCCGTGATTTTGTGATGTATCAGATTTCGGGTGGTGGTTATGGCGGGAATAGTGACCATGATGGCCTGTCCAACGGCTGTTCAACCATCGGCATTTCCAAGGCCCCGCCAGTCGAGATTATGGAGCAAACCTACCCCGTTCTCTACCGCCGCTATGCCCTGCACGAAGGGTCGGGCGGCGCGGGGCAGCATCGTGGCGGGTTCGGGTTGGATTATGAGGTGGAACTGCTACGCGGTACCGCACGCGCAAGCTTTGTGATGGACCATGGCCGCACTGGCCCCCAAGGGGCCGCAGGTGGCAAAGATGGCGCGGTAAACCGTGTTGAAATCACCCAAGGCGGCACGGTTTTCACCCCGCCGCACCTGTCAAAAGCCCAAGATATAGCCTTGCAACCCGGCGACAGTGTTCGCGTCCGCACCCCCGGCGGCGGCGGCTATGGCGACCCTGCTGCGCGTGACCCCGCGCTGATCGCCGAAGACGTCCGCCTTGGCCGCTATACGCCCGCGCAGGCGCAAGCCTTGTTTAAAGGGGCGTTTAAGGGCTAATTTTTGGGTGAAACTATGCCTTATCGCCTTTGAAAAACCGACGAATCAAAATGCCTGTTCCGGTTTCCCAGATCAATTTCAAATCAAAACAAACGGACCAGTTTTTTTGATATATCAAATCCAGTCGCGCCTTTTGCGGCACGCATTGTTCGGAATACACCCGATCCGTTTCTTCGGCGCTTGTGCAAGCCGCCAACAGTGCCTCTTCTCGGTCATGAAACCGAAGGCTGGCAAGCCCCGTAATCCCCGTCGGGCTTTTTAAAACCTGTGCATAGATTTCGGGAAACCGTTCAACATAGTCCCGCAAAGGGGGGCGGGGGCCGACAAAGCTCATATCGCCCTTTAGCACGTTCCAGATTTGCGGCACCTCATCCATCCGCGCCCGCCTGATAAAGGCACCCAACGGCGTGATCCGGCCCAATTTGTCACCACCGGAGACGCCCACCTCGGTTTGTGCGACCGTCATTGTCCGCAGCTTCCACAGCCAAAACGGTTGGCCCACGCCTTTCATCCGCTCGGCGACGTAAAACAACGGAAAGCCTTCTTTAAAGATCATCACGACCAGCAAAATTGAAAATGGCACCACAAGGATTGCCGAGAGGACTACGACCAAAACCAAATCGAGGAGTCGTTTACGCGGATTCATGTCCCCAATCCTTGCAATTCTGCAGCAGTCGCGCCTCGCTGGGCATCTTGGCTCACTCGTTCCCTTCAAGCCTGACCCTAAGTTCGCGCAGAACCGGCATAAAGGCCCGCACACGTTCGGCACCAAGATCAGTCACAAACTCGGCGATAAGGGGGGCCACGGCCTGCACGGCAGCATTTCGGGCCGCGCGGCCGGATGGGCTGATCGCCACAAACTTGCGCCGCGCGTCATCCCAATCGGGGCGGATATGAACGTGGCCCGCCCATTCCAGCTTGCTTAACGTATTTGTCATTGCCCCTCGGGTCACATGAAACGCACGCGCAAGTTGGCCCGGCGAACGTTCATCATTCACCCGCGTTAAATGGTTCAAAACCGCGAAATGCGACAGCTCCATCCCGCGCGGCAAGACCTTGGAAATGCGGTTTCGGGCCAGCTGATCGGCCATAAACAGCTCTCCAAACAGCGATACAGCAAGGTCTTCGGCGCTTTCTGGCATTATGGCCCCACCACCGCCCGATCATGCGTGATCGACGGCACGCGCCCCCGCGCGGTTGCTACTTGCGCAAGGTCAATCTCGGCAAAGGTGACGCCGGGTTCGGTGCCGCCATCGGCGATCACCTCACCCCAAGGGGAAATCGCAAGGCTGTGGCCATAGGTGCGCCGCCCCTTACCGGCTGCAGTTTCCGCATGAAAACCGGTTTGCGCGGGGGCGAGCACGAAGCACCCCGTTTCAATCGCGCGGGCGCGCAGCAGCACCTCCCAATGCGCGGCGCCCGTGATGTGGTTAAACGCTGCCGGAACGGTAAGGATTTGCGCGCCAGCCTGTGCCAACTGACGGTAAAGATAGGCAAAGCGCACGTCATAGCACACCGTCATCCCCACCACGCCAAACGGGGTTTGCGCCAAAATGGCCCTATCGCCGGGGCGATACCCCTCTGATTCTCGGTAGCGTTCGGTTTCGGACACTGTGACATCGAACATATGGATTTTATCATACCACGCAGCGATTTCCCCCTGTGGATCAATCAGAAATGAACGATTCGCAAAGCGGCCATCGGCGTCATCGGTCAGCAACGCCAGTGAACCGATCAGCAGCCAAACGCCCAGCCTTGCGGCATCATCGCGCAACGCCTGCAAGGTCGGATCATCGGCCTGATGGTGAAACACAGCGGCCTGATGTTTGCGGCTGGACGACAGGCCATTCGTGCATTCGGGCGTCAGAATAAACGTGGCGCCCCCATCCGCAGCCTGTTGCACAAGCCTGCGGGTTTCCGGCAGGTTAGCTGCCGGATCATCCGTCACACAAAGTTGCACAAGGCCGATGCGTATGGGGCCGATGGGCATGGCTTACCCCGCCAACAGCGCGTCAAGCTTGCCTGCATGGTCAAGCGCGTGCAGATCATCCGACCCGCCAACATGTTTATCGCCAATAAAAATTTGCGGCACGGTGCGGCCACCATTGGCACGCTGGATCATCTCTCCGCGCAAGGCAGGGTCGCGCGACACATCAAATTCGGTAAAGGCCACGCCCTTTTTTTTCAGCAGACGCTTTGCCGCGTGGCAATAGCCGCACAGCGGCGAGGTATATATTTCAACAGTTTTCATAAAGACCATCCCGTTTGTCAAAGTAACTATAGGGATTTAGGCATCCTTAGCAACGCGTGCTAGTACCAAAACCCGAACCTCTGCGGCACCGGCCGCCAAACAGGCATCGGTGGCAGCAGCAAGTGTGGCGCCTGAGGTCATAACGTCATCAACCAACAGGATTTTCCGGCCTTTCATCATCGCAACACGGCGCGGATGCACACGAATCGCATCTTGCAAGTTTTCAAACCGCGCGTGCCGGTCGCGGCCTTCTTGGCTGGGGGTGCGCTTATGGCGGATCAACAAGTCGGGGCAATGCTCAATCCCCGCCAACCGGCCAACGGACGCCGCCAACAGGGCCGACTGGTTATAGCGCCGCCGCAGCATCCGAAACCAATGCAAGGGCACGGGAGCAAGCAGCGTATCGGGGCGCAACATCGGCTTGGCCGCCCGCAACAGCCAAGAGCCGGCGGGTTTAGCAAGGTCTAGCCGGTCACCGTGTTTCAACTGCAACACCATTTTGCGGCCATTATCTTTGTACAACAGCGCCGCGCGCCCCTGCACCCATGGCCGCGTCAGGGTTAGGCAATCGTCACATTGCGCCACCTCGGTCGCATCATCGCCGGGCAAAGGAAGGCCGCAGGTATCGCAGACCACCCCCGCAATAAAAGGGGTTTCGCGCCAGCAACGCCCACACAGGCCGAAATCTGACGTCACAAGTTCGTCGCAGCCAAGGCATTGCGGCGGGTAAACTAATCGCAGCATGGCTTGCAATCCCATCTTTCCCTCTTATTGTTCGGCGCATGAAAATGCCCGATTTGACCGATGCCCAAGCCCTGACCCGCAACCGCGCCCGCGCGATGCAGGCCCCTGCCCTATTCTTGCACGAAGACCTGCGTGACGAGATTAAGGAAAGACTGACCGAGGTTAATAAGTCGTTTACGTCAATCGCTATTGTGACCGGCTTCCCCGATTTCTGGCGTGAGGCCTTTCCAACAGCGCAGATTGTCGCCGACGATGACGTGCTGGCGCTGAAACCGGGCGCCTTTGACCTTGTTATCCATGTGATGGCGCTGCACTGGGCGAATGACCCTGTTGGGCAGCTGATCCAATGCCGCCACGCGTTGCAGCCCGATGGTTTGCTGTTGGCGGCGCTACTGGGCGGGCAAACGCTGCATGAGCTGCGGGCCTGTTTGGCCGAGGCCGAATCAGCCGTGACGGGTGGCATCTCGCCGCGCGTGTTGCCAATGGCAGAGATCAGGGATTTGGGCGGTTTGCTACAACGCGCCGGTTTGGCCTTGCCCGTGGCCGACAGCTTTATCCGCAAGGTGCATTACCGCGATGCCCTGCACCTGATGCAAGATTTGCGGGCGATGGGCGAGGGTAATGCCCTAAACGATCGCCTGCGCCGCCCGACGCGCCGCGGGGTTTTCACCAAAACGGCGGAACTGTACGCGCAAAACTATGCCGTTACGGGGGGCCGCGTTTCCGCCACGTTCGACCTAGTTTTCCTGACGGGCTGGGCCCCGCATGACAGCCAACAAAAACCCCTGCGCCCCGGATCGGCGGTAAACCGGTTGGCCGATGCGCTAAATGCCGCAGAAATCACCGTGCCTGCGACAAAAGGCGAGACTTGACGCCCCCCCGTTTGGCCTTAGGTGCTGTGTTAAATGAATAAGGAAAAAGCCATGTCCGATGCCAAGTATAGCCAACCCGATATTCCCGCAGGGCAAGGGCGGCTTTCCCATGCACCCGCAGATCACCCTGCCGTTAAGGCCCCCAAAATCGGGGTTTTGGTGGCAAACCTCGGCACGCCAGACAACTATGACTATTGGTCGATGCGCCGGTATTTGAACGAATTTCTGTCAGACAAACGGGTCGTCGATATTTCTGATTGGATCTGGCAACCCCTTCTGCAACTGGTGATTCTGACCAAACGGCCCTTTGCCTCGGGCGCGAATTACAAGCTGATCTGGAACCATGAGAAGAATGAGAGCCCGCTGCTGACGATCACGCGCGACCAAACCACCGCGATTGCGGCCCAAATGTCGCAGGCCTATGGCGGCGAGGTTCTGGTAGATTTTTGCATGCGCTATGGAAACCCGACGACCGAATCCAAGGTCAAAGCGATGGTTGCCGCTGGCTGTGAAAAGATTTTGTTTTTCCCACTCTATCCGCATTACGCGGGGGCCACATCGGCAACGGCCAATGACTCATTCTTTGCCGCACTGATGAAAGAAAAGCGCCAGCCTGCTGCCCGCACGGTGCCTGAATATTTTGAGCACCCTGCCTATATCGACGCGCTGGCCGGTTCGGTTGAGCGGGCCTATGCAAAGCTGGACCATCGTCCCGATGTGCTGGTTGCCAGCTATCATGGCATGCCGATTCGCTATTTGATGGAGGGCGACCCCTACCATTGCCATTGCGCCAAAACCACGCGCCTGCTGCGCGAACGGTTGGGTTGGGATAAGGCCGATATTGATACCAGCTTTCAGTCGGTTTTTGGCCGCGAAGAGTGGCTAAAGCCTTATACCGTTGAACATGTGGCCGCGCTGGCCAAGCAAGGCAAAAAGCGAATTGCCGTGATCGCACCCGCGTTTTCTGCCGATTGCATTGAAACACTTGAGGAAATTAACGGCGAAATCAGAGAGGCGTTTGAACATGCAGGTGGCGAAAGCTTTACCTACATTCCCTGCCTGAACGATGATGCGGCGCATATTGATGCGCTGGTAACCGTTATTAAAGAAAACCTTGCTGGCTGGGTGTAAAACCCCGGCCTAAAGGCCGTTTTAGACATAGAAAAAGGACGGTAGGTTGCCCTACCGCCCTTAAATCGTTGCAATCCGGTTAGGATTACTTCGATGCAGCAGCTGCGATAACCAACAGCAACAGCAAAGGAACAACGATGCCGCCAGCAGACGACGAAGTTGCAGCTTCTACTACAGCTGGTTCCATTACTGGTTCAGCCATACCGCCAGCAAAAGCGGTCGATGCAGCAACGGACAGAGCCGCTGCGAGTGCAAGTTTCTTCATAGTAACCTCCAGTTTTCGCGCGCAATCGAATTTTTCAGAGGACGACAGCGCGCACCCAAGACTATACCTCGTGAGGGTTTTTAACCCGCTTGCTAGAAAGATTGCAATCTGGGTCGTAAATTTCTGCAGCGTCGCCCGTCAGTTTCGTCAATTTAGCAACACTCTTGGCTCATAAATGCCTCAGATGGGCCCGCGCCTGCGTCTGCTGGGGGCAAAGAAGCAAAAAGGGGCCGATGGGCCCCTAATACTTTAGCGTTTTCAAGAGACTTTAAATCAAAAGAACCTGCGTCCCGACTTTGGTAAGGCCAAAAAGAATGGCGATATGTTCGTTATACAGGCCAACACAGCCGCTTGACGACCGGCGGCCGATTTTGCGGGTGTCATGCGTGCCGTGGATTCGGTAATACGTCCAGGATAGATAGAGCGCATGGGTGCCCAGCGGGTTATCTGGACCCGGCCCAACAACATCCGGCCATTCGGGGTTGCGAATTTTCATCTCAGGCGTCGGGCGCCATGTTGGACCAACGACCTTTTGCACAATCTCGGTCCGGCCAAGACGGGTCAGGTCATCTGTCAGCGGCACAGAAGTCGGGTACAGCTTGTAAATCGACTGGTCTTCGGACCAGAAATGCAGGGCACGCGATTTGGTATCAACCAAGACAGCACCGTTTTTGGTATCGGTGAAATATGGGCGCCAATCCAACATACGAAAGCTTGAAATATTATTCCGGACGGGGCCAGTGTTGGTCTCCATCTCGGTTGAATTGTCCTGTGCAAACGCTGGCACTGCCGACATACCCAAAGTGGCGGCGGCTGCACCCATCAATGTGCGTCTGTTCAACTGCTTCATTCGGTCGGCATTCATCGCCAGACTCCTTATTGGTTGTATCTGCATACATATCGCTTTTTACTACAGTTTTCAAATCACAGTGATGTGGTTCGGCGGGATTTTGCAGAGTTGCATTTGCTCATATGGTAACAAAGAGCTAAAGACGAGCTTGGCTTGGCACCGAATGGGAATAAAATGAGAACTTTATCAGTTGTCGCAATCTGTGCGGCCCTTGCACTTGGTGCATGTACCACAGGCAACCAAATCAAAATGGGAAGCGATGGTCGCCCATTGTCCCAAGTTTACAAGATCGGAAGCGAGCAAGAGGCGATAATTCCCTTTCGCTTGCTTGATTCGGTAAACGCTTTGCGCAATGCAAAGGGCGCAGCACCACTACAGTTTAACGCCCAATTGAACGCGGCCGCCGCCACGCATTCGCGCGACATGTCGGTTCAAAACCGGCCTTGGCATTTCGGGTCTGACGGGTCGTCGCCGTTGGATCGCGTACAGCGCGTTGGCTATACGGGCCGGTTGGTTGGCGAAAACATCTCTGAAACATTTGAAACAGAGCTTGAAACCCTATCGACGTGGATGGGCGAATCAGACACGCGCGACATCATCATGGACCCACAGGCCCGTGAAATTGGCTTTGCGTGGTTCCAAGAACCATCAGGCAAAATCTGGTGGACGTTGGTGACCGGCGCCTAAGCTAAAACAAGGCCTTACCGCGCCTAGATGAATTCAAAAGCCCCAAGCAATCCTGCTTGGGGCTTTTTGTTTGCCTCTATGGGAAAATGAAAATCGGCGTGCCATCGGCAACCATCGCATAGATTTCTTCGATTTCCTCATCCGACACGGCGATACAGCCAAAGGTCCAATCGCCGTTATTCCTGCCGCCAAATCCGGTTTTACCGTGGATAAAAATCTCACCCCCCGGCTTTTTCCCTTGCGACTCGGCATAGGCTATGTCGGCCTTATTCGGGTAGCTGATGCCCAGCGACAGGTGATACCTGCTATTGGGGTTGCGGCGATCAATCCGATACGCGCCCTCTGGTGTTTTGCCATCACCTTCAAACTGTTTGTGGCCCGTCGGCGCAAAACCCAATGAAACATCGTATGTTTTCATTATCTTATTGCCGTGGAACATCTGCATTTGATGGGCGCCTTTATAAACGACAATTTGCGTTATCGGAGGCCCGTTATACCTTTGGAATTTTGTATCCCTACCGCCGCAGGCCGCCAGCCCAAGAATTAGAAAAAACGCCGCAATCAGCTTTAGTACCCGCATTCCATGCCTCAATAATATTTGGACGGCTTATTCTTTGCCATCTTATTGTTTGCACGGCTCTTAGCCCAGATCGCGCGGCTGTGGAACACGCGATCTTTACAACGGGGGCTGGTTTTTAGAACCGGTTTCTTGGTCTGCAAGCCGCCTTTCAATCGCAATCAGACGTTGGATAACGTCTTCACGGTGCTGGTCTGTCCTTTCAATATCGGCGGCGTGATGCGCATCTTGCATCGAGTTCACGATCAAACCCACCAAAAGGTTTACCACAGCAAAGGTCGTCATCATGATGAAGGGCACGAAAAATGCCCACGCATAGGGGTATTGTTCCATCACGGGGCGCACGATGCCCATCGACCAGCTTTCCAGCGTCATAACCTGAAACAGCGAATAGGCCGAGCCGCCAAGAGTACCGAACCATTGCGGAAAGGCATCGCCAAACAGTTTCGTGGCCATGACCGAGCCGATGTAAAAGATAATCGCCATCAGCAAGAAAACCGACCCCATGCCGGGCAACGCGGTCACAAACCCTTCGACCACGCGGCGCAGTGATGGCGCGACCGAGATAACCCGCAACAGCCGCAAAATCCGCAATGCCCGCAGTACGGAAAGCGATTGCGCGCCCGGAATAACGGCAATGCCCACCACGATCATGTCAAAAACATTCCAGCTGGATTTGAAGAATCGTAGATCCAGCGCAAAAAGTTTTAGTAAAATCTCAACAATAAAGATCCCGAGGCAGAGCGTATCAAGAAAGACCACCAGCGGGCCAAACTCGGCCATGACAGTTTCTGAGGTCTCTAACCCCAACAAAACCGCGTTGAATAGGATAACGCCAAGGATAAACCGTTGGGTGAACGGCTGGCTCATCAAAACGGCGATGCGGGCGCGAAGGGTCATGGGGGTTCTCTGCGGTTAGGGTTACCGGCTGAAACGCGCGGCAAGCTCTACATGGGAAGACCAGCGGAATTGGTCAACCGGCTGCACCCAATCAAGCGTATAGCCTGCTGAAATCAGTACCTTGGCATCACGGGCAAAGGTAACAGGGTTGCACGACACAAAGGCAATCACAGGCACTTTGGTTTGCGCCAGCGTTTTGGTCTGCGCCTCGGCCCCCGCGCGCGGGGGGTCGATCACCACAGCTTGCACGTTCTTAAACTCATCCGGCTCTAGCGGGCGGCGGAACAGGTCACGCGTCTCGGACGTGATTCGTTTTAGGCCCTCGGCTTGGCGCCAGCCTTTATCCAGCGCGCCAATCATCGCGGCATCGCCTTCAACCGCGTGAACCTCGGCCTTTTCGGACAAAGGCAGGGCAAAGGTGCCCGAACCGGCGAACAAATCGGTGACGCGCTTGGCATCGCCCACCGCCTCTTGCACGGCGGCCAGCAAATCGGCTTGGCCCTGCTCGGTCGCTTGCAAAAACGCGCCGGGGGGTGGGGCCACCATCGCGCGGCCCATCGCCTGCATCGGCGCGGTGCGCAGGGCCACAACTTCATGGTCCCACGTCAGGCGCGACAGGCCATGCGCCTCGGCCACGCGGGCCAGTTCCAGCCGCAATTGCCCGTCCAAAGGTTTGCCGCCTGTCACCGAAACATCGGCACCGGCAAGCGTGCGGGTTACAGTCAGCGCCAGTTCCGATTTGCGCGAGCCACCGGTCGTTACCAAGGCCTCTAGCGCCGGAAAGGCGGCCATCAGATCAGGGTGGAGCAATTGGCAATTCGGCACAGCGACCAAGGCATCGGACCCGCGCGCATGAAAGCCCAGCATCGCGCCGCTTTTGGTGCGCCGCCCCGCAATCACGGCACGCCGCCGCGAATTCGGCGGGGAGGTCAGGATCGGCCGCAACGGCGCCTCTATCCCCTGCCCTGCCAGGGCCGAGCGGACAACTTCGGTTTTCCACGTTGCAACCAGTTCATCGGTCGCGTGCTGCATCAAACAGCCGCCACAGGTACGGGCATGGGCGCATGGTGGGCGCACCCGGTCAGGCGACGGCGTGATGATGCGAGTGTTAACCAGCTTGTCGCCTTGCAGCTCGCCCTCAACCACCTCACCCGGCAACATTTGCGCCACGAAAATCGGGCCGTTTTCGCCCTGTGCGATTGCGTCACCCAAATGGCCCAAACGTTCGATTGTTACTATCACTCTGCTGCCTCTTCCGATCCGATAAAGCCGCCGGACTGGCGGTTCCAATAGCGTGCATAGCGGCCATTCATGGTCAAAAGCGCGTCATGACTGCCTTGTTCGACTATGCGGCCATTGTCCAGCACCACTATGCGGTCCATCGCGGCAATTGTCGACAAACGGTGCGCAATTGCCAGCACGGTCTTGCCTTCCATCACTTTGCCAAGCGTTTCTTGGATCGCGGCCTCGACTTCGCTGTCCAGTGCACTTGTCGCCTCATCCAGCACCAAAATCGGCGCATCTTTCAGGAAGGTACGGGCCAGCGCGATACGCTGCCGCTGCCCACCCGACAGTTTAACACCACGCTCGCCAAGAAAAGCGTCATAGCCTTTGCGGTCGTTATGGTCGACCATGTGCTCGATAAACTCATGCGCTTCGGCGGCGCGGGTGGCATCAATCACTTCGGCCTCGGTCGCATCGGGGCGGCCATATTTGATGTTGTCACGCGCCGACCGGTTGAACATCGCCGTTTCCTGCGTGACCATGCCGATCTGTTCGCGCAAGCTTTCTTGGGTCACGTTGCACACATCATGGCCGTCAATCAAAACTGCGCCTTTTTCGGTGTCATAGAGCCGTAATAGAAGTGAAACCAAGGTCGATTTCCCCGCACCCGAGGCACCAACGATCCCCAGCTTTTCACCAGCACGAATGGTCAGGTTGATATGTTCCACCCCGCCCCGTTTGCGACCATACGCAAAGGACACGTCCTGAAACGTCACCTCGCCCTTAACCCGCGGCAGGGCAATCGCATCCGGCGCATCGGCCAGAGTATGCGGAATGGACAGCGTGCGCATGCCATCCTCTACCTCGCCAATCGAGGTATAAATCGACATCAGGGTAAAGCTGACCCAACCTGACATCTGCGCGATCCGCATCGAAATCGCACCCGCCGCCGCAATCGCACCCGCCGTTGCCATGCCGTTAGACCACAGCCACAGCGTGCCGCCAATCAGCAGCACCGGCAGCGTGCCCGACAACGTCATCAACGCAAAGCGGAACATTGTTGAGATTTGCCCGAATTCCAGCGACCGGTCCCGAAACACTTTCATCGCTTTCAGAGCCACTTTGTCCTCAAACGCGGCATGTGCGAACAGTTTCACGGTTTTGATGTTGGTGATGGTATCCACCACCTGCCCCGTCACCATTGCCCGCGCCGAGGCCCGCGCCGCCGAATTCACCCGAACGCGCGGCATGAAAAACCGGATGGTGAAGACATAACCCACCAGCCACGCAGCCAAGGCCAGGGCCGCACGATAATCGACCGACAGCAAAAAGACGACCGAGCCAATGACGGAGGCCAAAGCAAAGGCCACAGTGTTGATCACCTCGGTCGCGACATCGGTCACGGCCCGCGCGGCCTGCATTTGCTTTTGCGCAATCCGGCCCGCGAAATCATTGTCAAAGAACGTCACGGCCTGCCCTAACGTCCAGCGATGCAGGCGCGACAGCACCAGGGGCAACACATTCGGCCCCACGACGATTGAGTTTGATGCCGCCGAGGCCGCAAAGGCCATTGGCCGCAAGATCAGGTAAAACCCGATAAAGCCCACCAGCAACCAAAAGTTTTTCTCAAAAAACACATCGGCGCCCGAGGCCAATGCGGCATCAATCACCCAGCCAAGGAAAAGCGCCGAAATCACCTCCATCGCGCCCGCGATCGATGAGATCACGCCCGCAATCCACAGCATCGGCCAGCTGCCGCTAAGGCACCACCGAAAGAACGCGCCCAGTTTTTGCGGGGGTGGGCCATCAGCTGGCCGAAATGCCTCGATAAGTCCACCAAGCCGGGTCGTGATGTTCATTCCATGTCCTCTTCAATACCCAAAACCCGCTTTATTGGCGGGCCCAGAGACTGGCATATAGCCCGACCAGCGCCAAAAGCGCGGCGTGGCGGTCAATTTTCGCAATTGTGCTACCATCCAGTACCACAATACTATCCATCGCGGCGATGGTGGGCATAGCATCGTTCACATCGGCTTCAGAGCACTATGCCTTGAACACATCAGTCTAAAGCCTAGATTTGATAATAATCGCGATACCAAGCAACGAATTCAGCCACACCGTCTTGGACCGCCGTCTTGGGGGTATAGCCCGTAAGCGATTTTAGCAGGTCTGCATTCGCCCAAGTGGCAGGCACATCTCCTGCCTGCATAGGCATCAAATTACGCTTGGCCGTCTTACCTGTGGCCTTTTCAATGGCCTCAATAAAATCGACAAGCTGCACGGCGTCTGAGTTACCAATGTTGACCACGCGGTGCGGGGCGACAGGCGACAGACTATCGCCCACCGGCACAAGGCCATCTGCAGGGCGGACTGGCGGTGTGTCAATCAGCAAGCGAATGGCGTGAACGAGGTCTTCTACATAGGTGAAATCGCGCTTCATATCGCCGTAGTTGTAGACGTCGATCGGCGTGTCTTCCAAAATGGCTTTGGTGAATTTGAACAGCGCCATGTCAGGGCGTCCCCAAGGGCCATATACGGTGAAAAAGCGGAACATGGTGATCGGCAGACCAAACAAATGCGCGTAAGAATGCGCCATGTTTTCCGTAGATTTTTTCGTCGCCGCATAGAATGACATCTGATGATCAGCTTTGTCTGTCTCTTTATAAGGCATCTGGGTATTTGCGCCGAAAGCTGACGACGTGGACGCCAGCATCATGTGCTGCGGTGGAAAAGCGCGCGCAGCCTCAAGCAATTCAAACGTGCCGATGATGTTGCTTTCCAAATAAGACCGTGGGTTCTCAATCGAATACCGCACCCCGGCTTGGGCTGCGAGATGCACCACAACATCCGGTTTTTCTTCAGCAAAAAGCGACATTAAAAGGTCGGGTGTTTCCACCTTATCTTGGACGAAACGATAGTTTTCAGATTGTAGCAACTGTGCATTGCGGCGTTCTTTTAATCTCACATCGTAATAATCAGACATGCAATCCACGCCAATTACGCGAAAACCGTCTTTAATCAAACGCCGACACAGAAAAGAGCCGATAAAGCCGGCAGAGCCCGTAACCAGAGCTGTACGCATGATAAATCTCCTATTAACCTTAGGCCCAAGTCTCCTTGGGCTTAAGTCTTTGGTCCTAGGCCGCCAACTTGTCCATCGTTTTTCTCTGCAAAAGATCCATCGGGCTCAGGTTCGCCAAGGCCGAATGTGGCCTGCGCCAATTGTAAAGAGTTGGTCGCGGCAATTCGGACGAGTTGTTGAGGACCAGTTGTTAAGGTGGATCGCATGACGAAAGAGGTGATCCAGAATGGAGAAACGCAAGAACCATTCGCCTAAATTCTAAGCCAAGGTAGCGTCTGAGGCAATCCGCGAGGAGATGACGCTGTCGGAGTTGTATAAAATGTATGGTGTTCATCTATTACCGACAGATGTTTACACGCAAACACAGAGAAGCGACCCTAATCGGCAGGTGGAAGCGCCCGACAATAGAGAGCATGGCGGCCCTCCAATAGCATGGGCAACGCGCTCTCTCTGCATCTTGCCCCCTGACGAGGCCTATGCCAGCAAAACAGAACCAATGAGATTAGCAGCCTAAATGAAACCCTGATCCATCTTAAAAAGGCTGGATGCTCGTCGAAAAAGCAGGCCTACCTCTGTTGGATCAGGCAGTGTTTGCCTTATCTTATTTATGGTTTACCGGAAAAATTGCGAATGCCGGTGGCAATACCAAAAACAACATGTAAAATAGGGTATTATATTTCCTCATATACACGAATTTTGCATTTTTGACGTCCGAGAATTGATGTTAAAAATGCACGGCATACAAACCTCTGACGAAAGATTTTCTAATATGGCTCCTTCTTTTGGCACCAGCGGCTTGCGCGGCCTCGTGATTGATTTAACCGAAGAGGTCGTCTCGGATTATGTCCATGCTTTTCTGACAACAATTCCCGAATGCAACAGGCTCTTCATTGGCCAAGATCTACGCCCGTCATCGCCTGATATAGCCCAGATGATTTGCCGCACCGCTCTGAGTGCAGGTGTTGAGGTCATCGACTGCGGCGCGCTTGGTACGCCTGCTTTGGCCATGGCGTCCATATCTGCTGGGGCTGCCGCCATAATGGTGACAGGCAGCCACATTCCTGCGGACCGCAACGGGTTGAAATTCTATGTGCCCCAAGGTGAGATTTCCAAAGCCGATGAGGTCAACATCAACGCGGCCTATGCTGCGGGTCGTCGCCGCATTGGCCGCGCTGGCACACAGACCTCTTTGCCTCAGGCGAAAACAACCTATGTGGCCCGCTATATTGATGCATTCGGGACTCGGGCACTCGAAGGCCTGCGCATTGGTGTCTACCGTCATTCCTCTGTCGCACGCGACATGATGGAGAAAATATTTACTGGAATGGGCGCTACCGTTGTACCTCTCGCACACTCCGATATATTCATTCCGGTTGACACAGAGGCCGTTGATGAGGCCACACGCGCCAATCTCATCGCATGGTGCCAAGAACACGACCTTGATGCCGTGGCCTCAACCGATGGCGATGCAGACCGTCCCTTGCTAAGTGATGCGTCCGGAAAAGTTATTCCGGGCGATGTTTTGGGCGTTTTAACAGCGCAGGTTCTGGGCGCAAAGGCTGTGATCACGCCAGTGTCGTCCAACGACATGGTGCGCAGATGCCCAGAGTTTGACACTGTCGTTTTGACCCGCATCGGCTCACCTTTTGTCATTGCCGAAATGGAAAAGTTCAAGGCCCCCAAGGACCGATGTGTAGGGTTTGAAGCCAATGGAGGGTTTTTGCTTGGTTTTGATGCCACGCTCTCAGGCCCGCTTTCCAGCTTGCCCACCCGCGATTGTATGCTGCCCATCATAGCGCCACTGTTTGCCGCCAAACAGCAGGGCAAACCCTTAGCCGCTCTCGTTGCATCCTTGCCCCAGTGTTTTACAGCCGCGGATCGTTTACAAGAGATTGATCGTGAGAAGGCAGCCCGCTTTTTGACTGGCTTAATTGAGCAGAAAAATCAGCGCACAGAATTTTTCGCCCCCTTCGGCACAATTGAAACCATCGATCTTACCGATGGGTTGCGCGTTAATTTAGTGAATGGCGATGTCGTGCATCTGCGCCCTTCTGGTAATGCGCCAGAATTCCGCATCTACGCTCAATCCAATTCCGAGGAGCGCGCCAAACACCTTACCGCACACGTACGCAGCGCAGTGGCCGAGCAAATTAAAGGCTAAATAGTCTATACTCCAGTTGTTTTGCGTAGGGCTCACCTAGCGCCCCCAGCATGTGTGAGCTGGGGCAAAGAGTGCGTCTGAAACCATTTATTCAGCGTCGAAAGCCCCCCTAAACCAGAGGCCGCTTGTGGCCGTGTCAATCCACGGGTTGCCGCGACCCGCACCGCATCACGACGAAACGCGTCTGTGTATCTCGTTGTTAGCCTCAATCTCCTTCTTCGTTGGCATTGCTCGAATGAGCCCGGAATTAAACCCCGGCAAGACCAATCTAACCTGCGGATCCGCCATAAAATCAAAGCCTTGGATCCACCGTATGCGCCGTCCCCGTCCCATTGATTTCAGCGGTTTCGTGACGCCGCTTTAGCGGCGAGTTTCGTTCTGAGCATTCAGAAGGAGACGATGATGGCGGATGGTGGGGACGGGTTTGTCGGCTGCATCGAGGTTGTGCAGCGGACGCGTGGATATGTCCGGAGCTAAATTCACAGAAGAGTTCAAGCGCGATGCCGTCGCGCAGGTCGAAGATCGGGGCTATCCGGTCCGCGAGGTTGCCGAGGAGTTATTGTCAAATCTGGTGTTTGAGGCTTGTCGGTCATGCGGCGATCTGGTCTGGGGTTGTGGCTTCAATTCCGTCTTTGAACCTGACGCCGGTGATGACTTTGGCGAGGTAGTCAAAGCCGCGTAGCTTCCTCCAGTTTTGTTCGGCGCATTGGCCCAGCTTGAACATCATGTGCAGCATGCCATCGCGTGATAGGCAGCCCTTTGAGCGCTTGGTGCGATGGCGGATGGTGGAAAAGGCGGATTCAATTGGGTTACTGGTGCGGATGCTCTGCCAATGCTGAGCGGGGAAGTCGAAGAATGCCATCAGCTCTTCGCGGTCCTTTTGCAGGCACAGCGTCGCTTTGGGATATTTGGGCTCGTAGATTTTGACGAACAAATCGAACGCCTTTTCCGCATCATCTTTGGTTTCGGCCTGCCAGATGTTGTGGATCGCGGCTTTGGCCTTTGGCTGTGACAGCTTGGGCAAGCAGTTGAGCACATTCATCGTTTTGTGCTGCCAGCAACGCTGCTGTCGGGTCGTCGGATAGACTTCATCCAATGCCGCCCAAAACCCCATTGCACCGTCTCCGATGGCCAGCTTGGGGGCATTCATCCCCCTGCTTTTGAGGCTGAGAAGCACCTCGCGCCAACTCTGGGTGCTTTCGCGCACCCCGTCCTCGATTGCCAGGAACCGCTTCTTGCCACGGGCGGTGACGCCAACAATTACAAGGGCGCAGAGCTTTTCATCCTCGCCCCGAAGGCCGCTGTGAATACCGTCGGCCCAGATATAGACGATTGGCTCGTCATCGAACGCAGCGTCTTTCCAGCCATCGTATTCGGTGGCCCAATCGCGCTTGAGACGCGAGACCGTATTCGCCGACAATCCCGCCGCATCAGGGCCCAGAAGAACCTTGAGGGCCGCGCCCATTTCGCCGCTGGAAATCCCTTTGAGGTAGAGCCAGGGCAAGGCCGCTTCCAGCGTCTTGGTTCTGCGCACGTAGGGCGGCACTAGGGCCGAGCGGAATGTTACCGGTGTGCCATCCTTGGATCGCACCTTTGGAATGCGCACGCTCACAGGGCCAATGCTGGTTTGGAATGGTCGGGCCGGATGATGCCCGTTGCGCACGACAGCCGTGTGGCCTGCATCCGTGCGCAAGTCAGAAAATTGCACCAGATAACTGGCAAGCTCTGCCTCAACTGCTGTCGCGATCAATTGTTGCGCCCCCGTTCTCAACAAATCCGTCAGCGCGTCCGTTATCCCGTCTCGACGCGCAAAATCAACAATGTTAGTCGTTTCCATGGTGGTGTATCTCCTTTGGTTGGGCTGCTGTCTCGCAACAACAATTCAACCAGATACGCCGCCAACCTTCAAACCGCCCAAACACCAGATTCAGTCATAGCTCGAGCGCTTGGGGGTCAGCACTAAATCGATCTACACATGGCAAAAGCTATTTTCGAAGCCAGCGACCTATGGAAACATCGTCAGCGTTTACGTCGGACCCGACAAAACAATCACCGCACTGACCGATGACGGAATCGAAGAGCTGACGGACATGATCCGCGCCGCTCGTATCACCAAAAAAACCTGGCATGAGTTCCTTGATGACTTCGTGGAGGACACCGATCTCGCGGCCCGCATCAAAGCTAAATCGCCGCGGTAACAATGGAGCGGTTACGAGCGATCAATCAGGCCGGTGACTCTCGGTCGTAAAAACTATCTGTTCATGGGATCAAAGGGCAGCGGCGATGCTGCTGCCGTCGCCTACACGCTCATCGAAACCTGTCGCATGAACAACGTCGATCCCGAAGCCTGGCTGCGCTGGGTTCTCGCCCGCATCGCAGACCACAAGATGACACGCCTCGAAGACCTCATGCCGTGGAACTGGGCGGCTGAGTAAGTCAACACCAGTCAGACCGGACGCATACATATATCGGGCTATCTGACGCGATCCATACCAAGGCGTCTCCAAAGACGGCTTGTCGATTATTTCCATAAATCTCAAGTTCCCAGCGCTCTCGCCCTTCGGTTCATAATACAAATTGGAATGCGACAACGTTAGCAACGCGCACTGGCGACGCATACTCAGCTTGTGATCCTTGCTCACCATTTTTTGCCTCGCGGTCCGAGCATGTGCTGCGAGGCATCCGCTGCCCAGCAGTACATGCTAGCATGCACAAGAGGGGGCCAAAAATCCCGTTCCACAACAAGCTGGCCAATCTTGCAATGCAGCTTGTCGACGTCAGCGGCACTGACCCGTTCGGGCGCTGAACCTTTGCGCGTAAAGGCTGTCGCCATGCTCTCTATCGCCGCGCGTTTTCACGTCCCGATATGGGTCGCCTCTCGGTGTTTGCGTGCAAACACCTGCCGGTAACAGATGCACGTCGTATTTCTTGGACAGTTCCGCAAGCGTCATCTCCTCGCGGATCGCTTCAAGCGCAACCTTGGCCTTAAACTCGGGCGAATGGTTCTTTCGTTTCTTCATTTTGGATCATCACTTTCCTCATGCGATCCATCTTAACAGCCGGTCCGAATTTCGGCGACCACCTCTGTTTTCGCTTGGTCTCAGAAATCCTTACTTTGCGCGGAGATTGTGTAGGTCTTGACCGATAAACCACTTGTATGTCTCTTCCATACCTGAACGCAGATCAATACCTGCTGTCCAGCCCAGCTTGGCCAAACGAGTTACATCCATTAATTTGCGCGGTGCCCCATCAGGTTTGCTGTGGTCAAAGTTTAAACGCCCCTTGAACCCTGTCACGGCCGCGATGGTTTCTGCAAGTTCGCGAATTGTTACATCTGTGCCAGACCCGACATTGATATGACTCAGCATGTCTTGTGTTTCGCGCGCATATGTTTCTGTCGGAAGGCCGTGCACAAACAGTGAGGCCTCTGCCATATCATCAACATGCAAAAACTCACGCATAGGCGTGCCAGAGCCCCAGATCACAACCTCCTCAAGGTTGGTAACTGCCGCCTCATGAAATCGACGCATTAATGCCGGCACAACATGCGAGTTCTCTGGATGAAAGTTATCACCGGGGCCATAAAGGTTCGTTGGCATTACAGAGCGATAGTCAACGCCGTATTGGCGGTTGTAACTTTCGCACAGCTTGATGCCAGCGATTTTGGCGATGGCATATGGCTCGTTCGTTGGCTCTAACGTCCCAGTAAGAAGTGCTTCTTCGCGCATCGGCTGCGCTGCCATTTTAGGATAGATGCACGAAGATCCAAGCTGCAATAATTTCTGTACGCCAGATACATAGGCCGCATGGATCACATTGCATTCAATCATTAAGTTTTCATAGATAAACTGGGCGGGGTAGGTGTTATTTGCCACGATGCCACCAACTTTGGCCGCCGCTAAAATAACTTCGTCTGGTTTGTTTTCTTTCATAAAGGCGTTGACTGCAGATTGATTGGTTAGATCAAGCTCCGATGAGGACCGCGTCATCAATTCCAAGTCTTCGCCGGATGCTTGGCGGGCATTGAGCTGCCGCAAGATGGCTCTACCGACCATACCTCGATGGCCTGCAATATAAATTTTCTTTCTCATTTTATCACCTTTTGGCATTTCGTCTTTTGTGGAGGTAATCCCCCCTGAAAGTAACTAGGCGATTCACACATTTCGGAGCCTCCATCCGTGGGCGAGGGATTTGAAGTATTGGAGCCCGTGGCGGAAGGTGA